>JBARNX010000060.1:0-4111 GCA_049641805.1 Minisyncoccales bacterium
ATTAAAGGGTCTATCCCTCGTCAATACAAGGACTGTTCCATTTGATTTCACATCCGTAATTCTCGCAAGAATCTGGCTCCCGTAAGTCCGGCGGCGGGAATAAACTCTTGGAATACCCCCCTTGCGAACGATTGCGTTATGGCTGGACCGGATTATCGCCGGAAGGCGCAAAAGGAATGAATTCAGACTCGCCCGCGGCTCCAGGATTAGTGGTCGAAGCGGAATCCAAACCGTCCTGCGGGATGGTTGTTTCTGCTTGAAACCCGTTTGCGGTTTGATCAGCCGACTGGCCGCCAAGCGAATTGCCTTGCCGCAGATTTTCAATGGCTTTGGAAACATTATCGATCGAAGCCTGATCCGTAGCGGGCAAGAGCTGAGCCACGATTTCCAATTCTTTGATCGCCTCCTCTTTGTTGTTTTGCTGATCGTGAATCAACGCCAAGTAATAATGAGGGTCGATATATTGCGGACGCAGAGTTATAGCCCGGTTAAAACTGTCTTTGGCTTTGTCCAAATCTTTTTTCAATATGTATACTTGGCCGAGTTCGGTCCACAGTGAAGGATTGTTCGGTTCCAAACTGATGGATTTTTGGTACATATTGATTGCCCAAGTATCAAATCCGTCGCTAATCCCGACTAATTGGCGGTAAATATAACCCCGAGCCGCCCAATTAGTCGAATTGTTCGGATTGGCCGTATCGGTACTTAACATTGCCGCGTTAACCGCGGTTTGGATATAAGGAGAAGCGGCTTTCATCGCGTCTTCGGGTTTGGCATCCTGCTTGTTCAATTCTTCGCGCGCCTGCGCCAAATATATTTGCGATAATCCGGTTAAATAATTGTCCTGCAAGCGATCGGTGGAATTGGCCGCCGATTCGAGACTCTTGATGGCACCGGCAAGGTTGTTGTTTTGCAAAGCTTTAACCGCCGACAAATATTCCGTTTCAGCGTAATAACGCCTCGAAGTCCAAACCAACAATCCAAGTTCCAACACCAATATCGCGATAAATGTTAGAGTTATCGCGTAATTCATCCGCACCGATTTTAACGGCAACGATACCATCTTTTCTTCATCCATCGCAATAATCATTGCCATAAACACCCAGAAAAGCATTGCCAAGCTGAAATTGAACGGATAGAAAAACATTGCCACCACAATCGCCAGCCAGCCGCCAAAAACCGCCAACGGCAATCCCTCATCATCGTCTTCCCCGGTCAGCGTACGGAACGCTTCTATGGTCCAGAACACCACGATCAGCAGTAAAGCGACTATGCCCAGCAATCCGGTGGTCGCAAGCCGATTGATTATCTCGGAAGACCCGGCAAAGAAAGTTATATTCCAAGCGAAATTGTCCTGGTTTAAATCCTGGGGCTTGAACTTTACATAATCATAAACGAAAGTTCCGGGACCTGACCCCAGAAAAAATACCTGCGAAGACTGTTTTAATACACTAATCGCGATATCCGTCGCGGCGCGCGAATCCAACGCCAGCTCCACGGATGTTTGCGCTTTTACCGCTTTCATCGACGATCCATGAACTCCCAAAACCATATCTTTGGCGAAAATATTGAAAACAAGAAATAAAAGCGCCACAAATAACATCGCGAAAGAAGCGCTCTTGGCGCGCGAATTCTTGGTCAAAAATTTTTGGTCGCTGACGGAAAAAACAAATGTCGCCAACCCGCTAACCGCCAGTACGATCCACGGCGCCAGCGAAAGCTCATAGCCGCCGTTCCCGGCTTTTACCGGGAAGAAGTAAGTGATAACGCCGTTAAAAAACACCAGCGCGAAAAACAAAAATCCGGTGCAAACAGCCATCAGGCGCCGGTAAGGATTTTTTTTAACAAACAAAAGCGGGAAAATCGTCGCCAAGATTATCGCCGCGTAAAGAGACAGGCTATTGGCCGTTCCGATCGTATTGAACGAGGCATCTTTGGTATAGCTCAAGAACGGCAACAAATAAACCCCCCACGCCTGCAAAATACCGTATATGGCCGCGATTGTCGCTGAAGTTGTCGCAACCACGATCAAATTATATGTTTCGATCTTTTTAAAATTGTTGACGATCAAAAAATATAAAAATATAAAACTCAATGCCGTAACAAAACTTTCCGCCACCGGTAAAGGCGTGCCCCACAAACTCCCGTAACTATACAAGGAAAAAATGCTCGAAATCAAGATCACGGCCACGGAACCAACCGCGAAAAAATGCAAAGGATTAAGATTGATATCCAGCTTCTTTTCGCTTAGAATATTCCATATCCAAAAGAAAATTCCCGCGCCGGTAAGAGCGAACAGTATAAACTGTTTCTGAAAATCAAGCGCGTCTCCCGTGAACGGCAGCGTAAATAACGGTATCAAAAACAAAGCCAGATAAACAACGATTTTAGGAATAATTTTTAACATATTGTATTTTTAAAACATCGATATTGATATTATATTCTTTGTCGGCGGCAAACACAACCCGACGGCCTGTGGAAAACTCGTTGTTTATCGATTCTCCGCATCAATGTTGGTTTTAGAACAAGAAACTATTCCTTGGACAATTCCCAGCACCGCGAAAGTGGCAATAAGATTGGAACCGCCATAGCTGACCAGCGGCAAAGGCAGGCCGATAATCGGTAAAAATCCGATATTCACGCCAATATGAATTGCCGCCTCAACCAGCAACAAAGTCGCAAAACCGGCCGCAAAAAGCCGAAAAAAATTATCCCGCGCCCGCGCCGCCGCGCGCGTAACGCGCCATATCAGCGCCAACATCAACAGCAGCAGTACGGTTATCCCGACAATGCCGAATTCTTCGCTGATCGCGGCAAAAATAAAATCCGTTTGCGGTTCAGACAGAAAACCATACTGGGTTTGCGATCCTCCGCCGATACCCTTGCCCAACAACCCGCCGGTTCCCACCGCGATTTTGGTCTGGTTCTGGCTCCACGACACGCCCAACGGATCGTACGGAACAAAGAAACTCATCAGCCGCGCTTTCTGATAATCTTTCATCAAAAACATCCAACCGAGGATGAAAGTGACCAAAAAAACCAAAAATAACAATAAAAAATGGCGCAACTTTATTCCTGAAATCGCCAGCATCCCGACCCAAAGACCGAGAATCACCAAACACGGCCCAAGATTCGGCTGAAAAAATATCAACGCGGCGGGCAAAGCTATGTATGCTCCGGTAAGCAAGGTATGGCGGATCTGGTACATCGCCACATGGCGGCTGGAAAAATATTTTGCCAGCAGAACCAAAAGTACGGGCTTCAACAACTCGATCGGATCAAGCGTGATCAACCCAAGGTCGTACCAAGTCCGCACGCCGCGGTTATTCGAGCCGAAAAAAAACAGCCCGGCCAGCGCCGCCAGCGATAAAAAATAAAGCGCCAGAATAATCGCCGAATTTTCGCGGAAAATACGGCAGTCAAAAAAACTCATTGCCAGCATTAGAATGAATCCAATCCCCAGAAAGACCAGCTGCTTATTGAAATTAGTGAAATCTCCGGAATGAAGCGAGCTGCTGTAAAGCGACAAAAGACCGATCAACGCCAAAAAAACCGCCGCCAAAGCCATAATCCAATCAAACCGCTTAAAATGGGAAATTATGAAATTCATATACCCCTCCATATTAAACCAACAAGCGCCAAAAATAAACTACCCCGGGGCAGAGCCCCGAGGTATTCCTCCGCTCCGCGGAAAGGAAAAGTTTGATTCCCCGCCATTCATCCCCGGGGCATAGCCCCGAGGTATTCTGGCGGATGAATAAACCGCAAACCCCCGTTCGCAAGCGGGTTTGGCAAGGGTGATTGCATGGGAGAAACCGGCTATTCTTTTTCCAATTCGTTTTTGAGAATCAAAATTACAGTACTCTTCCGCCCCCTTGATATTTATTTTCCCACCGCGTTTCTTTGCCGCTGTCGATAATAATAAAGGAAACGAAAAGAGCGCGGTTTTTATTATAGACCTACTGCTTAAAGATTTCCGTAGCGAAATTTTCAGATTTCGGGCGAGCCGGATGAAGAATGAGGAGGCATACTTGAGCTAAGTCTGTCGACGAATGATGAATCCGGCGCAGCCGAAATATGGAAATTGCAGTAGGAAATCTTTAAGCAGTAG
>JBARNX010000058.1:0-7585 GCA_049641805.1 Minisyncoccales bacterium
CTACCGCGCGCCCAAGGCGTCGCGGTATTCCTTCCGCTCCGCTAACGCTCCGCGGAAAGGAAAAGTTTGATTCCCCGCCAAACATCGCCGGGGCATAGCCCCGAGGTATTCTGGCGGGTAAATAAAATATTAAACTCCCGTAGGGGCGAAACATAATTTCGCCCCTTTTGGTAGCACAAAGGGCGATTACGCAGAATCGCCCCCACAGATTAAAATACGAATTCCAAAATTATTCCAATCCCAATTTGATATAATCTTTGGCGGTTATGGGAATGCCGCACTTTTCAAAAATTGGCAGGGAGATTTGTTCAACCTCACGCAAGGCCTCGGGGGTTTCGCCTTCAAATTTGCACTTGATCACCGGTGCGGTGTTGGAACATCTTGCCAGCGCCCAGCCGTTTTTGAAATTTATCCGCGCGCCGTCGACATCGATAAAATTGTAATTATTTTCGCGCAGATATTTTTGCAGATTGGCAATGATGCCGAATTTGACATCATCGGCGCACGCAATATTCAATTCCGGACTTGCGCTGTAACGCGGCAACGAATCAACATACGCGGCAAAATCCGGCTGTTTTGCGGCAACTTGCGCCAGCTTGATGGACGCGAAAATCGCATCGTCCACCAAATAATAATCTTGTGGAAACGCATAATGAAAAGTGATTTCGCCGCCGAAAACCGCGCCGGATTTTTTGACATTATCACGAATTGCGTTGTGATGCGAAACGGAAAATTGCGTGGTCGCGCCCAAGCGGTGCATATCGTCAATAAACGCTTTGGACGCACGCATACAATGCACCACCACGCCCTTTTTTTGCCCAACGGCCTGGCGCGCCAAAACCAATAGCGTATCGTCGCCATTTGCCGCCCGCCCGCGATTGTCAATAATCCCCACCCGATCGCCATCAGTATCATACATAAATCCCATATCCGCGCCGGTTTCCAAAACCTTGGCTTCCAAATCTTTGCGATTGGCTTCCACATATGGGTCAGGCAAGTGATGCGGAAAAGTTCCATCAAAATCGCCATAGATTGTTTCCACCCGGCATCCCAAGCGCCGAAAAACTTTCTCGGGCAAATAACCGCACGCGCCATTGCCGGTGTCCACAATAATTTTTAAAGGCCGGCTGATTTTAATTTTTGAAGCGACATAATCAATATATTCTTGCGACGCGTCAAATTCCGTAACTTTGCCCGACAATGTTCCCGCCGCGCCTTCTGTTTCCAGCTTTTGCGCCAAACGCTTCAACGCCTGCAACGACTCGCCCATCAATTCTTCACTGGCAACCGCCGCGGTTTTCCGCGCGTGATAGGTTAGGCCGTTGTGATGGGGCGGATTGTGCGATCCGGAAATCATCAACCCGCCGTCATAATCATGATTAAAAATGGAAAAATACCACAATGGATCTGGCGCAATGCCCAGATCGATCACTTCCATCCCCGCCTCAAGCATGGCTTTCCGGGCCGCATCTGCCAGTACCGGCGAGCTGGGCCGCGGATCACGCGCCAAAACCGCTCGCTTCATATGCGGATACAGTTCGCAAAATGCCTTGGTGGTATAATAAACTGCGCTCTCATTAAGCTCATCGGGATACATCCCCCGAATGTCATAACCCCGAAAAATATTGTCTTTTATCGCCATTTTTTAATCTTTAATCTTAATTTCAGCTTAATTATACCATATCAAAATCTATCGCCAACATTGACGGATCATAATTTTATTGCTAATATAATCGCACATTGGCCATCTCCGGCGACAGTAAAAATCGACCGGAACCACTAAAAGATGGCCGCGATATATATGATGAAGCATTACGAATTTACTTACCTGACCCGGCAGGATATGCCCGAGGATGAGGCCAAAAAACTTCAAGATAAGTTGATCGCGCTGATAACCGCCAAAAACGGCGCCATTACCGACCTGCCCAAATCCTATAAAAAAAGGTTGGCTTACCGCATTAAAAAACAAGATGCGGCCTATGTTAATACCATCCTATTCCAGAGCGAACCGGCGTTCGCGGTTGATTTCAAAAAAGAAACCGACACGATCCCCGAAATATTGCGTGGCTTGATAATTTGGTATGATCCGGAAAAGCTGAAAAGAGAACCTCGGCGCGAACGGCCCGCCGCGCGAACGGCGTCTGCGGGAATCGAAACAACCGTAGCGCAAAGCTTCCCTGCGATTGAAGAAAAAAAGGCGGAAAAACTCGCGGCGGAAATCACGGTAAAGGAAATCAAAGAAACCAAGGAAGAAGAAATCAAAACTCCCAAAGAAGAAACCAAGGAAGAAGAACCCGCTTCCGAAGAGGCAAAACCCGCCAAACCCAAACGCCGGACAAAAATCAAAGCCGAATTGCGCGACATTGAGGAAAAACTGGACGAGATATTAAAATAAATTCCTTAAATCCGAATATCGAATATCGAATATCGAAATAAATCTGAATTTTCAAATTTTCAAATGGCCGAAACGAAATTCCGTTTTGAACATTCGAGATTTGAACATTCGATATTGTTTCGGATTTCGATATTCGTGCTTCGATATTTGTTTCAATGAATTTAAATAAAGTATTCTTAATCGGCCGGCTTACGCGCGATCCGGAAATCCGAGTCATGCCCAGCGGTCAGCAAGTGGCGAATTTCGGTCTGGCGACCGACCGGTTCTATGTCGACAAAAACACCAACCAGCGCCAACAAAAAACCGAATTTCACAATCTCGTTCTCTTCGGACGGTTGGCGGAAATTGCCGGCCAGTATCTGAAAAAAGGATCTCTGGCAATGTTTGAAGGCCGGCTCCAAACGCGGGATTGGCAAGATCAGGCGGGAAACAAACGCTATCGCACCGAAATCATCGCCGAATCGATGCAATTGGGTCCGCGCAACAATGAATCGAGCGGCGGCTATCAATCTCCGCAAAATTATCCGGCCAACTCCGCTCCCGCCGAAAACCGCGGCAAAGCGGACTCCGCAACATCGGGAAGCGGCGCCAAATCCGCGCCCGAGGAAACCGACATCCCGATTATCGAAGAAGACGGCGACATTGATGTGAAAAATATTCCATTCTAAAAAATTTAAAGTTAAAAAATCAAAAATAAAAGTTACAATAAATTGGGTTCTTGCGTCGGGGTATTAACCCCGCCACAATCAGAGGATGTTTCCTCTGGACTCCTCATTGCCATTTTCAATTTTGATTTTTACATTTTGATTTAAATTCATGGCTTGCTATTTTTGCCAAAGAAATATTCAAGAAATCAACTACAAAGACACCGAGACCCTCCAGCATTTCACTTCTGGAATGGGAAAAATCAAACCCAAAAAGAAAACCGGCGTATGCGCCACGCACCAGCGAATGGTCGCGCGCGAAGTAAAGCGCGCCCGGTTCCTGGCCCTGCTTCCATAACCCAAGCTTTCACACTGAAAAACGCCCATCTTAACGGGCGTTTTTCAGTGCATTCGTTAATTTTACAATCTCTATTCTTTGAAATCGTCAAAAGTGGCGTCAATCTTGACTTTCAATTCGGATTTTATTTTTTCCAAAATTTCGGGATTTTCGCGCAAAAATTTTTTTGACTGTTCCATCCCCACCCCCAGCTTTTGTTCCCCGAACATTATCGATGTACCGCTCTTTTTAATCACTTCCAAACCCAAACCGGTGTTAATCACATCGGAAAATTGCGAAATGCCTTCATTGTAATAAATATCGTATTCCACCACCTTGAATGGCGGCGCCACTTTATTTTTCACGATTTTGGCTTTCACGCGATTGCCGATGATTTCCTCGCCGTGTTTCAACTGGCCGATCCGTTTCAATTCGATGCGAACCGAAGCATAAAACTTTAACGCCATTCCCCCCGGCGTGGTTTCGGGATTTCCCCACATTACGCCAATCTTCATCCGCGTCTGATTAATAAAAATAACTATTGTGTTGGTTTTGGCCGCAATCGCGGAAAATTTGCGCAACGCCGACGACATCAATCGCGCCTGCAACCCAATCTGTTGATCGCCCACTTCGCCATCGATTTCCGCGCGCGGAGTCAGCGCCGCCACCGAATCAATAACAATAATATCCACCTGCCCGGATTTCATCAAAGTTTCCACTATTTGCAATGCTTGCTCTCCCGAATCCGGCTGAGAGATCAAAAGATCGTTAACATTGACGCCGATGCGCCGCGCGTATTCCGGATCCAGCGCGTGTTCGGCATCGACGAACGCGCCCACCCCGCCCTTTCTTTGCGCTTCGGCCAGAATATGCAAAGACAATGTGGTTTTCCCGGCTGACTCGCCGCCATAGATCTCGACCACGCGGCCGCGCGGAATTCCGCCCACGCCCAAAGCCATATCAAGGGAAATACAGCCGGTGGGAATAACATCGACATCAACCGCCTTGACATCTTTTAATGTCATGATTGCGCCCTCGCCGAACTTCTCGCGGATATCATCCAGCGCCGCCTGCAAACTTTTTCTTTTTTCGGATCGTCCCGCAAGCACCTTGTCACTCTCGGAAAGTTTTTGTTTTTTAAAAGCCATGGTATTTTAATTATTTTTTAAGTATTTTTTATTACCGAAAGCGAATTTGCGGAGATTTGACCTCAGCTTTTGGGAGGTCAATTTCCCACGAATTCGCGGCAACGGATGGCGCAAATTCCAAGGTCAAACCTCCGCGATTACGCCGAGGATTGACCTCTGAATTTGCTGTCAGTGCTAAAAAATTACCGAATCCATGCTCGGTATTATTGATTATAGAGATAAATCGGCCATTAACCAATCTTGACAAAATAAAATTAGATTGCGTAATTTAAAACGGGCAGCGCCCGTTTTAAAAAAATCCGATGATACAAAATCCAGTTTGCCGAGGCCAGACCTCGGCGAGTACGCCGAGGTCTGGCCTCAAATACAAATTCGCAATTCAAAGAAATTAAACTTTCTGCCAACCGTCATCGCTTTGGCCGCCTTCGATATCATTGACATCGCCCGACATCCCTCCCGGAGTTTGTATTCCCGCGTCAATCGCGGAAACCAAAACATCACGGGGCTTGGCGCCATCGCCGGCTCCAACCACTCCCCGCTCTTCAAGCAAGTCGATCAATCTTGCCGCGCGGGCATAACCCACGCGCAACCGGCGCTGCAAAAACGACGCCGAGGCTTTGCGCGCCTGCACCACTACTGTTTTTGCCTGTTCATACATCGGATCATCGCCAAACCCTTCACCGGTGGATTCGGTAACATTGAACATACTGCCATTGCCGTTGTATTCCCGGCCGGCCTCGCCCATAACCAAACTTTCCAAAATACCGTCTTCGATCTTGAATTCCGGCTGGGGATTGTTCTCTTTGATCCAATCCAAAACTTTTTTGCTTTCTTTCTCGGAAATATAAGGCCCCTGAATCCGTTTCGGCTTGGGATACTCGGCCGACATAAACAACAGATCGCCGGCGCCGAGCAATTTTTCCGCGCCGGAAATATCCAAAATCGTGCGCGAATCAATTTGCGATGCCACTTGGAACGCCACCCGGCAAGTGATATTCGCCTTGATCAAACCGGTGATCACTTCCACGCTTGGACGCTGGGTCGCCACAATCAAATGGATACCCACGGCACGCGCCATTTGCGCCAATCGCACGATCCCAGCTTCGATTTCCTTGCCCTTGGTGGCCATCAAATCCGCCATTTCATCGATCACAAAAACAATATAAGGCAAGGGTTCGTCGCCGTCCTTGGCGCATTTTTCATTATAACTGCCGATATTGCGCGATTCTTTTTCGCCTAAAATATCAAAACGGCGATCCATTTCCGCGATTGCCCACTTGAGCGCGCCGATGGTTTTGTTAACATCGAAAATTACCGGGGTTAAAAGATGCGGCAGTTTGTTATAGCCGCGCATTTCCACGCGTTTGGGATCAACCAAAATCAAACGCAGCATTTCCGGCGGGTTGCGATACAGCAATGCCGTTAACACGCTATTCAAGAATATGGTTTTGCCCGTGCCGGTCGCGCCCGCCACCAGCAAATGCGGCATGCGCGCGATATCGGCATAGATCGGACTGCCCAAGATATCCTTGCCCAAAGCAAGCAATAAATTGGAAGGCGACTGCTGGAATTGGTCATTGGAAATAAGATCGCGCAAACCCACGCCCGCGCGGCTTTTGTTCGGAACCTCAACCCCCACCAAAGATTTGCCCGGAATGGGCGCTTCAATGCGGATGGAAGAGCTGGCCAGCGACAGCGAAAGGTCGTTGGAAAGCGCGGTAATCTTGGAAAGCTTAATGCCCTCGGCCGGTTTTAACGCGTATTGCGTTACCGACGGACCGACAATAATTTCCGGCGACATCTCCACCGGAATACCAAAATTTTCCAAAGTTTTTTTGATGATCGCAGCGTTTTGGGCCGTGTCGCCCGCCAGCGGCGCCGAATCGCGCTTGTCCAAAAGGTCGATCGACGGAGTTTTATACTGCAGCTTGGCAATCAGCGCACTCCGCACCCCGGCGGCTTTTTGCCCGGCCCCGCTTTCGCTTTTATCGTTCTTGGCAACCGCTTTTTTGACATCGAATTTGGTAAATTTGGGCAAATTGATTGTCGTTTTGGTATCCGTTTTTTGGTTTCTAAAAACGCCGCTCGCCAACAACGGATTTTTGGCATTCGCCAAAGCTGGCCGCTTTTCTTTCTTTGCCAAAGGAACTTTGAACTCCAATTTTGAAAAATCCGGCATCGGCTGGCCCAAAAGCCACCAGAAAATCAACGCGGACACGGCCAGAACTCCGGCATAAAAAATCATTGCCACCCAAAAACCGAACAGATTATACATCGGCAGCGCCAAATAATAGCCGATATCGCCGCCGTTGCGGGCGGTGATGTCATAATTCGCCAACAACCCGCTTAATCCCGATAAAAACAGAATTCCGGCCCAAACCAACGGTCCCGCGAAATGTTCCTGCCGGCGGGAAAAACAAATTATCCCGGCGAAGAACAAAACAAAAGGCAAAGCAAACACCGCGCCGCCCACCGCCGCCTCCAGCATCGCGACAAACCAATTGCCCACCATACCCGCGAGCCCAAAAAATCCCAGCGCCAAAACCAGCGCCAAAACAATCAGCGCGATACCCGCCGCCCACCGCCCGGTTTGGCCGGGTAATTTGATTGAAGCAGGCATCTCAAAATGGAAATTGTTTTTTTTATGATTTCGATTCGATTTTCTTTTCATACGCAGAGCTTAATAATAATTATTCAACCGGCTTGGGATCGCTCACGCCATCGGGTTCACAACTATAGACCACGATATCGCCGCCCGCGCTTGACCAGAGCCAATAGCGGCCGGCGGGCAATGTTAATGTGCCATAATCTTTTTCCCAAACAGTTATTTTTTTATAAACATTGCTTACTATATTTCTTGGTGAATTCCAGCTAGGTGGATTGGAGGCATATCCAAAATAAATACCGGTCGCGCGTCTGCTCGGAAGCAAAATCCCGTGT
Source organism: Minisyncoccales bacterium (assembly GCA_049641805.1). Taxonomy (GTDB): domain Bacteria; phylum Patescibacteriota; class Minisyncoccia; order Minisyncoccales; family UBA5738; genus UBA5738. The sequence goes on from JBARNX010000058.1 coordinate 7,465, forward strand.
TCATAACTTCGCGCGACAACATAGATTTCGCCGCCCGAAGTGGTGAATTCCGCGGTTTTATCGTTTACTATGTACGGATACCCCAGCTCCACCTGGCTGGCCGGAGCGCCGTTGCAGGGAA
>JBARNX010000063.1:0-12972 GCA_049641805.1 Minisyncoccales bacterium
CGCCCTGTCAATTTCAACGAATGTAACTACTCACTGGGATTTGCATTTTAAGGGTCTATCCCCTGTGTACTCGCAGGGGTTAGACCCTTGTAAAGAATTACGAATGCAAAATTGAAGGGTCTAACCCTCGCATTAACGAGGGATAGACCCTTCAATTTTAAACCCAGTGAGTGGTTACCGTTCAGTTGTTTGACAAAAAATGAAATGGGATATATAATAATCAATGGTATCAAAATTTGCGCTGGATTAACATTAACGATGCCGTTATCATGGCCAATATCAATTATCAACAGATTTGCGGGGAATTGCTGTCTTTGCTTCCTTCAAAACAGCGCGAGGTTATCGAGCGTCGTTTCGGTTTAAAAACCGGCAAGCGCGAAACTTTGGAAGCGATCGGCAAGAGCCATTCGATTTGCCGCGAACGGGTGCGCCAGATCGAAAAGGCGGGCCTGGCCAAAATGAAAAAGAAGATTTCCGAATACAAAGAAATTTCCAAATTGTTCGCCAAACATTTAAAGAACCTCGGCGGAGTTTGCGAAGAAAATGTTTTATTGCGGGAATTGGGCGGCTCGCCTTCGCACAAGGCTTCGGCGGAGCAAAGCGATGACTTCAAGGCGCACGCATATTTTCTTCTAACGCTTTTCGGAGATTTCATCCGGGTGAGCGAAACCGACGATTTTAATTGTTTTTGGGCGGTTGATTCGGAGTCGGTTCGGATCGCCAAAGATTTTGAGGCGGCGGCGGTTGCGTTATTGGAAGAAAAAAAACAACTGGTTTCGAGCCGCGAATTGGCCGCGCCAAAAGGATTGAAAAAGGCGGTGGGCGAATCGTATCTGGGTATTTCCAAAAAAATCCAAAGAAACAAGGAGGGCCTTTACGGATTGCGCGAATGGCCCGAAGTGAATCCCAAAGGCATTAAAGACAGAATTTATCTTTTATTTAAAAAGAGCCGCAATCCGCTTCATTTCACCGATGTGTCCAAAAAGATCGACGGCAGTTTGGTGCAGACGGTTCACAACGAACTTATCCGCGACAAGCGGTTTATTTTGATCGGCCGGGGCATTTACGCTCTGCGCGAATGGGGCTATGTTGAGGGAGATGTCAAAGATGTCATTTTAAACATTTTCAGCAGCGAAAACCGGCCCTTGACCAAAAATGAGATCCTCGATCGCGTGATGAAGCAAAGATTTATCAAAGAGAACACGGTTTTGATGAATTTGAGCAACAAAAAATATTTTTTGCGCGACAAAGAAGGCAAATATTGGCGCGCCGCCGAAGGCGAGCCTCGCTTGCAGCGGGCAAATGTGCAGGAAGCGTAATCTTCCAATTAAAATTTTCTCGGGTTATAATTAGAGCGTGGGAAGGCGCTTGTTTTTGCTTAATGTAAAATTGAAAAATCAAAATGAAAAATGACAATGTAAAATTACAAATTGTCCAAACACCGACATTTTAACATTTTCAATTGTCATTTTGATTTTTGATTTTTACATTTTTAATTATTCTGTGTTCGAAGAATTTGAACAATTCATCGATCTTGCCTGGAGGATTGTTTTATACTGGTGGTGGCTGCCGGCGTTTTTTTGGCTGTCGAAAAAATTCGATGATTATTGGAAATGGTGGCGCACCGAAATGTGGTTCGGCACGATTTGGAAGCCGGTGCTTTTGGAAATAAAAATTCCCAAACTCATTCCCAAGCCGATTAAAGCCATGGAGGCGTTGTTCGTGGCATTGCACGGCGCGATCTTCAACGATCCTGATTGGTGGGAAAAATACGCGTCGGGCGAACCGCAAACCAGCTATAAATTCGAGATCGCTTCCATCGACGGAAAAATCCATTTTTACATTCGCTGCCACGCCGATTACCGCGACGCGGTGGAAGCCGCGGTTTATTCGCAGTATCCGGAAGCCGAAATTGAAGCGGTGCCCGATTACACCAAACAAATTCCCATGGACATACCCAACAAAGATTGGGATCTTTTCGGTTGGGATTATTATACTCTTAAAGATCCGCAATTTCCGATTCCAACCTATGAACAATATGTCGAGCAGGGAGTTGAAGAGGAAGAGATCGTGGATCCGTTCACGGCGCTTATGGAGGGTATGGCCAAGCTGAAAAAAGGCGAACAGATATGGATTCAGATACACGCCCGGCCGATGTATATTTCCCTTTCCGACGGCAAGGCGTTTGTTAAAAAAGGCGAACATATTCGCGATGTTCTGGCCAAACGGATCGACGAGAAAAAAGCCGATTTGCCGCCGCTCTGGAAAGAATTGGCGGATTTCATTATTGAAGGAGCCAAAGAAAAAGAGGAAAAACAGCAGGAGCTTTTTCCGGCGGAAATGCGCTTGACCGCGGGCGAACGGGAAACCATCGAGGCGGTGGAAAAAAAGATCGCCAAGCCGTTTTTCGGTTGTTATGTGCGCAATATCTATCTGGGCCGCCGCGATTCGTGGTTTCCGCCGAATTACCGGTTTTTATATAATTATTTCAACCATTTCACCAGCCCTAATTTGAATTCGTTGTGGGTTTGGTCCAAAACTTTAACCCGGGTCAAGCTTTCGCCGATTCCATTCGTGAACGCAATCGCGCCGCGCCGCGCCTATGTCAAGAAGCGGCGGCTGTTGCGGGTTTACCGCGATCGTCTTAATTATTACAGTCCGTGGGGAGCCAAAGAAGGCGATTTGGGGGCCAAGATCGTGCTGAATGTTGAAGAAATGGCCACGCTTTTTCACTTCCCGTCGCAGATCGTGTCGCCCACGCCCGGTATTCAGCGCACCGAAGCCAAGGAGACCGTGGCGCCAAGCAATTTGCCAACCTAGGCCGCGCGGCAATATTCAAGTTTGCGGTTCTCCCGTGTTGAGCGGGAGAATTTTAACTAAAAATGTAAATATCAAAGATTAAAATGACAGATTAAAAATGTAAAATGTCGGGATTCCAACATTTTATAATTTTAAATTGTCATTTTTCATTTTGATTTTTCAATTTTACATTTTTAAGGTTGGTCAAATTTCGCCAAAAAAGGTATTATATAGCAATAAGACAAAGAAGTAATCCCGCATTCGTTATGGCTCAAAAAGAAAAGATAATTTATATTGGCGAAGTTTCCTGGCGCAACCAGAGAACCAAATTCGGCATTAAAACCGACGATCGCCGCCGGCATATGTATTTGGTGGGGAAGACCGGTATGGGCAAATCCAACCTTCTTGAAAATATGGCCATCCAGGATATTCAGGCCGGCAACGGCATCGCGTTTATCGATCCGCACGGCGAAGCCGCGGAAAAACTTTTAGACTATATTCCTTCCCACCGGGTCAACGATGTGATTTATTTCAATCCGGGAGATGTGGCTTTTCCCACGGCATTCAATGTGATGGAAATCACCAATCCCGAGCATCGAAACTTGATTGCCGCGGGGTTGATGGCGGTGTTTAAAAAGATATGGCCCGATGTATGGTCGGCGCGGATGGAATATATCTTAAACAACACGATTCTTGCGCTTTTGGAATATCCGAATTCAACTTTGCTGGGAATCAATCGCATGTTTTCCGATACGGAATTCCGCGCCAAGGTGGTGGAAAAAGTTACCGATCCGATCATTAAGGCGTTTTGGATGAACGAATACGCCAAGTACAACCAGAAATACGAACAGGAATCAACCGCGGCCATCCAGAATAAGATCGGCCAGTTTATCGCCAATCCGTTGATGCGCAATATCATCGGCCAGGTAAAATCTTCCATTGACATACGCAAGATAATGGATGAAAAAAAGATACTGATAGTAAATATCTCCAAAGGAATGGTGGGCGAGGACGCGTCGCGGCTTTTCGGCGCGATGGTGATTACCAAGCTTCAGCTGGCGGCGATGTCGCGCCAGAACATTTCCGAAGAGCAAAGAACCGATTTCTACTGCTATGTCGACGAGTTCCAGAATTTCGCCACGGATTCGTTTGTCAACATTCTTTCGGAAGCGCGCAAGTACCGCCTGTCGCTGATTCTGGCCAACCAGTATCTGGGCCAGCTGGAAGAAATGAGTGCCAACGGCAAAAGTTCGCGGGTCAAGGACGCGGTTTTCGGCAATGTGGGCACGATTATTACATTCCGGGTGGGTGCCGAGGACGCAGAGTTTCTGGAGCCGGAATTCACGCCCGAGATTACCATCGAGGATTTCGTGAATCTCGGCAAATATCATATTTATTTGAAATTGATGATCGACGGCATTACCAGCGCGCCGTTTTCGGCGACCACTTTGCCGCCGATGGAGAGAAGCGCGGTTTCGGAAAAAGAGAAAATCATCCGCGCTTCCCGCGAACGCTACAGCGTGTCGCGCGAAGTGATTGAGGAGAAGATCGCCAAATGGAGCGGTGAAATGAACGAAGCGGCGGCCAAGACTCCGGGAATGCCCGCGGACGGACAGGGCCAAACCAAGATGCACGAGATAACCTGTTCGATGTGCGGCAAGAAAACCAAAGTGATATTCGAACCCGAACCGGGCCGGAAGGTTTATTGCAAGCCATGTTTAAAAAAACTGCAGAACGGCGATACCCGCGGCAACGGCGATATGGCTGCCAAAACCGATAGTTACGCGCAAAAAACGGGGAATAACGGCGGTGATCGATGGCAACATAAAAGCGCGCCGGAAACATCCGCGTCCGCGCCAATATCCGCGCCGCCAAGAATATCGTTGTCGGATCTGGCGCGCGCGAATCCGGTGCGTTTCGCCGGCCAGAAAAATGACTCGTTTGGCCATTGGCCAAAAAAAGAGGTGCGGATGGATGAGCTTAAAAAGGCGCTTAACGAAGCCTTGGGTACCGCGGCGGATAACGAGAAACCTGAAAAATAAATTCAATATCAAATATCGAAATTCGAAACAATATCGAATATCGGAATTAAAAAATTCAAAACAAAAATTCACGATTTTGTTTTGAAAATTAAAATTTTGAAAATTCGGATTTGTTTCGAAATTCGTGCTTTAAGATTTTTTAATATGAAGTTTTTAAATGACGGTGATTTCAAAAACAAAAGAGTATTGGTGAGGTGCGATTTTAATGTTGCGATCGGCGATGATGGTGAAATCAGCGATGATTTCCGGATTGTCAAAACCTTGCCTACGATAAAATTTTTGGCCAAAAAGGGCGCGGTCACGGTTTTGATGAGCCATTTGGAGAACGGAGGCAAACCGGTCAGTTTGCGGATCGCGGCCAAGCGCTTGGAAAAATTGCTTTCGCTGCCGATAAAATTTTTGGATGATTGCGTGGGCGGAAAAATCGATAAAGAAATCAAATCCGCCAAGCCCGGGAAAATCATAATGCTTGAAAATCTGCGGTTTCACGAACAAGAAAAGTCCAATGATGACGCTTTCGCCCGCCAGCTTGCCAAAATGGGGGATTGCTATGTCAATGAAGCGTTTTCCTGTTCACATCGGGAACACGCGTCGATCACGGGCGTTCCCAAATATATGCTTTCCTATGCCGGATTGCTTTTCGAGGATGAAATCAATAAGCTTTCCCGAATATTGAAGGAACCGGCCCGGCCTTTCGTGGTTATTATCGGCGGTGCCAAAATTGAAACAAAAAGCAAGGTAATCGCCAACATATTGAAGGTTGCGGATCATGTTTTAATCGGTTCAAAGATCGGCGAGAAGATATTGGCGCAGAAACGGCAGTTGATGGGCCGGGAAAACGGTCCGGACGACCCGGCTATCGACGCGATCAACTTGACCAGTCCTAAAATCCATCTTCCGATAGACGGTATTCTGGCTTTGAAAGGCGCCGTCGAAGGATATTCAAGAACCGCGGCGATCGGAACAATGCGCGGCGAAGAAGAAATCTACGATATCGGCCCGGAAACAGTAAAAATTTTTTCCGAAATAATCAAAGACGCCAAAACGGTTTTTTTCAACGGTCCGGTGGGTTTGTCCGAGCGTCCGGCCTTTGCCGCGGGCACAAAAGCGGTACTTGAAGCGATTGCCCAGGCGCATAACGCTTATCGGGTGGCCGGCGGGGGAGAAACATTGGAAGCGATTCATAAATATAAGGCGGAAAAGAATTTCGAATTTTTGTCCACCGGAGGCGGTGCGATGCTGGAATATCTGGCGGGCGGCCGGTTGCCGGGAATTGCCGCTTTGGAAAACGCGCCCGACATTCAAAGCGAATCGGTAACGGCCATGAATAAATAATTCAAAATGGAAAACGAAAAGATAAAAAATCTGGATAAGGCCGCGGAACGGATAAAATTTGCCGCCGCCGGCAAGGAAAGAATAATAATCTACGGCGATGCCGATCTTGACGGCGTGAGCGCCGCGATTATGGCCGGAGAGATCGCGAAGAATGCCGGCGGCAATGTGGCGGCCTATCACTTTCCGAATCGAGAAAAAGAAGGTTATGGGATTACGAAAACCGCGCTGGAAATTCTCGCGCCGCTCGCTCCGGCGCTTTTGATTGCGGTTGATCTGGGAATTGGCAATTTCAAAGAGGTTAAGCTTGCCCGCGAGGCCGGGTTTTCCACGCTGATTATTGATCACCATGAGATTCTGGACGGCGTGCCCGAAGCCGATATAATTGTCGATCCCAAACAGCCGGGAGACGCTTCGCCGTTCAAATTTTATTGCGCGGCGGGATTGGTTTTCAAGCTGGCCGAGGAGCTTTTTGGCCCGGATTTTTACGGCAGTTTGCGGCAAAGCTTTGCCGAACTGGCCGCGCTGGCCACGATCGCGGATATGATGCCGCGCGAAGCCGGGAATAATGATATTATCGACGAAGGTTTGCTAACGGTAAGACAATCGTTTCGGCCCGGTTTGCGCGCGTTTTTTGAAACCGACGCGTTTTTTGAAAATGATTCGCGCAATTTCAATAACCGCTTGGCCAAAATCATTGCGGTTTTGAATGTGCGCGATATGCGCAACGGCGCGCCCGCGGCGTTTGAATTGCTGACCACCGATTCGCTGGAAAGATCGCAAGAGTTAATAAAAGAATTTTTGGAAATCAACAAGTTGCGCCGGGCAAAGATTGACGGGGTGGTCGAGGAAATAAAAAGGCGGGTTTTCGGAACAGAATGTCCGATAATTTTTGAAGGCAGTCACGACTGGGATATGAATCTTTTGGGAACCGTGGCGTCGATTTTGAATATCGATTACAAAAAGCCGGTTTTCATCTACAAGAAACTTGATCGCGATTGCCAAGGAACGGTGCGGAGCGTCGACGCCGTTGACAGCGTGGCGCTGATGAAACAATGCAAAGATTTGCTAATAAGTTTCGGCGGACATCCCAAAGCCAGCGGTTTTCGCGTGAAAAACGAAAATCTGGAAAAATTCAAACAATGTTTGATCGACAATCTTAAGAAATGATAAAATTATGCTTGACCAAAAAAACAAAATAAAAATGATATCGGCCGCGATTATTCTTGTTTTGGCCGCCGCCGGAACCGGTTTTTATTTGATGTCCGGACAAAACAATTTTCAGGCGGGAGATTTCGCGGGGTGGAAAACTTACAAGAACGGCGAATATGGATTTGAATTGAAATACCCGGCGGAATTGGCTAAAAAAGAAAAAACCGCGAATCCAAGCGACGGTACCGAGGGCGGAATCGGGTTCACGCTTTACGAAAACGCCGATCCGGCGAACGACAAAAAGGTCGAGGCAATGGTGTTTAGCGCGGGTAAATTCGTATCCAACCCGGATAAATCGGCGATTTTGGCGCCACTTGTGGAAGATGAGTGCAAGGTACCTGCCGCGGACGCTTTGAATAAAAGCATAAAATTCGCGGATAAGAATATTTCCGGCGCTAATTTCACGCGGATTGAAACCGGGCAGGATGGAACCGCCCAAGGCGGAATGGCGAGCCACTATATCGGTTATGTCGCGAAGATCAAAGATGTTTGTTACAGGTTTGTGTTTTTTTACGCGAAAGACAGCAACGAAGGCAAACAAACCGATATTGATCTTTTTGAAAAAATAATTTCCACCGTCACCCTCGCTTTGCCGTAAGCAAAATTTTCCGCGATGTTCTTGACAGGTGTTGATTTTAATTGTTAAACTATAGAGGTTGCGGCAAACAAGAGTTCTGAAACTAACGGGATATTCCGCGAAAACGGAACGATTGGACGGAAAACCCAAGCTGGTACGCAATCGCTCCCGAAAGTTAAAATCTTTGGGAGAGGAAAGTCCGAACACCCTTCCCGAACCGCAAGGTGAGGGAAAAAAGCAGAGGGTAATTCCCTCCGACCGCGAGGTAGAGGTGCGAACAGTGACGCTCGAGCCGAAAGGCGGAAGAATCCCAAGCCGAAAGGCCGGGGATTAATCCTATGGCGACATAGGGGTGAAACGGCTAAATCCTTGCTCGGGTGCAAGGTTAAACGCCCCGCTTTTGGCGGGGTGAAAAGTAAACCGCTTGAGGCCGCGAAGCAATTCGCGGTCCAGATAAATGATTGCTTGGTTCCGTCAAATCCGGCGGGACGACACAGAATTCGGCTTATTGCCGGCTTGGGTTTTCCGTTTTTGCAATATGGCTAATTATTTTTCTAACGGCGGTTTGCTGAATATGGAGAGTCGGGGGATCGCGCTTCCCGCGGTGATTTTAGCGGTTTCGGCGGTTGCCAGCCGGTTGCTGGGAGTGTTGCGCGACTGGCTGTTGGCGGCGCGGTTTGGCGCCGGACCGGATTTGGATGTGTATTTCGCGGCGTTCCGCATTCCGGATTTTATTTACAATATTCTGGTTTTCGGCGGCATCACGGTGGCGTTTTTGCCGCTGTTTTCGGATTATTACCAAAAAGACAAGGAAAGCGCGTGGCGTTTTACAAACAACATCTTGAATGTTTTTTTCGGCTTGCTGGCGTTGTCGGCCGCGGTTTTTTTTGTCTTCGCACCGCAGCTTGTCGCTCTGGTGGCGCCCGGATTTTCACCGGAACAATTGAGCCAGACCGCGTTTTTGAGCCGGTTGATGTTTTTGAGTCCCGTAATTTTCGGAATCGCGTCGATATTTTCGGGAATTTTGCAATATTTCAAAAGATTTCTGGCCTACAGTTTGGCCGCGCTTTTTTACAACCTCGGAATTATCTTTGGAATAATTTTTTTGGCGCCTTCTTTGGGAATATTCGGCGTGGGCATGGGCGTGGTCCTGGGCGCGCTTCTTTATTTGCTGGTGCAGATGTGGCCGGCGTTTGCCTGCGGATTTAAATGGAAGCCGGTTTTTGATCTGCGCGCCGATTCGCTGAAAAATGTTTTCAAACTGATGCTGCCGCGCACTTTGGGCATCGCGGCCAACCAGATCAATCTGGTAGTGCCAGTGATTATTCTATCGGCTGGCAGCGCCGGGTCAATTTCGATTTTTAACTTAGCCAGCAATATCTTTTCCTTGCCGGTGGGGATCATCGGCGTTTCCTGGGCCACGGCCGCGTTCGCGCCGTTTTCAAAATACTTTGCCGAAGACCGGCTGGATCAATTGGCTGAAAAATTCGCGCAAACTGCGCGTCAAATTGGTTTTTTAATTATTCCGTCTGCGATTTTTATGTTTTGTTTGGCTAGACCGCTGGTCGATCTTTTGTATTATCACGGCGAGTTTACGTTTTACCACGCGGAGCATACTGCCTATGCTTTGATGGCTTTTTGTTTGGGAATCTATTTTACCGCGATCATGCCGGTGATGTTTCGTTTATTTTTTGCCATGCGCGATACCGCTTCGCCCACGTGGAGCACGGTAATCTCGGTGGCGGTTAATGTCGCGTTGAGCTTTTGGTTTGCGTCCGTTGGTTCCGGAAACAAGGTTTTGGGATTGGCGTTGATCTATAGTTTGGCCAACGCGTTGCAATTTACCATTTTATTTTTTTTGCTTTGGCGCAAGAACAAAAAGCTGGTTTTGATAAAAGAAATCGGCGTTTCTTTGGTTAAATCCATTGGCGCTGGAATTTTGGCTGGAGTTGCGCTATCATTGACAATTGACATATTGTCGCTATCTGCGTATCCGTTATGGAATTTAATTGTTGGCGGCGTGGTTGGATCGGCGGTTTATCTGGCCATAGCTTGGTTTTTGAAATCACCCGAACTCAAAGAATTTATACCAAAAAAATGGAACACGACCAATCAAAGATCAGGAATTTCGTGATCATTTCCCATGTGGATCACGGCAAGTCGACTTTGGCCGACCGGTTTTTGGAAATAACCGGCACCATCAAAAAAGACAAGCTGGAAACACAGCATCTGGATATGATGGATTTGGAAAAGGAGCGGGGGATAACCATCAAAATGACGCCGGTGCGGATGGAATACAAAGGATACGCGATGAATTTGATCGATACCCCCGGCCATGTTGATTTCGGCTATGAAGTGAGCCGCAGTCTGGAGGCGGTTGAAGGCGCAATTTTGTTGGTGGATGTGGCGCAGGGCATTCAGGCGCAGACTTTGGCCAACCTTGATCTGGCGCGCAAACAGAATCTGGTGATTATTCCGGCGATCAACAAAATTGATTTGCCGTACGCCAAAGTCGATGAAGCTAAAGCCGATCTGGCCGCCCTTTTGAATTTAAAGCCGGAGGATATTTTCTCGGTGTCGGCGCGCAGCGGTTTGAATGTGGATCAATTGCTGGACGAGGTGATTAAAAAAGTGCCGGCGCCTCTCGGCGACAAGGAAAAACCCTTGCGCGCGCTGGTGTTTGATTCCAAATACGACCCTTATCAAGGGGTAATCGCGTATGTGCGCCTGATGGACGGCTGCGTGGCGTTCAACGACAAATTGCGATTGATACAAAATAAAGTTGACGGCATCGTCAAGGAAACCGGTTATTTTTTGCCGCAAATGGAGAAATCAACCGGCTTGGTTTGCGGCGAGATCGGTTATGTCGCCACGGGCGTTAAAGACCCGGAAAAGGTGCGGGTGGGGGAAACGATCACGCAGGCTTGGGCGTACAGCGAGAAGACAAAAACTTTTTTGGTCCAGCCTTTGCCGGGTTATGACGAACCCAAGCCGATGATCTTTGCTTCGGTCTATCCGGAAAACGCCGATGATTTTGATGATTTGAAAGTGGCGCTGTCGAAATTGAAATTGAGCGACCCGTCGTTTATTTTTGAGCCGGAAATGAAAGAATTCTTGGGGCGGGGTTATCGCTGCGGTTTTTTGGGAACTTTGCACGCCGAGATCGTTTGCGAGCGGTTGTTTCGCGAATTTGATTTGGATTTGATAATTTCTTCGCCTTCGGTGGTTTATAAGATCAAGGATAACCGGGGCGACGAACAAGTAATCTATACGAGCAGCGATTGGCCCGACCAATCGGCGGTTAAGGAAGCTTCCGAGCCGTGGGTGAAGCTGGAGATCGTCACGCCGATTGATTATCTGGGGCCGATTTCGGATATGTCCAAAGAATATAATGCCATTTATATCAATACCGATTATGTGGGCAATGAAAAATTGCTTTTGGGCTACGAGATTCCGATGCGCAAAATCGTGAGCGGATTCTATGATTCGCTCAAGGGCGTGAGCCAGGGGTACGCGTCAATGAATTATGAGCTTATCGGTTATCGGCCGGCCAATCTGGTCAAGCTGGAAATTTTGATCAACGGCGAAAAAGAAGAAGCGTTTGCCAAGATTGTTCCCGAGGAAGAAGCGATGGCCGAGGGCCGTAAGATTGCCGCCAAGCTCAAGGATAAACTGCCGTCGCAAATGTTTTCCCTGCCGATTCAGGCGGTTTTGGGCGGCAAAGTGGTGGCGCGCGAAACTTTGGGCGCCAAGAGAAGAGATGTAACCGCGCCGCTGTACGGCGGCGATGTGACTCGGAAAAACAAATTATTGAAAAAACAAAAAGAGGGCAAGAAAAAATTGCAAGCTCGCGGCCAGGTCCATATCCCGCCCACGGTGTTTATGGATATGTTTAAAGCCGGCTAAATGCCGGGACAACCAATTTCAAACTTCCAATTTCCAAAAAATTTTCAATTTTAAAATTATCAAAATTAAATCAAAAAACGCCAGTTTGATCTTTGGCGTTTTTCGTTTGGAAAATTTTTAGTAGAGCGCGACCGCGACCAGGGACAGAACGGTACTCAAGGCCACAAAGATGATCATAACTTTCCAGACGCCCTTGACGATTTTTTTTGATTTCATATTTGTTTGTTTTTGAGGTAAAATAACTTATTGGTTGGCGGATATTCAATGTATTATTTATCGGATATTTCGGGGCGTAAGTCAAGCCAAACGATGAAATCGGATATTTGCGTTTCGAGATTTAATTTTAAATTATGGCGGTTCGAATTCCAAAAATCAGGAGGAAATCTTCGCTGAAATCAAAATTCGTTTCGGCGGCGGCGGGGCTGGCCGCTTTGGCCGTGATCGCGTTTTTGGCGCTTTCGAATTGGCGCATCTACAATAGCCGCCAAGCGTTGGATGTCGAGATCGAAAAACTGCAGGAGCAGATTCAGATTTTGGAAGAACGCCGCGCCGCGCTCAAAGCCGGTTTGAACGCCGCGCAGGGGGAAAGTTTTCAGGAAGAAAAGATGCGCGAGCAGGGTTATAAAAAACCGGGCGAAGAAGTGGTCGCGGTCTTGCAGGATGGCTCAACCGGTGCTACAAAACAAAGTGAACCCGCGTTCGGCGACAGTTTCTGGACCGATTTGTGGAAAAAAATAAGAGGCGTCAATCCTTGAAATTGCGAGTGTCGTACAGTGGCAGTACATGACCTTCCCAAGGTCGAGACGAGGGTTCGATTCCCTTCACTCGCTCCATTAAGTAACTTTCAGCGAAAATTATATCTTTATTTTACCATGAGGAATGTGCTTTTAATTTGATTTTTGTTATTATAAATGTACAGTAATCATGCTATGGCTCTCAATAGAAAAAAATATCAAAATGCCATTTTATACCTTTGCCAGAAGCTGAAAGGTGAGGTGCGCGGGAAGAAAAAACTGGCGAAGTTGTTATACTTTGTCGATTTTGGTTTGTATGAAAAAGATCAAAAGTCGGTTACTGGCGATATTTATCGCGCTTTACCAATGG
>JBARNX010000066.1:0-8031 GCA_049641805.1 Minisyncoccales bacterium
GGATAGACCCTATAATTTTAGGTTTCAGCGAGCAGCCACGCGACAAAATTGACAGATTTTAATTCATCTGCTAGAATTATAAGTTGTTGGAGCCCGATTGCGTCAGTTAATTCTTTTTATACCCGCCAGCTTGTTGCGGGGAACAAAAAGAATGAGGAGTCCAGAGGAAACATCCTCTGGTTGCGGCGGGGTTAATACCCCGACGCAAGAACCCAATTTATTAAATTTTCCGCCTTGATCGCAATTAATTCATAAATTTTGGACAAAAGCATACCCCGTAATTCAAAAGGGTATTTTTGCTTTTTTGTTGCGTCTTAGCCTCGTCTTTCTGTTTTTCAGTGGAATTTTAGTGAAAATTTAAAATTTAGAAATCAAAAATCAAAATGGCAATGTAAAATTGGAAAATTATTCAATTCGATAATTCTCAATTTTAAAATGTAATTTTCAATTTTGATATTTTATTTTTTAATTTATTATTATGGCGGCGCTTAAAACAAAAAATTTCGGCAAAGCAAATGTATCGTTGCCTTTGCCGTATTTACTCGTGCTTCAAAAAGAAAGTTGGGGTATGTTTTGGGAGAATGATTTGAAAGAGCTTTTTACCGAGATTTCGCCCATTCGCGATTACACCGGCAAAGAGCTTGAGCTTTGGATCGAAGACTTCAAACTGGATGAAACCAAATATAAAAACGATCTTGAAGCGCGGATGAACAATGATTCCTATGAAGCGCCGATCCGGGTTAAGGTCAGGCTGGTTAATTTAAAGACCAAGGAATCCAAGACGCAGGAAATTTTTCTGTGCGATTTTCCGCTAATGACCGAAAGAGGAACTTTTATCGTCAATGGCGTGGAGCGCGTTTGCATCTCCCAGTTGATCCGTTCGGCGGGCGTGTTTTTTTCGGCGCAAAATATCGGCGGAAAAAACTTTTTTGGCACTAAAATCATTCCCAATCGCGGTTCCTGGCTGGAGTTGGAAACCGCCCATACCGGTTTTATCGGCGTGAAAATCGATCGCAAGCGCCGCGTTCCGGCAACGACTTTGTTGCGAGCCTTTGGCATTGACAATGACAACGCGATCAAGGAACTTTTTGCCGATGTTAACAAAGGCGAGGTTGATTTTATCGAGGAAACCATTAAAAAAGATCCGACCCACAACCAGGCCGAGGCCTTGGTGGAAATATACCAGCGTTTGCGGCCCGGAGATCTGGCCACCGCCGACACGGCCAAGGAATTAATTTGGAATATGTTTTTCAATTTTGAACGATATGACCTTTCCAAGGTGGGGCGCTGGAAGATGTGGAAGCGTTTGCCGCAACTCAAAGCCAAAAACAAAACCAGCGATAAAGTTGAAATGAAAGACCGGGTTTTAACCGTGGATGATATTGTCGCGGTAATCAAAGAAATTATCCGTTTAAACAACGATCCTTTGGCAAAACCCGACGAAATCGATCATTTGGGCAATCGCCGCGTGCGGACTTTAAATGAGCTTTTGGTTAACCGCCTGCGGTTGGGTTTTATGAGAATGGAGCGCATCATCAAAGACCGGATGTCGACTTTGGAAGTTATTGATTTGTCGCCGATGCAATTGATCAATCCCCGGCCGGTGATGGCGGTGATCAAGGAATTTTTTTCCAGTTCGCAATTATCGCAGTTTATGGACAACGAAAACCCGCTGTCGGAACTCGAGCACAAACGCCGTCTGGCGGCAACCGGCCCGGGCGGTTTGACCCGCGAACGCGCGGGATTTGAAGTGCGCGATGTCCAGCCTTCGCATTACGGCCGCATTTGTCCGATTCAAACTCCGGAAGGCCCCAATGTGGGCTTGGTGGGTTATCTGGCGTCTTACACCAAGATCAACAATTTCGGTTTTCTGGAAACGCCGTATTATAAAGTTGCCAAGGGCAGAGTGACCGATGAATTGGTATATATGACCGCGGATGAAGAAGAAAAATACAATATCGCCACCGCGATCGCGCCTTTAGACGAAAAGAACAATATCATTCCCAAAAAACTGGAGGCCAGAATGAAGGGCGAACCGGAAATTTGCGCCAAGGAAGATATTGACTATATTGATGTTTCGCCGCAGCAAATTCTTTCGGTGGGTACTTCGCTGATTCCGTTTTTACAGAACGACGATGCCAACCGCGCGTTGATGGGTTCGAATATGCAGCGGCAATCGACGCCGCTGATCAAGCCCGATCCGCCGCTGGTGATGACCGGCAGCGAAGAGCGGATTGCCCATGATTCGGGCCATATTCTGTTGGCCGAAGGCGCGGGCGTGGTCACCGAAGTTGACGGCAGCCATATCACCGTAAAATACGACGACAAGGAACTGGGCGAAAAAACTTATTATTTGAGAACATTCTTGAGAACCAATCAATATACTTGCTTCCATCAGAGCGCGGTTGCCAAAAAAGGCAAAAAAGTAAAAAAGGGCGAGGCTATGTGCGATGGCGGTTCAATTGTCAACGGCCATCTGGCTTTGGGCCACAATATTTTGGTAGCGTTTACTTCATGGCGCGGCGGAAATTTTGAAGACGCGATTTTGCTTTCGGAGAAATTGGTTGCCAACGACAAATTTACCACGATCCATATGGAGAATTTCGCTTGCGATGTGCGCGAAACCAAACTGGGTCCGGAAATGACCACCTATGATATTCCCAATGTTTCCGAAGAAAAACTTAAAGATTTGGACGAAGAAGGAGTGGTTCGTATCGGCGCCGAAGTTAAGCCCAATGATATTTTGGTGGGCAAGATTTCGCCCAAGGGCGAACAGGAGCTGACTGCCGAAGAGCGTTTGTTGCGCTCGATTTTCGGCGAGAAGGCCAAAGATGTAAAAGACACTTCGTTGATGATGGAACACGGCAAGCGCGGCCGCGTGGTGGGAGTTAAAGTATTTTCGCGCGAACAGGGCCACAAGCTTGAGCCGGGCGTGATTAAAAGGATCGAAATTGAAATCGCGGAATTGAGAAAAGTACGCGCGGGCGACAAGCTTGCCGGACGCCACGGGAACAAAGGCGTTATTTCGCGCGTTTTGCCGATAGAAGAAATGCCTTATTTGGAAGACGGCACGCCCGTGGATATGGTTCTAAATCCGATGGCGGTGGCATCCCGTATGAATTTGGGACAGATTTTGGAAACGCATTTGGGTTATGCGGCGCATGAATTGGGTTATCACGCGGTTACGCCGTCGCTTTCCGGCGCGAAGGAATCCGACATCAAAGCGGAATTAAAAAAGGCCGGGTTATCCGAAGACGGCAAGGAGAAACTTTTTGATGGCCGGACCGGTTTGCCGTTTCCGGGAAAAATTACCGTTGGCTACATTTATATGATGAAACTTATCCACATGGTCGAGGATAAGATACATACCCGCAGTATTGGACCGTATTCGCTGATCACGCAACAACCTCTGGGAGGTAAAGCACAGTTTGGCGGCCAGCGGTTCGGCGAGATGGAGGTGTGGGCTCTTGAAGGTTACGGCGCGGCATTTACCTTGCAGGAAATGCTGACGATAAAATCCGACGATATCGCCGGACGCGCGGCTACTTACGAGACTATTCTCCGGGGAGAAGAAATTAAACATCCAAACATACCGGCAGCGTTTAATCTTATGGTCAGCGAACTCAAATCGCTGGGGTTGAGCGTCGAGGTAAAAGAAAAACAATGCGAGTAGAAGATTTACAATCGATCCGAATTAAGCTGGCATCGCCCGAGGAGGTAATTTCCTGGTCGCATGGCGAGATTACCAAACCCGAAACCATCAATTACCGCACCCAGCGGCCGGAAAAGGATGGCTTGTTTTGCGAGAAGATTTTTGGTCCCGAGCGCGATTATGAGTGTTATTGCGGCAAATACAAACGCGTGCGCTATAAGGGCATAGTTTGCGATCGTTGCGGCGTTGAAGTTACCAAAAGCAGTGTTCGCCGCGACCGGATGGGCCATATCAAGTTGGCTTGCCCGGTTTCGCATATCTGGTTTTTGAGGGGCGTGCCGTCGCGCATCGGACAGGTCTTGGATCTGCCCATGTTGCAATTGGAAAAGGTGATCTATTTCGCCTCGTATGTGATTATTACCGTTGACGAAGAGGAAAAGAAAAGTATCGCCGCGCAGATCGAAGCGGAATTCAACGAAAAAACCAAAACCCAGAAAAAAATACTCGGTTTAGAAAATTTGCAAAACACGGCAAAAGACGATAAGGCCGCGCAAAAAGAACTTCAGGGGGCGCTGGAAGAATTGCGCGACGCGCGCGACCGGGCCAAATCCGAATTGAACAGCATTCAGTTTATGCGCGTGATTTCGGAAGCGGAATATCGTAACTTGTCGTTGAAATACGGCCAATGTTTTTCGGCCGGTACTGGCGCGGAAACCATCCGCAAGCTTTGCGAGAAAGTCGATATCGATAAAACCATCGAGGTTTTGAAAAAGAAACTGGAAGAATCTTCGCCCGAAGAAAAACGCAAGATATATATCAGGCTGAAACTTTTGCAAGGGATACAGCAAGCCGGAATTCGTCCGGAATGGATGCTGATCACCGCGTTGCCGGTTTTACCCGCGGATTTGCGCCCGATCGTCCAACTGGATGGCGGCCGCTATGCCAGCTCGGATTTGAACGATCTTTATCGCCGCGTGATCAATCGCAACAACCGTTTGAAATATCTGCAGGAGATCGGCGCGCCCGAAGTGATTGTGCGCAACGAAAAAAGAATGTTGCAGGAAGCCGTGGATTCGCTGATCGATAACGGAATGAGAAAAGGCACCACGACGCAGGCAACCACCGGCGGCCGCAGGCTTTTGAAATCCTTGGCCGATATGCTGAAAGGCAAGCAGGGCCGGTTCCGCCAGAATCTTTTGGGCAAGCGCGTGGATTATTCGGGCCGTTCGGTTATTGTGGTTGGGCCGCATTTGCGTTTGAATCAGGTGGGCATTCCCAAGAAAATGGCGCTGGAATTGTTCAAGCCTTTTGTCATCCGCCGCATTTTGGAAAAAGAAATGGCGTTTAATGTGCGCGGCGCGTCGCGTTTGATCGAGGCCGAGACCGACGAAATCTGGGCGATTTTGGAAGAAGTGGTAAAAAATAAATTGGTGCTGATTAACCGCGCGCCGACTTTGCATCGTTTGAGCATTCAGGCGTTCAATCCGGTTTTGATCGAGGGCGAAGCTTTACAAATCCATCCGATGGTCTGCAAGGCGTTTAACGCTGATTTTGACGGCGACCAAATGGCGGTTCATCTGCCGTTGTCGGAGATGGCCCAAAAAGAGGCGCGCGAAAGGATGCTTTCGAGTTTGAATTTACTCAAGCCCGCCAAAGGCACACCCGTAGTTACGGTTTATCAGGATATGGTGCTGGGTTGTTATTGGCTGACCACTCAAGTGCCCGGCGCCAAAGGCGAAGGCAAGGTCTTTGCCACGCCCGGAGAGGCGATTTTGTACTATGAATTTGGCGAAGTTGATTTGCGCGCCAAGATCAAAGTGCGCGACATCAAGCCGTCGGCACCCGGGTTTATCGAAACCACCGCGGGCCGCATTATTTTCAACCAGACTTTGCCCGATGATTTCCGTTATGTGAACCAAATGGTGAAGGTTAAGGATTTGGAGAGCATTGCCGAGGATATCATCCGCAAATACGACACCGCGACCACCGAGGATACTTTGGATTTAATAAAGGAACTCGGTTTTGAATACTCAACCGTGTCCGGGATTTCATGGGGTATGGATGATTTGCATGTTCCGGTGGAAAAAGCCGGCATCGTCAAAGACGCGGAAAAGGAAGTGGAGAAAACCGAGGACTATTACGCCAAAGGCCTTCTTTCCCGCGATGAAAAGAAAAACAAAATCATTGATATTTGGTCAAAAGCCAAATCGACAATCGAGGCTTTAGTGCCGAAAACTTTGTCCAATACCAGCTCGGTATACCAAATGATCGATGCGGGCGCGCGCGGTTCATGGTCCCAGCCGGTGCAAATGGCGGGTATGAAAGGCTTGGTGGTTGATCCTTCCGGCGATATTATTGAACTGCCGGTGAAAAATTCCTATAAAGAAGGCTTGGATGTGCTGGAATACTTTAATTCCACTCATGGCGCGCGTAAAGGCACGGTGGATACGGCATTGCGTACTTCAACTGCCGGTTATTTGACGCGGCGCTTGGTTGATGTGGCGCATGAAGCGATAATCTCCGAAAATGATTGCGGCGATACCGAAGGTTTTGATGTGCTTTTCCGCGATTCCGAAGAGATCGGCCAAAACTTTCTTTATAAGGTTGTCGGCCATGTTTCGATGGAAAATATCAAGTCTTCCAAGACCAAGGAGATGATTGTTAAGGAAGGCGAATTGATTGATTGGGAAACCGGCCGCAAATTGGTTGGCGAGAATATCGAGAAGATCAAAGTACGCTCGCCTTTGTCGTGCAAATCAATTCATGGTCTTTGCCAGAAATGCTACGGTTGGGATTTGGGTAACAACCAGATGGTGCGCATGGGCGAAGCGGTTGGCATTATTGCGGCCCAGTCCATTGGCGAACCGGGGACTCAATTGACAATGAGAACATTTCATACCGGCGGCGTGGCTTCGGGTGCGGATATTACTTCGGGTCTTCCGCGCGTGGAAGAAATCTTTGAAGCGCGCATTCCCGGCGGCAAGGCCGAAATTTGTCCGGCGGACGGCACGGTTCTCGAAATAATCTCCGAAAAAGGACAAAATAAAATTATCAAGATCAAAATAAAATCAAAAGACGCGGCTAAGAATGCGAAAGAAACCAAAGCTTCCCGCGAAGCCAAGGCGGCTGAAGCGCAGAAGGCGGCCAAAGAAGGCCAGTTGCCCAAAGGTTACCAGATTATTGATTTTTCGGCGCCTTCAAATGTCAATGTTTTGGTGAAAGCGGGCGATGAAATCAAGAAAGGCCAGCCGCTTTGGGAAGGCAGTTTGGATCTGAAAGAATTATACAAATTTGTCGGCAAAGATGTGGCCCAAAGATACATTCTCAAGGAAGTCCAGCGCATTTACAGCTCGCAGGGCGCGACTATCCACGACAAACACATAGCGGTGATTATCCGCCAAATGTTCTCGCGGGTGAAGATCAAAGACCCGGGCGACAGCTTGTTTACTCCCAAAGAAGTGATCGAAATCAAACAGGTGCTTGAGGCCAATGAAATACTTGCCAAGCAAGGCAAAAAATTGGTGGAATTCGTGCCGGTGCTTTTGGGTGTTTCCAAAGTGGCGTTAACGACCGGCTCATGGCTGTCATCGGCATCGTTCCAAGAGACTTCGCGCGTGTTGATCAAGGCCAGCCTTGAACGGTTGGAGGACAAACTCGACGGTTTGAAAGAAAATGTGATCATCGGCAAACTTATTCCGGCGGGCACGGGTTTTCATTATCAAATCAACAAAGACGCGGCCCAAGCCGCGGCGCGGGGAGAAGCGAGCAAAGAGTAATTTACGAAAATTACGCGGTTGATCTAAAATAAGCGTGAAGCGAGAGTCTATCCTCGCCGAGGCGGGATCGGACTCTTGCGGGAATTTAACCGCGCGAGTCTTGCGATCCAATCGTTTGACCATCCGATTATTCAGCCATTCAATCGTTTTGCGTTCGTATTTTGATTTTATGGTTGTATGATTGTGTGATTTTCATAATTCTGCGTATGAAAAGAAACGCCAATCGCCATAATCATTTTTTAAATTTTGGATTGGTCGCGCAAGCGGCCATTTCGGCGTTGGTATTCTTACCGGTATCGTTCTTGCCGCGCGTTATTTTTGCCGCCACAATATTGGTTCCAGACGATTATCCCGCCATCCAATCCGCGATTGGCGCGGCGAGCAATGGCGATACGATTTTGGTCGCGCCCGGAATTTACCGCGAGAATGTGGCTTTTGGAGGCAGGATTATTTTAAAAGCAAAGGACCCCGCGCCGGGCGCCACGGTTATCGAAGCCGTTGATCCCGCCGCGCCGACGATTGCGGCGGCGGGCCCGGCTGAAATCAGCGGCTTTACCATCCGCGGCGCGGCCAACAGCGCCGGCATCCGGCTGAACTACGGCG
>JBARNX010000028.1:0-1666 GCA_049641805.1 Minisyncoccales bacterium
TTTATATTTTCTAAAGGAATTTCGCCTCCCGTGGTACGAACCCACGGGCGGCGACCAAAGGATGTATCCTTTGGAATCCTCATCCATCGGTTCCCCGGGCAAGCCCGGGGTCTACCTCTGGATAAAACTATAAAATTATTCTCCGGCCTTCCGCGCCAATTCCTTCAGGCTGAAATACAAACCGTGGCCGGAGCCTTTTTGTATCTGGCGGTAAATAAACAACAGCATTGCCGAACCGAGAAAACCGGTTATTCCCACGCATATAAAAACCGCTTTAAACCCGAAATTGGCGGCCATCCATCCGCCGATAACAGCGGTCAGCGCGGCGCCCACGCCCACCGATACGGCGCTGATGCCCCATTCGGTCGATTCCCGGCCTTTATCGATATGGCGAGTGTACAGCGCGGTCCAACCCGAAAGGTTCATTGCCATTCCGGTCGCATGAATCGCTTGCAAAACATAAATATGCCACGGCAAGAACGCGAACGCGAAGAACAGCGAGCTCAACGACGCAATCCACAATCCGGTTATGGCAAACCAAAGGTCGGATCTTTCGTGCGGCTGATTATCCAAAAACAATCCCAACGGAATTCTCAACAACGCCGAAAGCGCCGAGTAGATCGCGGTGGAAATTCCGACCACGAATTCATTCCCGCCCACGACTTTATCAACGATAAAAATCGCGAATATCGGCGCGACCAAGCCCCAACCGCTCCAAAAAACAAAATCCGACAAAAGCAAAAATTTAATAATTCGATTAACTTTGAATTTGATCATTCGGAACCGGGTTAATTTTGTTTACGGCAACCGCCTGCCGGCAGACAGCCGCTATTTATAGCCTAACAACCGCACATTCGGCAGTCAACTCGCCCCTTGCCGCCGGCGGCGGGTTGCGAGTTGACAAAAAAAAGGCTAGGCATAGAATAATAATAACAGAAAAATGAAATTCAAACCGCGTATGAAATTTCCCCATCTCGAGGGAATTTTTTGAAAAGCCGGCGCGCGGCATTTTTTGCCAGTGATCCTTGATCGCGAGCAAAAAAGCCCGCGAAGGCACAAGGCCATGCTCGAAGAAAAAAATTTCTATCTGACGCGCCAAGGACTTAAAAAAATAAAGAAGGAATACGAGGAACTGAAACAAATAAAACTTTCAAAAACCAAAGGCGAGGCCCCGGCGATATTGGTTTCCGAAGATGTCAATCCGGAATATATCGCCCTGCAGGAAGATCTCGGATTGCTCGACATCAGGCTGGCCGAGATTGAAGTTATTCTGAAAAACGCCAGCATCATCAAAAATCCGGCTAAAACCGCGCAAGCCTCGGTGGGACTGGGCGCGACCGTGTTGGTAAACATCAACGGCAAAGACAGCAAATTCACTATCGTGGGCACGCTTGAAGCCGATCCTGACCGAGGAATGATCTCCAACGAATCTCCGGTTGGAAAAACATTGCTTGGTAAAAAAATCGGCGACCTGATTAAAATTGATCCGTCCGGAAAAATAAATTATAAAATCAAAAAAATCGCCTACAATATCTCATAGAATCATTCAGCCATAAAATGATAGAATAGACCTACTGCTTAAATATTTCCGTAGCGAAATTTTCAGATTTCGGGGCAGAAGCGATTTTGCGTAGCAAAATATGCGAGCCGGATGAAGAATGAGGAG
>JBARNX010000039.1:0-3833 GCA_049641805.1 Minisyncoccales bacterium
GGAATATCCGACCGGCCCACGGTCAGAAAAACCTGGGCGATCAAAGGCAAAACGCCGGTAATCAAATCCACCGGATCGTGGGCGGCGATGAGCTTGACGGCGACACTGGTTTGCGTGCCGGCAGGAAGCAATCCGGCAATGCTCTTAAAAACCAAAAAAGGAAGCGTCAAAAAAGAAGATGTGCTTGTGTATTTAAAATTATTAAAACGCTGGTTTAAAGGAAAAGGATTGCTTCTTTTCTGGGATGGGTTGGCAGCGCACCGCGCCAAGGTTGTCAAAGAATATTTGAAAACTCAAAAACGCTGGCTGCGCGTTGAAAAATTTCCGGCATACGCGCCGGAGTTGAATCCCGTTGAATATTTCTGGGCGGCGATGAAAAACAAACATGTTTGCAATCTGCGCCCCCAAGGCCTGCCCGCCTTGGATCGGGCGGTCAAATCCGGTAAACACAAGATCGCAAAAGACAAAGAATTAATGAAAGGATTTTTAAAAGCTTCCAAATTATATTGATATGGTATTCAAGTTATTATACGAAGGTCAATAGTGTTTGCAATGCATGGGCAATCCGTGCTCGCGATTCGGATAGCGATATTGAGGTGGGCAAGATAGTAAGAGCGGCGTTGAGATTATTTAACGCGCCAGAAATAGGCGCAGTTAATCTTCTTAATAATACCGCACGGCTATTGATAGCCAAGCCGCGAATGTCGGTTACGAAAATGGGAGCGGAAGATTTGGTTCTTGCGCTTGGATTTTTCCATGCCGCATTGGATAAGTATGGAAGTGCAAATTTCCATCACCGAGCCGGTGTTTGGTATTGGATTTCGGTCATTTACGAAGAATTAAATGACCGGCAAGCTGCGAGTAATGCCGCTTTTGAATCTTTGAAACTTTGGCAGGAGCAAGTTAGGCTTGCCCCAGATAACAAATCTTTTAAAGATAAGCTTGAAGGAGCACAAAATCGCTTTGAACAAATAAGCGCCTAAGGTATTTTCTTAATTCACTTTTTAAAAAGCGAAAAGAGATTATGCCTTTTAATTTTGGGCGATTTTGATAACATAGAGCTATGCAAATGCCGGCGAGAGAGAAAATTAAAGAGGCGGGGCGGGCGATTGGGGAACGGCACGGGTTGAGGCTTGTGGTGCTTTATGGTTCGGTGGCCAAGGGCGCGGTGAAAGAGGACAGCGATATCGATATTGCGGTTTTGGGAAAAAAGGTTTTGGAATTCAAAGAAATCATTGACATTATTGATGAATTCACGGCCGCGCTGCAAATTAACGAGATTGATGTTGAGTCGTTGCACCACATCGATCCGCTATTTCGTTATCAAGTGATGGAAGACGGAATATTGCTTTATGGCGACTAGCTTGATTTCATTAAGTTCAAAATTTATGCCTTTCGTGATTATATGGAAAGCAAAAACTTGTTTGATTTAAAAGAAAAGATGGTTAAAAACATCTCGGAATGTTGAATGATAAAAAATAGCGGCAATAATGTGGTACGGGATGTGACGATGGTCCATTTCCTTTTGATGTTCGGGTACAAGCTGTTTTCGGTTTATTTTCCTTTGTATTTGGCGGCGCAGGGATTGAGTTTGCCGCAGATCGGTTATTCTTATTTGCTGATCTATCTGCCGATCGCGCTTTTCGCGCCCTTTGCCGGATTTTTATCGCGCAAAACCAACCCGGCGCTGTTGATGATGATCGGCATTGCCGGTTATGCGGCCTATGCTTTGGCCATGGCGGTTGACGGCAATATCGGGATTTTTTTCGTCGCGCAGATAATGCTGGGCGTGGCGGCATCGCTATTTTTTACATCGTCGCGCATTTTGATGATGGCTTATCCGTCCGCCAATGTCGAACGCGGTTTTTCTTGGTTTTACAACGCGCCGCTCTGGGCCGATATCGTTGCGCCGCTGATCGGCGGTTTTTTGATTTGGAAAGTCGGATTTTCTTCGGTTTTCGCGATCAGCGTGGCGATAACTTTGGCGGCGCTGGCGACTGCCGGCGCGAAATTGTGGCGCGTGGCCGCGAAATTGGATCATCGGGACATTTCAATCGGCAAATGGCTGGCGAAGTGGGGGAGTTTGGTTAAAGAAGCGGCGCGGCCTCGCGCGCTTCCGTATTTGGCGGTATCTTTTTCGGTGTTGTGGCTGGGCGGGCTCTACGCGGCATTTTTTGTTTTGTTTTTGAAGAATTTTCTTGCATGGAATCAGGACGCGGTGATTTTTTACGCCGCGGCATCTTCGGCGTTTTTTTCAGTTGTTTACATTCTTTTCATTCGGCCGCGGCAAAGCGACGCGGGGGAGAAAAGCGTGATGGCGGGCGCGACCGTTGCGGGGTTGTTCTCGATATTTTTCGGTTTCCCAGCGGCGTGTTTTAATTATGTTTCGGTTTTTGCCGCGGATTTTTTCAAAGGCGCGGGATCATTTGTTTGCAACGCCGGCCGTTCGTCGTTTGTCGCGCGCAAATTGAAGAAAGATCCTGAAGAAGCCGGCGCTTTGGACACAATGTTCTCGCCGCTGGGGGTCGCTCTCGGCTCCTTGGCCGCGGGTTTACTGATAGATCCGCTGGGTTTTCAATGGCTTTTCTTTTTCGGAGGAGCGGCGGTTTTATCGGTGACATTCGTTTCATGGATTTTCATTGCCAAAAAATAGCTAATAAGCTAGAGTAAAAGAACGAAAATATTGAAAAACTATGAAATTAGGAATTGATTTGGGAACGAGGAATTCATTGGTGTTTGTGCCGAAAAAGGGGGTGGTTCTGCAGGAGCCTTCCGTGGTTGCGGTTGATCTGGATGAGAATAAAATTTTGGCCGTGGGGCGCGAAGCCAACGAGATGATCGGCCGGACTCCGGATGCTATCCGGGTTTACCGGCCGATGAAAGACGGAGTGATCGCCGATTTTGTCGTAACGCAGGCGATGATACGCTATTTTATCAACGAGGTTTCGGGCAAATTCCATTTTTTCAAGCCGGAGCTGGTAATCAGCGTGCCGGCCGGAATCACTTCCACCGAACGCCGCGCCGTGCTTGAAGCCGGAATGAACGCGGGCGCCAAGGCGGTTTATCTTTGCAAAGAACCGATTCTTTCAGCAATCGGTGCGGGGATTCCCATCCATTCTTGCTCGGGCAACATGATTGTTGACATTGGCGGCGGCACCACGGAAGTGGCGGTAATTTCGCTGGGCGGAATCGTTAATTTTCAGTCGTTGCGCGTGGCGGGCGATAAAATGGACGCGGCTATCGCCGATTATGTGAAGCGAAAGCATAATTTGGCCATCGGCGATCAGACTACCGAAGATATCAAAATCAATATTGGCACGGCGATTCCCGAAAAGGATCCCAAGGAGTTGGAGATCCGCGGCCGCGATTTGGTGAGCGGATTGCCGCGCACCGTTAAAATAAATTCAAACGAAGTGTGCGAATCGGTGCAGGATTCGCTGGCCGAGATTATGCAAACGATCAAAGCGGTTTTACGCGAAACGCCGCCGGAACTTTCCGCCGATATCATGGACAAAGGCATGGTACTGGCCGGCGGATCCAGCCTTTTGGCAAACCTCGCGGAACTGGTTACCAATTCCATCGGCGTGCCCTGCGCGGTGGCCGATAACGCGTTGCTTTGCGTGGCCAAAGGCACGGGCGCGGTCCTTGAGAATCTAGACTTTTATAAAAAGAGCATAATGACGAAAAAGTAGCATATTTGATAAATAGACCTACTGCTTAAAGATTTCCTACTGCAATTTCCATATTTCGGCTGCGCCGGATTCATCATTCGTCGACAGACTTAGCTCAAGTATGCCTCCTCATTCTTCATCCGGCTCGCCCGAAATCTGAAA
>JBARNX010000046.1:0-3768 GCA_049641805.1 Minisyncoccales bacterium
GCAATCCGTTTCAAATCCTTGCCGGGCGGCCAACAACTGACCAGCATCAATGAATTGCCCATGACCGTGGGATCGGGTACGCCCGCTTGCGGAGCGACAACGCGCGTTTTTACCACATGGTAATAACGGGTTTCAAAGTTATAGGTAACCACCACCATATCTCCCTTTTTG
Organism: Minisyncoccales bacterium; assembly: GCA_049641805.1. Classification (GTDB taxonomy): domain Bacteria; phylum Patescibacteriota; class Minisyncoccia; order Minisyncoccales; family UBA5738; genus UBA5738. The sequence continues at coordinate 172 of JBARNX010000046.1, forward strand.
AGGTCGCCCAGTTTGCTGAAAACCCAGTCGTATTTGATTTTCGGCCAGCCCGTAGGCGCGCTATGTCCCAGAATTACGGTTTGGCCGGCTTGGCCGAACGGCACGGATCCCGGATACAATACTACCCCGGAATCAAGCAAGCCTCGGATCACATCGTTATTGTTTGTTTGCGCCGTGATTATCGGCGCGGTAATATTGATCGCGGGAATAGTAATTATATCGCGCCGTTCCGTCACCGGAGTCACCCGTTGTTCCGTTGTCGTCCCGTTGTTTTTTTGAACGGTTTTGGCCCCGGCGCCAGGATGTTCAACGGTTGTTTTTTTAACCGCCATCACATATGGTTTTGGAAAATATTGCGGAAACACATCCGAAACAATCTGGCGCCAGACATCGCCATTGGCAATCCATGAGATATTGTTCCAAAACAGCGTCATTCCAACAAGAACCAGCAACAGTAAAACCGGCAGCCAAAACTGTCCGAAGTCTTTTTTTAATTTCGTTTTATTTTTTCCCATACCGGAATATTCAAATTACTGAATTAATAAATTGTGCGGAATGAGCGCGGCGATCAAATTTTGGTCCAATAACGCGAAAACTCCCATTACCGCAATGAAACAAAAAGCTTTTAACAGCAAATCCGCATGATCGATATCGGCTTTCAACGCGAAATTAAGAAGCAACAAAACAATAACAAAAATCAGCAAACCGTAAATAAGGGTTTGCAATATCGAAAAGTATTTTTCGGCAAAAAACAATACGGCTTTAAATTCCGCGGAATTACGATCAGGCCGGGTTTCGCTGGCGATTCCCAGAACGCCGGTTTGTTTGGTTTGCAAATTATTTTGTCCGTCTATTCCGCCCGAATTTGCGGAAGCCGCGCTTGTTTGAGTTTTTTTGCCGGTCAGAATATCGGCTTGCTTGGTTCCAAAAAGCTGGACCACGATCGTGGCGGGATTGCCTTGAAAATTCGCTTTCAAAACCGCGATGCCGATTTCTTTGTATTTATTATTGACGATATTGGCCTTGTGGGTCGGTGAAGCGGTCCATGCGTCTTGTACTTCGCCCGATTCAAGAAAACCGATGGCCAAATTTTCTCCCGCGTATTTATAATTGTAACCGGCTTGGCCGAACCAGTACCAAGGACTTACTCCGGAAGGGCTGAAATGGTTAAAATAACCGTTTTTTGCCATATCGAGAGCTTTCATATACGCCGCGTTGTTCAAATCGCTGTTTTCGGTCAGTGCGGCCAGATTATGTTTGGCTCGTTCGACATTCGCCAGTTCGACAAGAGAGGTCTTGGTAATGTCGGCATAGAACTGGTTGTTTGGAAACGAATAGAGAAAAAGCGCGAATCCCGCCTTGAGCATAGCCGCCGCGATAAAGAAAATAAACAGGGTTTTGCCGGTAAATATCCGGGCGCGGTAATTGTTTTCTTCACAGGGCAAAAAAAATTTTCGCGCGCCGGATTTAAAACGCGCAATAATATGCTTTAATAATGCCATAGGCTGTATTTAATTGCGTTTAATTATTATACATCCATATGCCGCTTAAGCAAAACAAAACGCGGTCTGCCGCCGCATTTTGCCAAGATGATTTCGCACAGGCTGCGAAATCGCGATATCTAAAATGTAAAAAGATTCTTGAAAAAATCACCTATCGATTGCCAGAAGCCTTTCTTCGCGGGTTCCTGGGCTTTCTTGACTGCCGGAGCGGTTGAAACGCTCTGGCCGTTTGAATCTTCTAAAGAAGATTTTCCTTCGTAATTTGCTTGGACGCTCTCTAAATTCGCGGTTACGGTTTGGTCGGCAGCTTGTTTCACGGCAAGTTCCTGGTTAAGCTCATTGATCTGCTGCTTTATTTTGGCGATTTGCGCCTCGACCGTTCCGTTGTCGATATTGCTTATTTTCGATTGCGTTTCTACCCAGCTCTCTGTCCCCGCATACTTTTGTTTATTCTCTATTTGATAATCCAAATCCGCGGTTTTTTGCCGGATATCGCGCAAAATCACGAATACCTCCACTTCAATTCTCAAACGCGCCGTCTCCGCGGCAATAATATCTGTCCGAGATTTGATGTAATCCAACTGGCTTTGCGTTAGCGTATGTGACACTGACGCAGGCGCCGGTGCTAATGGCTGGATTTGCGCGCCCTGCAATTGAATTGCGAGGTCATTTACTTTTTGCTGTATTTGCCGAATCAGCACGGAAGCGTCATCAATCGATACGGATGACGGATTTCCCGCCGCTGACACATTTCCTCCCAAGAGCAAGCCCATGGCCGCGATCAGCAACAATGAGAATGTTTTAGCTTTTGTTTGCATATTATCTTTAAGAATTGGTATTGCGCTTGGCACACATTATTTTTTGTCGACCGGCCGCGATCAATCGCGGTTAATCAATGATAGCAGATTATGTCCGATATATGCAACAGTAACCGTTTTTACAATCATTTTTACTCCGATACCAAAAGCTTTTTAAGATAACTCCGATATCGCATAGAAACCAGAAAAAAATATCACAATATCAAGCAGCTTTATGGAAAAAGCTGTTCTAGTACCCGGTTAGGGAGGAAAAATTAACCGGGCACCAGAACAGCTCTCTAAGAATTTAGTCTTGATTGTGTCTTTGTCCTAGGACACAATATCAATAATAAGTTTTATTCCATTTCAATGCCTTTGTCAATGCGCGTTGCGTTTTCGCGCCGGATATACCGCTAAAATCAATCTTAACGGATTTATTACCAGTAAGCGGTTACAAACAGTAGGTATTGACAATTTTTGAAATATTTTATATAATAATGCATAATAAGTCCAATAAAATAAAATCAAAAACATAATCATAAATATACATATGAATAAACTTAAAAACATATTTTTCACGGGAACGGCGGTTTTGTTCTTGGTATTTTTCGCCGGACAAAGCGTTCAGGCCGCTTCGGCTTGCGTTGTCCCCGGATGGATTAATATCGCCGGCAACGGTATGGATGCACAAGTGAGATTAACCAACAATGTGAGTTGCGGCCCGATGACGGTGAGCGTGTGCTCCTATCGGGTTTATCAGTTTCCGACCGGCACCGTGGGGTGGTTGAAAAATCAGACTCTGCTCGACTCAAAGACGGTTACTTTGCAAACCGGCCAAACCGTTTACACGACGGTTAAAACCGATGATTGCATGGTCCAGATTGATGTTTTTGAGGGGCCTTGCGTTTATCCGTTTCCGAGCGATGATCCGCACGATTTGAACACGATTATCGGAGGCCAAATAACCAATTATCATACATTGTGCACCAAATGTACCAATGAATGCGATACTCAAGGCCAGCGGGTGTGTTCAGGCAGCGGCTATAAAACTTGCGGCAACTATGATTCCGATTCCTGCTTGGAATGGAGCGGTATTACGAATTGCGATTCCGATGAAACATGTAACAACGGTTCCTGCGTTAAAACCTGTACCGATGAATGTTCGATCTGGGGCCAGCGGGTTTGTTCGGGCAACGGTTGGAAGCAGTGCGGCAATTACGACAGCGATTCCTGCAAAGAATGGAGCACGGTCACTCAATGCGGATGGAATCAAACCTGCAACAACGGATCTTGCGTTG
>JBARNX010000052.1:0-9944 GCA_049641805.1 Minisyncoccales bacterium
CAGAATTCGCGCGGTTACCGCCGCATTCGGTGAAAATTGACTTCCCAAAAGCTGAAGTCAAATTTCCCCAAATGCTGGTTTCGTGATTCAAGGTACTTAGTATATATTTTTAAAAACATTCTCATACTCTGCAGAATATGAGAATGTTTTGTTATTGGTTTAGGATTGGTTGATTAAAGATTTCTATGTGGTAAAATATCGTTATGGAGATGGAATTCCGGCAGAGTTTATTTTGGGATGTGAATCCCAAAAATATCGACCCCCGAAAAAACGCCCAATATGTAATTGAGCGTATTTTGGATTTTGGCAATGATTTGGAAGTGAAATGGATGTGGGATTATTACGATAAAGCGTTGATTAAAAAAATCGTGGATAAGTCGCGTTGTTTAATGCCGGAAACAAAAAATTTATGGCAGCTGATTTTGGCAAACAATTAAATCTTAATCTTGATATTTTGCCCAAAGAAACCAAAGTAGCGTTGGATTTTTTGGCGGGCCAGGATTGGTTGGATGAGAATAATAATTGGTATTTGGCGGGCGGAACCGCCTTAGCGTTGCAAGCCGGCCATCGCAAATCGTTTGATCTCGATTTTTTTAATAAGGAGAGGGCTTTTGATAATATCGCGCTGATCCAAAAATTCTCCGGTATTAAGGAATGGGAAATGACCATAAATAAGGAGAATACCATTTATGGAAAATTATTTAATGTCAAGGTCAGTTTTATCGCTTATCCTTTTTTTGTGCCGGATACGGAATTCATAAAATATGGAACGATAAATATATTGGCGGGGCGGGATGTAGCGGTGATGAAAATCGTCGCAATTTCTCAAAGAGGGCGAAAACGCGATTTCATTGATTTATATTGGTGCGCGAAAAATATTGAATCATTGGAAGACACAATTAAACGGTTAAAAAAACAATATCCGGCCGTGGCGCACGATTATCACCATATTTTAAAGAGCTTGGCATATTTTGAAGACGCAGAGGAAGATGTTGATCCGGAATTGAATTTTATGATAAATTGGAACGAAGCCAAGGATTATTTTAAGGTTGAGGTGCCAAAAATCGCAAAAAAAATTATTGAATTGAAATAAAATAATATATGATAAACGAGGACTTACGAAAACTTTTCGCAGGAATTGTTGGTTTAACGATGCTGCCTATGGTTTGCGTTGCTGATGGTGCCGCCTTTGCAATGATTTTTCCGTTAATTGGTAGTATGGTAATGGCCTATTCGTTTATTTTTATTATTTTGATTGAAGCGGTTATCGTCAGGAAGATAATAAATAAAATCCAAAGCAGTGGTAGTTATGGATTAAAACAAGTTTTAAAGTATTCAATCGTTGCCAATCTTGCGACAACTTTGATTGGTATCCCTGTTTGTTATGCGATTTCTATTTCATTATATTTATATACCATCGATTTTATTTACACTCCCCCGATTTTTCTAATTGTTTTTATTCTGATTCCTACAATTTCGTTCATTCTCGAGTTTTTTATGTCGGCTTATATCGAAACAAAGATAGCTTATCGTTTTTTTAAAAATGTTCGCAAGGAATATTTGCGAAAAGCGATTTGGATTGCGAATATTGTAAGCTATTTGCTTTTGATTTTTTTTACAATAGCGTGGACTCTTAGCAATGTTTTTTCTTTGTCATAATTCTTGGTGTGGTTTAGGGGATGCTGACCAAGAAGGATGTGGAGCTGGCGGAATGGTAAATATGAAAAAAGAAAATGAACAGAATAAAATAGTTATTTATAAGACCGCGAAAAACGAGGTTGAGTTGAGCGTGCGGTTTGAAAATGAATCGGTTTGGCTTGATGGCCGACAGATGGCTTTGCTATTCGGAACACAGAGACCGGCGGTTGTTAAGCATATAAATAATATTTATAAAGCGAAGGAGCTTAATTCAAAACAAACCTGTTCCATTTTGGAACAGGTTGCGGCCGATGGAAAAATAAGAAAAATCAATCTTTATAATTTAGATATGATTATTTCGGTTGGTTATCGGGTTAATTCGGCGCGGGCGACTCAATTCCGAATTTGGGCGACCAAAACTTTAAAAAACTATCTTTTGAAAGGTTATGCGATAAATGAAAAGCGGCTTTTGGAAGCAGAAGAAAAATTTAATGAATTGCAAGCCGCAATCGGATTTTTGCAAGAAAAATCAAAAACGGAATTATTGGCGGGGCAGGAGAGCGAGATTTTAAATTTGCTTGCCGGATATGCAAAAACGCTTTCTTTGCTTGAGCAATACGATAAGGGCGAGGTCTTGCCGGTTGCAGGCGCAAGAACAAAATATGTTTTGGGATATAACGATTGCGTTGAAATTATTGCTAAAATTAAGGCGGATCTAACTGCCAAAAATGAAGCAAGCGATTTTTTCGGCAGCCAAAGAGACAAAATTTTTGAGGGAATAATCGGGGCGCTGCATCAGTCGTTTGCCGGCCAAGTTTTATATCCCGCGCTGGAAGATAAGGCGGCGCATTTGCTATACTTGATTATAAAAGATCATCCGTTTTCCGATGGCAATAAGCGGATCGGCTCATTCTTGTTTGTTTATTTCTTGGACAAAACAAAGTCGCTGTATCGCAAATCCGGGGAATGTAAAATAAATAATAACGCTCTGGCGGCATTGGCGTTGTTGATTGCGCAAAGCGATCCGAAAGAAAAAGAAATAATGGTTAAGATCATTAAAAGCCTTATCGCAAATTAATATAAAAAAATATGGCAAATAAAAAAGAAAAGATCGCGTTGGTTTCGAGCGGAGAGCAATTTTTTGACGATTGTCTGATCTGCAAGGCAATACAAGCGGCGCGGGCGGAGGGCCGGCAATTGACGGAAGCGGAATTGAAAGAGGCTTTTGGCAAAGCAAAAGAAAGCGGGGGCGTGGTTGGCGGTTCCTGGTTTGAAAATTAATTATAATATGTTTGCTCCAAAAACAGAAAGAATCCAATTGTTGGCTAAAAAACATGTCGCGACAGTGGCGCACGATTATCATCATATTTTGAAAAGTTTAACTTATTTTGATGATACAAAAGACGATCCGGCGCCGGAATTGAATTTCAAAGCAAGCTGGGATGAAGTGAGAAACTATTTTAAAACCGAAATTCCCAAAATTACAAAAATAATCTTGAATTTGGGATAAGACAAATTAAGTAAAAAAAAGCGAAAAATATGTTTCCATTAAGAAACACGGCAAAATTATTGGGTTTGATTTTGTGCTCGATCGCTTTTCCGATGGTTTGTTTGGCTAATGCTGGGTTGAGCTTTATTTATATTGTTGTAGGGTTTCCGACCATGGTATTGTCATTCCTTGGCATTGTTCCATTGGAATTTTTGGTTGTTAAAAATTATTTTGATAAGAATCCTCAAAAAGTAAAATGGACACGAATTTTCAAATATTCCATTGACGCGAATATAATTACGACGATATTGGGAATGATTTTGTTATTTCCTCTGATTCCCTTGATTGGCGGATCAATAATGGATATTTTGAGAATTGATATACCTAATGGTAATTCGATTAAGACGGATATTTTTGTTTACGCCACTTTTATAATTTCAATATTATTAGCTTTTTTTATGTCGGTTTTGATAGAAACAGCTGTTGCAAGAACATATTTCAAAGAAATTGATAAAAAAACATTAAAAAAATTAGTTTGGCGATCGAATATCTTAAGTTATGCTTTTTTGTCGGTATTTTTAATTATTTATATTTTAGTCTTGAGAAGTTTAAATAGTTGATTTATTTCTAATCGTAAATTAAGCAAAAATTATGGAAATGCAAAATAAAAACTTATGGAAAATATAAACGATAAAAATGTGGTGTGGTTTAAGGAGGTGACCAAAAAGGATGTGGAGCTGGTCGGGGGGAAAAACGGGTCGCTGGGCGAGATGTTTTCGCAGTTGGAGCAAAAAGGCGTGCCGGTGCCCAACGGATTTATCACCACCAGCACGGCCTTTTGGCGTTATTTGAAATTCAACGGGATCGATAAAAAATTGGGAGATATATTCAACGGTTTGGATGTCAATAATTTAAAACAACTCAAAAAAGCCAGCATTACCGCGCGAAATTTGGTTCTCAAGGGCGAGTTCCCGCCGGATTTTAAGAATGAAATTTTGTCGGCCTACAAAGAATTGTCGGCCTATTACAAGACCAGAAATTTGAATGTGGCGGTGCGGTCATCGGCAACCGCCGAGGACTTGGCGGGTGCGTCGTTTGCCGGTGCCCACGAAACTTATTTAAACATCGACACGCCGGCGGAACTGTTGGACGCGGTGAAAAAATGCATTTCGTCGCTGTACTTGGACCGGGCGATTGTTTATCGCGCCGAAAAAGGATTTGACACGCTTAAAGTGGCGCTGTCAGTGGGCGTGATGAAGATGGTGCGCTCGGATATGGCCTCCGCGGGGATTATGTTCACCTTGGACACGGAAACCGGATTCCGCAACGCGGTATTGATAAATTCAATCTACGGCGCGGGCGAAATGATCGTGAAGGGCCATGTGGTGGCCGACCAGTTTTATGTTTTCAAGCCGTCGCTGAAGTCCGGGAAATCCGCGATAATTTCCAAAACTTTGGGCAATAAAGACATAAAATATATTTTTGACAAAAAAGTGGGCCTAAAAGAAGTAAAAGTTCTTCCCAAAGACCAAGCCAGATTTTCACTCACCGATAAAGAAGCCGAACAGCTGGCTAAATGGGCGGTGATCATTGAGGAACACTACCAAGGGCCGCAAGATATTGAATGGGCCAAAGACGGCAAGACCGGCCAGTTGTTCATTGTTCAAGCGCGACCCGAAACCATCTATGCCGGAACGGAAATCAAGAATACCTATGAAGAATATGAGGTAAAAACCAGCGCCAAGCCGCTGGTGACCGGCATTGCCGTGGGAAACAAGATCGGAGAGGGAAAAATCCATATCATTCCCAATGTCAAACAAATCGGCCAATTCAAGAAAGGCGAGATTCTGGTGACGACAATGACCGACCCGGATTGGGTGCCGATCATGCGCATTGCGTCGGCGATTGTGACTGATGAAGGCACCAAAACCTGCCACGCGGCCATTGTTTCGCGCGAGTTGGGCACGCCCTGCATTGTGGGCGCGAGAAACGCCACCAAGGTTTTGAAGAGCGGAATCATTGCCACCGCCGATTGCACCCAAGGTTTGGAAGGCCGGGTATACGCGGGAAAAATTCCCTATACCAAAAAAGAATATGATCTGAAAACGATCCCGGAATTGCCGACAAAAATTATGCTGAATGTGGGCACGCCGGAAGGCGCGTTCAAGGCATCGTTCCTGCCCAATAACGGCGTGGGACTGGCGCGGGTGGAATTTATTTTTGCCGACAAAGTGAAAGTGCATCCGCTGGCGCTGATTAATTTTGCCAAGTTAAAGGATAAAAAAGTAAAGGCGCAGATTGAAAAGATTACCACCGGGTACAAAGATAAAAAAGAATTCTTCGTGGATAAGCTGGCCGAAGGGGTGGCCACGATCGCGGCGGCGTTCTATCCCAAGCATGTGATCGTGCGCTTTTCGGATTTTAAAACCAACGAATACCGCGAGTTGATTGGCGGCAAGGACTATGAACCATTAGAATCAAACCCGATGATCGGCTGGCGCGGCGCGTCAAGATATTACGATCCGCGGTTTGCCCCGGCGTTTGCGATGGAGTGCGCGGCGATCAAAAAAGTTCGCGAGAAAATGGGTTTGGATAATGTGTGGGTGATGATTCCATTTTGCCGCACGGTCGAGGAAGGTAAAAAGGTGATTGAAGCCATGAAAAAAAACGGATTGGTATCCGGTGAAAATGGTTTGAAGATAATGGTGATGTGCGAGATTCCGTCAAATGTTATTCTTGCCGACCGATTCCTGGAGATTTTTGACGGGATGTCCATCGGTTCCAATGATCTGACGCAGTTGGCGCTCGGGCTGGATCGCGACGCCGGCCAGCTGTCCTATATCGGCAATGAGAATAACGAGGCGGTGAAAGTTTTGGTGGCGCAGGCGATTAAAGCCTGCAAGGCGCGCGGAAAATATATCGGCATCTGCGGCCAGGCTCCCAGCGATTATCCGGAATTTGCCGAATTTATTATGCGCGAAGGCATTGAAACAATGTCTTTGAATCCCGACAGCGTAATGAAAACCATCATCAAGCTCGGCGGCTTGCAGAAATAAAAAATTGTTTCTTGTGTTTGAGGTCGTTCCTCGGCAGCTTGTCCCGAGCATTGCGAGGGATAATCGCCGAGGTGCGACCTCGGCAAATTGAATTTTGAATTCGCGCTGATTGCAAAATTAGAAATTGAAAATTATCCAAATTTATGTTTGATGTAATCACTTTCGGGTCGGCGGCATGGGACGCCTATATGGATCTGCCGCCGAAATTTGTCAAGAAAAGCGCGCATTTCACGCCCGCCAAGGATCTGGTTTTTGATCTGGGATCAAAAATTGATATTCCCGGTACGCGGTTTGCCTTTGGCGGCGGCGGCGTGAATACCGCCCGGACATTTGCCGCGCAGGGTCTTGATACCGCCTATTGCGGTATGGTGGGCGACGATATTCCCGGCCGTGAAGCGATTGAGTATCTGAAAGGATTGGGAGTTAACACTTCAATGGCGGCGATAACCGATAAAATTTCCACCAACAGTTCCGTGGTGTTGAGCGCTCCAGGAATGGATCGCGTGATTTTGGTTTATCGCGGCGCGTCGGAATTGTTGGAAAATAAAAATATCCAATGGGAAAAAATGAACGCCAAATTGTTTTATCTGGCGCCGTTGTCGGGCAAATTATGCCGCCTGACCGAACAGATCATCGCGCATGCCAAAAAACAAGGCGCGATGGTGGCGGCCAATTTGGGTAATTCACAGCTGGCGATGGGGCGGGGGTGCATCAAAGGTTTACTGGCGCGAATCGATGTTTTGATATTGAATTTTGAGGAGGCCGCGGCGATGGCGGGAGCGAATTGCGCCGATGAAATAAGTATTATCAAAAGGATCGTCCATATGCATTCGAAAATCAATGTGATTACAAAAGGCAAAGACGGCGCGATAATCATTGCCGGCGGGAAAATCTATGAGGCAAAATTAAAACCTTTCAAGGTTGTTGATGTTACCGGCGCCGGAGATGCGTTCGCCTCCGGGTTTATGTCGGGAATGATGGCAAGCGGCAACGATATTGAATATTCAATGAAGCTGGCGCTGGTTAACGCCAAACATTGCCTGTCTTCGCGCGGTTCCGAGGGCCTGTCGGCAAAGCAGGATCGCCGTTTGATTGAGCAAGAAAACATTAAAATACGAATTAAAAATATCTAAACGGCAGGTTTTTCGAAAACAGAAATTGGCGGAATTTTTCCAAGAATGTCGGTTGGGATTTAATTTTTGTGAAATTAAAACAAAAAAGGGGATATGATCCCCTTTTTTTTGAAAAAGATTTAGAAAATCAAAATTGAGCCGATTATTTTTTCCTTATCGTCTCCTTCGGCATTGGAATAGAATTTAAACGATTCCGCCGATTTAATGTCTTTGCCGAATTCAAATTTCTTGGTTTGCCCGGGTTCAATTAAGCCGGTGTCGATTCCCAATTCATCAACCACGAAAGAATGGGGTTTTTCTCCCGTATTGGCGATTGATACTGTTGCGAATTGATTGAGATTGATATGAAAACCGCTTGGAGAAAATCCATCTTCGGATACGGAGATTTCAACGGTCTTATTTTGTTTCTGTTCCGGAAGAATTTGATCCGGGATCGAAGCGGAAGCATCGCTTTGAACTGTCGGCGGATTAAAATCGCTTTGAGCGTTTTTTCTTGTTTCCGAAAAAACAAAAATGGAGAAGCCAAAAGAACAAACACTTAAAACGATTGCCAATGATGATAATTTATTTTGCATGATGTGTTTTTATTGAGTGCAATACCTCGGGGCTCCGGCCCGGCGATGTTTGGCGACGCCTTGGGCGCGCGGCAGTTTATTGTTCCACGCAATACAGCGCTCGCGATTGGCTCAAGCAGGTAGAGACATTTCCATAAGGGGCATTGGCAAAATGCGCCCATCCGATATCCTTGCTGAAACTGCTGCCGTGTATCGTATAAGAAGTTCCTCCTGAAGGAGTATAGCAAAGTCCCCATGGAGAACTGGGGCTGCACAACTGCCCCGTCCAGCCGCCCGAACCATCAGGCGTAAAACCAGTCCAAACAGTTACCGGGTTTGAGGGCGCTCCTCCCACTTCATCATATTTGATTGGATTTTCCAGATAATTGCCGCTGCCGTCTTTGGTGAAAAGATCCACAGGGCTGCCGGCAACCGAAACGCATTCGCTGGTGCTGCAATTCCAGAAATGGCCGCTAGACGGTAAACCAGTATAGGGGCTGTAACCCGTGGTGCAGAAATATATTAAAGCTTTAAATGTTCCCGGCAGGCCCGCACCGTCAGCATGTTTTTGGCAGAGTGTATCCGCGTTAGCTCGATTGCCCACTTCATTGGCGGTATAAGTTCTGCCGGTTACGAATATTCTTTTGTTTTCCGCTCCTCCGGGCAGGGTAGGAGTAACTCCGCTTAGCTCAAAACATTCTTTCCATTTCGAACAGCATTGATTGTTTAAACATAGTTTGGTCCCAACATACACATATCCGTTTGAATTGTCGATGTAAAGAGGCCGCAATGAGTTCCAAATTCCATACTGTTCGCCCGAATTAGTCAGCAAGAAATAAGTATTGATGCCGTCGTTGCGCAACATCGCGCCGTAATTGCCTTTAACCATGCGCAGTTGGCCGTATCCGCCACCGCCATCTTCCAATGTTGACACAAACTCATTGGCAGAACCAACCGCTCCATTAGCGTGAAACATCCCGTCAACTTTCAGATTGCTGTTATAACCGCCTTTGTTCATTAACCAGAGAGTTCCCGGTACTTCAAGCACCGGCGCTTTTCCTGCCGGCATATTTTGCAGGTCAAGATGGAAATGGGCGCTATCCGATGCTCCCGAGATTGGATTGTATGTGTCGTCTATTGACGGATGTATGTTCATCTGGGTCCATGATGATCCGCCGATTATTAATCCGCCTTCTTTTGTCTGCGCCTCGCCGCCGGTGTTTATCGGGGCGTCAACATTGTCGCCGGGCGGAGGGGCGCTTGGCGGGGTCCACGGCAAAGCAAAAATCAGATAACTTGCCGACAATGAAAAAATCAGAACTCCGGTTGATAACGCCAATGCTTTGGCGAATTTTGTTTGTTTCATTTCTATTTTGTTAATTCTTCTTTTATGAATTTATTATAAAACAAAATAATTTAAAATGAAAATAGATAAAGTTATTCCTCGCAGAAAAAAACCTCGGGGTTTTGCCCTCGGGATAATTTATTGCTGTACGCAATAAAGCGCTTTTTGGGAGCCGGCATCCATGCAAGGGGTAGCGCAAAGACCCCTGTAGTCTAGCGGAGATGATGCTCCCGCCCAATTCACATCTTTGCTTCTGCTGTAACCATAGAAGCATCCGCGAAGCGCGCCTCCGGTAATGTAGTCGCAGGTGCTGTATTGCAAGCAAGTATTCGCCCGATCATAAGCGCCATTGCCCGTCGGCTGAAAATTTGTGAATACCCTTGCGTCAGTCAGGGTGCCGAATTCATTATATTCTATCGGGTTTTGCAAATAATTTCCGTCAGGATTGACCGAGAACATATCATTGGCGCCGGTTGCGACCAGATGCCATTCGCAAATATTTTCCCCGCTGATTTTTTCCCCGTTCCACAGCGCCGCTCCGGGTAAAACATCGGTTGGATAACGCAAAACGGTAATAAGATTACAATTATTAAGTTGGGATAGTACGGTTTCATACATTAACGCCAAATATGTTCCCGAAAGACCGGCCGCGGCCGCGCGCGCCTGGCAGGCATTGTCGGCATTAGCCGTTGTGTATGTAAAATTGGCGGCGTGTACCAGTGCGACATC
>JBARNX010000056.1:0-48640 GCA_049641805.1 Minisyncoccales bacterium
ATCCGGCGCTGGCGTCATTTTTACTGGCGGCGCTGGCGATTTTAACGAATGTTACCGCTATGCAAAGGGTTAAGGAAGCAGTGTTATTGAAATAATATTGCGGCCAAATCAAACAAAAAAAACGGCACAACTGCCGTTTTTTTTGTTTTTGCCCGGTTTTTTAGATATCATAATAAAGCTCAAATTCAATCGGAGTTGGCCGGGTACGCACAATATCATGTTCGGCGGTTTTTTTGTAGCTGATCCAGCTTTCAACGATATCTTTTGAAAAAACATTGCCGGCGAATAGGTATTCGCTGTCTTTTTCCAATGCCGCCAAGCTTTCTTCCAGTGATGCGGGAACTTGCGAAATTGAATCGCGATTTTTATATATATTGCCGTTGGCGGGGTTGCCCGGATCAATTTTATTGGCGATACCGTCCAAGCCGGCCATTAGCATGGCCGAAAATGCCAAATAAGGATTGCAGGAAGCGTCGGTTGGCCGGAATTCTATGCGTTTTGATGCTGGCGCGCCGCTGTACATCGGGATGCGGATGGCCGCGGAACGATTGCGGGCCGAATATGCCAAGTTTGTGGGCGCTTCAAATCCGGGTACGAGCCGTTTGTAGGAATTTGTCGTGGGCGCGCAGAAGGCCATAAGAGATTTTCCGTGCTTCAATAATCCGCCGATAAACCATAGCGCGGTTTGGCTCAAACCGGCATAGTCGTTGGCGTCAAAAAATAAATTAGTCGTTCCCTTCCATAAAGAAATATGCGTGTGCATTCCCGAGCCGTTGTCGCCGAACAGCGGTTTGGGCATGAATGTTGCGGTTTTGCCAAAGTGCCGCGCCACATTTTTGACCGCATACTTGAAAAGCATCACTTTGTCTGCCTGTGATAGCAGATAATCATATTTGATATCAATCTCGGCTTGTCCGGCAGTGGCCACTTCGTGATGTTCTTTTTCAACTTCAATTCCAAGCCGTTTCAGTTCCGTCACCATAGCGCGACGGATATCTGCGGTTTGGTCTGAGGGTGCCATTGGGAAATATCCTTCTTTGTTGCGGATCTTATATCCTGAACCGTCGTCTTCGCCGTTATCATTCCAATTGGCTTCGCAGGATTCGATCCGGTGGAAAGCGCTATTTTGTCCGCTGGCAAATTCAACACGGTCGAAAATAAAGAATTCCGCTTCCGGGCCATAATAGGCGGTGTCGGCAATGCCGCTTTCCTTTAAAAACTTTTCCGCGGCTTGGGCGATCGCCCGCGGGTCTTTTTCAAAACGGGTTTTTGATTCCGGATCATAAACATCGCAAATCAAACCGCCGACCGGTTCCTTGCCGAAGCGATCAACGACAAAAGTCTTCGCATCGGGAATCAAGATCATATCGCTTTCTTCAATGCTTTTGAATCCGCGGATTGACGAGCCGTCAAAACCGATACCTTTGGAAAAAACTTTTTCGTCAAACTGGTCGAGAGGCACGGTAAAATGCTGCCACGCGCCGGGCAGATCGCAAAACTTCAAATCAACCATTTTGGCGCCGGCTTTTTTGCATAACTCAACTATTTCTTTTGCTTCCATATTTTTAAATGATTATCCTTAGGGATTGCCCGCAGGATTGTTTTTTAAAACAGTCGCGTTTTAAAAAACAAAATCCCCGAATTCGATTCGGAGACGCCATTGTCTTGTTTGAAAGCACTTCGTTGTGCTTAATGTTAATAATCTACCTCATTTAATCAAATGAGTCAAAACATAATTCTTTTAGATAGCAAGTTATTTCTTCCTAAAGCCTAAGATGCTATAATTTAATAAACAGACGAATAAATAATTAAAATAAAACAAAAAAATGAATAAATTGCCGATTATTTTCGCGCTATCTTTAGCGATTGCGTTTCTGGGATTTACTTTGGCCGGCGCGGCAGGATGCAATCCTTCCAAGCTGGAGGCGGTCGCGGCTTATCAAAAAGGCGATACGGTAGCTAATTTGCAATCGTGTTTGATTGATTCGGGATTTGATATCCCGGCCGGAGCCACCGGGTATTATGGCGCACAGACAATCAGCGCCGTAAAAGCATTTTATTCTTCGTGGTATGGCAGTTGGAATGGTTTGAAAGTCGGGCCGCAGGGAATCGCCAGTTTCCGAAATAATCCGGCGGGCGCCAGCGTCAGTTCGGAAAGATTTAAAACATTTGCCGCCGCCGCGGATTTTAAAATTTATTTTCAAAAAGCAATTCAAGAAACAAGTGATAATCATAGTCGGAGTTCCTTGGGCGGCGGATTGGCGATAGCGACTACGATGGACGGTTTGGGGTCGAATGCAAGCGACAGTGCGAAAAGTATTTCTGCTCCAACTGCCGCCGGAGCCGTTTTGGCAGATCGCGCGTCAGCTACAAATGTGCAAGTGGCGGGAATCGATGAGCCGGATATCGTAAAAACAGACGGTAAAGAAATTTATTATTCCGGGTCGAGCCCGATTTATTGGTGGGGCGCGGGCGGCGGGATTTCCGCAACCAACAATGTTTCGCGCTGTTATGATTGCCAGTTAGCGAGCGCCAAAGCCATAAAAGCCCTGCCGCTGAATGATATGGCGGTTGACGCAAACATTAAGAAATCTGGCGATTTGCTATTATTCAATAATGTTTTGGCGGTTTTCGGCGACGGCGGGGTAACCGGTTACAATGTCGCGGATCCGAAGAATCCAATTGAAATTTGGAACATAAAACCTGAAGGTAACGCTTCAATCATCGGTTCGCGGTTGCGCAACGGCAAGATTTATATAGTAACGAAAACGAATATCGGCACAACCGATATTTGTCCAATAAGGCCGTTGACGATCGGCGGCGTTGGAGTTTCGATTACATGCAATTCCATTTACCATCCGGAGCGGGTTCTTCCGACCAATGCCATTTTTAGCATTTTTGTCATTAATGCGGTGAACGGCGCGGTGGAGCAAAAAACTTCGTTTGCCGGTTTGGGCGATTCGTCGGTTATTTATATGTCGTCGGAAAATCTTTTCATAACATATCCGGCCTATGAAAGCGAGTTTGATATCCATGCGGGCTCGATCAAGGAAAGCATGAGGGATTTGGTGAGTGCTTCGTTAATTGATCAAATCGGAAAACTTGAAAGTTATGATATCGGTTCATCGGCCAAAATGGTTGAGTTGGATACGATTTTAAATAATTACAAAAACGGGTTGAACTCCGATAATCGTTTGAGGTTCGAGAATGAAATGCAAAATCGTCTGGCGGGATATCGCAAAACGCGTTTAAGGAATCTTGACAAAACGGTTGTTGCTAAGATCGGTTTGGGAGATTTGAAGTTTTATGCCGCCGGATCGGTTCCGGGCCAGCCGTTAAACCAATTTTCGCTGGATGAATACAACGGCAATTTAAGGATTGCCACCACAGTCGGCGGTTCATGGTTTGCCCGCAGCGAAACCGCCAATGATGTCTATGTTCTTGATCCGGAAATGAAAATCAGCGGTTCGGTGCTCGATCTGGGCAAGGCGGAAAAGATATATTCGGCCCGGTTTATTGAAGACAAAGGCTATATTGTCACTTTCCGCCAAACCGATCCGTTCTATGTTATTGATTTGAAAGACCCGAAAAATCCCAAACTTGCCGGCGAGCTCAAGATTCCGGGTTATTCAGGATATTTGCATCCGGTGAACAAAGACAGAATCATCGGTATCGGTATGGAAGATTCCAGTGTTAAAATTTCTTATTTTAATGTCAGTGATCCGGCCCATCCCGCGGAAATGGATAAATATTCGCTTAAAGAATATTGGTCGGAGGCCGTTAACAATCATCATGCATTTTTGATGGACGGCAAACACGGCATATTTTTTATGCCGGGAAGCAATGGCGGCTATATATTTTCATATCTGAACGATAAATTGTCGCTGCTCAAAGCGGTAAGTGATATCAATCCCAAGCGGGCGATCTATATCAATGACTATCTTTATATGATCAGCGACAACAAAATCGCGGTACTCGACGAAAACACCTGGGAAAAAGTAAAAGAATTTAATTTTTAGCGATACCAAGCAAACAAAAAACCGCCCTTTGATCATACCGGCGGTTTTTTGTTTGGGGAAAATTATTTTTTGAATTCCGAGGAGATGATGATCGCGTTGGCGATTTCTTTCATCGGCAGGCGTTTGTCCATCGCTTTTTTGTGCAGAAGCTTGTAGGCCTCGTTTTCGCTGACGGAAAATTCTTTCATCAGGATTCCTTTTGCTTTTTCGATCACCTTGCGGGTTTCTAGAGCTTCCTTTAGCGCCTCCTTTTCCGAAAAGAGGGATGCGTTTTCAATCGCGCCGCCGACGGCTTTGGCGACCGATTCAAACAGAGTGATTTCGGTTTTGGAGTATGCCCGCGGTTTTGAGTGCTGGACATTGATCACTCCCAGCACTTCGTCTCGATAAATAATCGGCACGGAAAGAAATCCCTCGAATTTATCTTCGGGAAGGCTGTTGACGGTTTTAAATCTTTCGTCGTTATAAGCTTCCTTGGCGATGGCCGCGGTTTGTTTGTTGCGCGCCACCCAGCCGGTGATCCCTTCGCCGGTTTTCAATTTTATGTTGCCGATCTCCAGGGGTTTGGGATTCAGCGATGCGCGCAGAACCAGATTGTTGCCATCCAGCAAATACAAAAAGCAAGAATCCGCCTTGGTGACGCCGCTTACAATCTTCACAATCCTTGCCAAAACTTCTTTTAAATCCAAATTGTAGCTGATGGTCTCAATAATCTCGCGCAAAAGCTCCAACTCTTGTTTTTTGTTGATACCGGATTTTATTTTTTTAGCTCCTTTTTCCATAGTTGTTTTTTTAAGGACGGATAGTTTGCGGCGGGATTTGGGTCAAGTCAATGATGGTTGAGGGGCTTGATTCGTCCAGGTCGCCGGCGTTGATCACCAAATCAGGCATAATGGCGGCGCGGGCAAGCTGGTTTAGAACTTCATCAATTTTTGTGGTCGCGGGCAGTCCGGAAAGATTCGCCGATGTAGCCGCCAATGGTTGGTTGGCGGTTTCCAACAAAGAATTTGCGAATGCGTGAAATGGTATGCGCAGCGCGATTGTCTTGTTATCAGCGCCAAAAATCTCCGCGCCTGACTTTCGAAATAATATCGCGGTGAATTTCCCTGGCCATTTGGTTTCCAAAAACTCTTGCTGTCCTGCCGATATTTTTGCTAATTTTTTTGCCATTGCCATATTTTTCACAAAAATCGGCAATGGTTTGCCTTGAGGACGATCTTTAATCGTATAAATTTTTTTTACCGCGTTTTCGTTCGCGGCATTCGCCAGCAAACCGTAAACCGTGTCGGTGGGTGCGACAATGACTCCTCCTTTTTGGATTATTCGATTCGCGGTTTCCACCGCGATTTGAAAATTATTCGGCGTTAGCGAGATTATTTCCATTGAGATAAATTAGCGTTTGCAACTTTCCAAGTATTTCTCGATGCGCGCCATTTCGCGTTCCACTACCGGCCCATCGTATTCGCCGGAATGCGCCACCGATCCTTGATAAACCGGTTTTTTCTGGTCAAAGTGAAGACTCAACGCAATACTTTCCTTGTCCGGTTTTATGAACAAGTGGAGACGCGGGTAACCGATTCTTGGCCGGGTAAATCCCAATTCTTTGGCAGTGGGGTCTTCGCCTTGGAAATGGTATCCCAAGTCGCGCATTATGTTGTTTATATTATTCTTAAATGGTCCGTTAATAATTATTTTCATATTTTTATTGATACGATAATATGATTACCTTTCTGTTAACTTTTTGTCAATTTAGACGGATGTGCTTTTAAACTGGGAAACGAATTTATTGGGTTTTAATTTCAGGAAATTAGCGGCGATTGAATATGTGAATACTATTCGCATATATATATGAAAGATATGAACAAAATTAATATCTGGATAATTGGCGGTATTTTCCATTATTATTTTTGTGTAGCCGAATAATACATCAATCTTTTTAAATTCTAGCATATAATCGAACCACTTTCATTTTTTTTGAAATTGATTTAAATTTAATATAAGCATTAGCATCTGCCTATGAATAACTTGCATCGGATATTTATCGCAATCAATTTGCCGGAAAAATTGCGCAATGAATTAGGTTTGTTTCAGGATCGCTGGCCCGGGTTGCCGGCGCGCTGGACCAAGACGGAAAGTTTGCACATAACTTTGAATTTTTTAGGCAACGCCAATGACGAAGAAGTTTGTGAGATATGCAAAAACGCGGCGGAAATCGCCATACGCCATGAACCGTTTGATCTGACTATTGATAAGGTGGCGTATGGCCCGGTGGAAAATTTGTCCAAAAAACCGCCTAAAATGATATGGGCGGTTGGGGACAGTTCGTCGGAATTGGGCGCGTTGCAAAAAGATTTGGAAACTTCGCTTTATGAATTTTGCGGCGGCGAGTATCGCGAGAGCGAAATTTACAGCTTCGCGCCGCATATTACTTTGGCGCGGTTGCAACTTGCCGGATTGGCACAAATGGAACAGGAGGAAATACCGGAAATAAACGAAAAAATCAGCCGGACATTTATGGTTGAATCTATTGAGATTATGGAAAGCCAATTAAGAAAAGGCGGTCCGGTGTACACGATTTTGGAAAGCTTAAAATTGGGAGAATAAATCAAATTTTTTATGAGAGTACATTTTGTCGGTATTGGCGGCATCGGAGTTTCCGCGCTGGCGCGTTATTATCTGGCGCAGGGTTGGCAGGTTTCCGGTTCGGATTTAACATCTTCGGATATTACCGCGGCATTAAAAAAGCTGGGCGCGCGAATTTACGCCGGCGGGAAAAGTTTGAAACCGTTAATGCCGGATGCGGTGATTTACAGTCCGGCGGTGAAAGATACGAATCCGGAGCTGAAGGAAGCGAAGCGGTTGGGAATAAAAACAATAAGTTATCCGCAGGCACTGGGCGAATTGACCAAGCTTTACAAAACGATCGCGGTGGCGGGAGCGCATGGCAAAAGCACGACCACTGCAATGATCGGCTTGATGATGGCGAAGGCCTTGATGGATCCCACAGTTATCGTGGGCACCAAGGTCAAGGAATTCGGCGATTCAAATTTTCGTCTGGGTAAATCAAAATACTTGGTAATCGAGGCCTGCGAATATGGCGAGTCGTTTTTGAATTATTGGCCTGAAATGATTGTGATGACCAATATCGAAATGGATCATATGGAATGTTACAGGAATGAGGCCGAATTGCTGGCGGCGTTTGAGAAATTCGCGCGCCATTTGCCAAAAACCGGAACCCTAGTGGTTTGCGCCGATGACGCGAATGTTTCCAAGCTTGCCGGACGAATGAGGCCGAATGAAATGAAAATCAAAAAATACTCGCTGGAGCAGATAGAGGCAAAAAAGTTGCAAGCGGTTATGAAAATTCCCGGCGAGCACAATGTGGCCAACGGACTGGCCGCGCTGGCGGTGGGGCGGTTGTTGGAAATTTCAGATAAAAAAATATTTGATTCTTTATCAAAATACAATGGTTCGTGGAGAAGGTTTGATCAAGAATCGGGGATGATCGATGGGAAAAGGATTATTTTAGTTTCGGATTACGGCCATCATCCCACGCAGATAAAAATGACAATGGAAGCGGCGCGGCAGAAATGGCCCAATAAAAAAATTATCTGCGTTTTCCAGCCGCACCAAGCGTGGCGCACGCATTTGCTTTTCGACAAATTCGTTGAAGTTTTCAAAAAAAATCCGCTTGATAGAATTTTTATAACGGACATTTATCAAGTTGCGGGCCGCGAATCGGCCGCGATCCAAAAAAAAGTCAGCAGCCAAAAATTGGTAAAAACCGTAGCCGGCGGCCGAGTGGAATACATACCAACAAAAGATGTTTTTGGAAGGTTAAAAAAAGAAATCAAAGGCGGCGAAATAGTTTTGGTGATGGGCGCGGGCGATATCTACGATCTGTCAAAGCGATTAGCCAACGAACAATATCCAAAAAATGAAAAATAAGATTTTTTATCAAACGCGCAAACCGTAATTGTCGCTCTAAATCCACAAAACAAATCAATCAAAACAATGACAAAAAAACAAAAAATCTGGTTTGGCGTATTTCTGGCAATGTTTGCGGTTCCGGAAGCGTTGTGGAGCCCGCTTGGTAATTTTTATTATGGCGTTGTCCAAGATAGCAAGCCCCGGGGTTATTATCATGAATTTCGCAATAATTTTTTAACCGATGGCGATAATGTTGTTTTATTAAATTTGATATTGTTAGTTCAATTTTTATTTTTATTTTTTGCTTTATTTGTTTTTGCCAAATCATAAATCAAAAATATATTTATTAAATGGATTGTTATTTTAGGTCTAAGCATATTGGTTTTAGTCAGTGGCTTTGTTGTTTTATTTGTTTTCAATTTCAATCCCCAAATTGGATAATACAATAAATTAAAAAATGAACAAAAGAAATATCATTGTCAGTATTCCGATGCTATTGTCCGGTTTTTTGTTTTTGCCGTTATTTGTTAACGCGCAGTCAATGGAAAATCATTATGTTAATTTGACCGTGATTAGTCAAAGGGCCGAAGGAAGCGCGGCGCAAGAATGGAATAATATTTATTATTCGATAGACCAGATTGTTGGAGCGGGGAGCAATAGTTTTTTATCGTTTGTCGCCGATAGCGGGGAATTGGAATGGAGTTATTGAAGCGGCTGGATGGCGCAAAATAAAATTAACTGGTTTGATTTATTGATTGATTGCGGATAATTGAGCTATAATAAAAATGTAAAAATATGAGCAAGTTTGTCGATTTTATTTTGATGGTCGCGTTTTTTGTAATTATATTTTACGCGATTGTGCAAAACCTTCCCGCGATGGGCGCGGTAATCAAATTTATTTTTAAGTGAAGAAAAACGCGTCGATCAGGCTGTTTTCATTAGTAAATTTATACTTTTGTTCAACAAGGCATAGCCTTTAAAGCGCGTAATCCAACCATGAAAAAATTTGCTTTTTTGATACATCCAAGGCTTTCCGCAAAAGATGACATGGGCCGCGTTAATCCTGTTTTTCGGTTATTTCCTGAAACAGTTTTAGAATTTATTATTAAATTTTTGCCGCCAATAGTTTCAAGTAAGATAGTTATTGAAGGCAGTAGTGAAGTAGAAGGATATATAATAGTCGTTCCGTTTACTGGAAAACAATTTTATACTTTGCCGCGCGCAACAGTGCTTAATAAATTAAAACAGGCTATCAAAAAAGCTAAGCAGCTCGGGGTTACAGTTGTGGGCCTAGGTGAATTTACATCTACGATATCGCATGGAGGCTTGGATTTGATTGCGGATGTGGGTGTTACAATTACGAATGGAAATTCGCTTACCGCAGGTATTACTGTTGAGAGTGTAAGGAAAATAATTAAAGATAATGGCTTGTCAAAAGAAGGCGTTACGATTGGTATCGTTGGCGCGGCGGGTTCGATTGGCAGTGCCGTTACTAAAATGTTTGTGGCTGATGGTTTTGATGTGATAGTCAATGACAAGAAAAAAGAACGGCTTCAAGAAATGATCGCGAGTATCGGAAGGGCAGCGAGTAAAAAAATAAAAATTGTTGCAGATCTTAACAGTTTTAATGAGGCTGATATTGTTGTGGTTGCGAGTAGCGCCATTGAATCATTGATAAAAGAGTCTTATTTGAAAAAGGGCGCAATTATCTACGACATAACACAACCGCGGAACATTTCGCCCGAAATTTTGAAACAAAGGCCAGATGTGAAAATTATCGATGGGGGAATAATTGATACTCCGCAAATAGATTATGGTATGGATATTGGTTTGCGGCCTCGCCAAGCTTTTGCTTGTCTCTCGGAAACGATAATTTTTGCATTAGAGGGTCGTATGGAAAATTCGGTTGGTTTTGTTGATTTGGCTAAAGCGGAGGAGATGATAATATTGATGAAGAGATATCCTTACTTCAAAATCAATTTTTACAGCTTCGGCAAGCCATTAAAATAAAATCGTCAATTTTAGATGAATTCTAATTTTTTCTTTGCAATTTTTTCTTTGATCGGCGGAATATTTCTTTTTATTCTTGGTCTTTTTACATTCTTTAAAGCAAAGGACCGGAAGGTCGGAATTACTTTTGGGCTGTTTTGTTTTAGCGTTACGCTTTGGCTCGTATTTACTTTTTTTGTATTTATTTCCAAAACCGATCAGCAAGCGATTTTTTGGGATAGAAATGTATATAGCGGTGTTGTTTTTATTCCATTGTTCATGTATCAGTTCGGTATTTATTTCTTAGGGATGCAAAATAAAGAAAGACTCATTCTATGGCTGGGGTATTTTGTTTCATTTTTGTTTCTGATTATCAGCCGAACTGATTATTTCGTTAATGATCTCTACAAATACGATTGGGGAGTTCACACAAAAGCACAAATCTTTCATAGCCTTTTTTTGATATATTTCTTTTTAATCATTGGTTTATATTTTTATAATCTGTATCAAGGCTATAAAGTTGCCAGCGGCGAAAGAAAAATTCAACTCAAATACTTATTTACCGCGTTTATTGTTTTAAATAGCGGGGGGATTGCTTATTTGCCGGCTTATGGGATAAATTTGTATCCGATTTTCGCATATTTCGCCGAAATAATTGGTGCAATAATATTGTTTTTTGTCATATTTAAACACCAGCTTTTTAATCTTAAGGTTTTTTTATCGGAAGTTTTGATCGTTTTGATGGCGATAGTTCTACTTACGATTCCGTTTTTTGTTGAGACTCTGTTTTTAAAGATGTTGACATCGTTGGTGTTCGTTGTTTATTGTGCTCTTGGGTGTTATGTTGCGGTTTCAGTCGAAAAAGAAAGCAAGCGTCGCGAGGAAGCAGAGTTTGTGGCGGCGAGAGAGCGAATATTGCGTAAGAATGCCGAAGATCTAGCCGAAGACCTCAAGCATCTGGACAATGCCAAGACGCAATTTTTGCTTTCCACCCAACATCATTTGCGCAGCCCTCTTTCAGTTATTCAAGGATATTTAAGCATGATAAACGAAGGGAGTTACGGGAAGATTTCGATTAAAGCCAAAAATAAAATCAAGGTATCTCTTGATGCGACTCAAAAATTAATTCAGTTGGTTAACGATCTTTTGGATGTTGCGCATTTCCAGATGAATAAGGGCGAAGTTGTCAAAGATCCGAACGACGCAGTGAAATTGATTGCCGATATTGTCGCTAATTTTGAGAAGATTGCCGCTGATAAAAATATATATCTCCATTTTATCGCGCCGATCGCGCCGATCGCGCCGATAAACATCAATGCCCGCGGGATTGGTGAGGCAATTTATAACATCATCGATAATGCCGTTAAATACACGCAGGAAGGAGGGGTTACGGTTTCAGTTGCCATCGCGGGCGAAAAATTACGCGTGACGGTTTCCGATACCGGCATCGGGATGGATAAAAAAGATTTGCAGGATATTTTCAACCGGACATTCGAGCGAGGAGAAAAAGCGAAAAGCGTGAATGTCAACGGCAAGGGTATCGGATTGTATTTGGCCGCGCAGACGGTTATCAGCAACGGAGGCACGATTCGCGCAGAATCCGAAGGATGCGGAAAGGGGACTGAATTTATCATTGAATTGCCGATGGATAGCCAACGGGCAATGGAAAATGGCGTTTTGAGAGCTGTGCCCGTGAGTCGAGATGTTGATTTGTTATAGTTTAAACCCCAAGTCGCATTTTTTAAATGGTTTATGCTGTTTTATATATTTACGATAGGACTCTTTGTAGTATTTTGTCCAGTTGTCGGGATGAGTTTCGGGAACATAGCGTTTGCCCCATTTTTTCTTTTCCCTAGAAATCCTTCTTTTGTCGGCTCTGGCAAAGTCAATATCGAGGTAGACGGTTTTATTCCACAATTTGCTAATTTTGTGCAGGGGATGGAGTAAGAAATTGCCTTCAACAACTAGGATTTTTTTTGATATATCAAATGTTTTGGGCGAACCAAAATCATTTTTATCGTAGTCATATGCTTTAATTTTTGCCGTTGCTTCCTTTTTTGTTTTAAATTTCTTGATTAATTTTTCCAGATCGCCATAACGATACCAATCACATTCAAAAACCCGCGGTTTATTTTTGGCTTCATTGATCATCCGTTTTCTGTCTTTCCAGTGATGAACAAAATCATCAAGATGAACAGATAGCACATCGGGATTTTGTTTTGCAATAAAATCAGCGATAGTGGTTTTACCCGATCCGGCATAGCCGTCAATAGCCACGATTAATTTGGCGCGATCTTCCACCCATATCTTTATTCGCTTGTTTATTTTTTTGGCAATGCGTTCCGATTTGATCATATTGTACATTATAAAAAAGTAACTAATAATGTCAAAAAAATCCCGCCAAAAATGATATTATGGCGGAACGATATTTTTTATAACAATGCTTCGTAGTAAGTTTTCACTACAGTTGAAGCACATTTGCAGGAAAGCGTGGACACTGATTTGCCGATGAATGCCAGCAAAAGAGATTTTGTCATTTGAATGTTGTTTTTAAAAATCTCAAGAATGGCATCCATATGATTGGGGTCCATGACTGTATCTTTTTGCAATCCAATGTCGTAATCTGTCACTGCAGCGATTGATGCATAGCAAAGTCCGAGTTCGCGTGCTAAGTAGCATTCCGGATATTGTGTCATATTTACTATATCCCAACCATTGGTCGAAAGCCATTGGCTTTCTGCTTTGGTTGAAAACCGTGGACCTTGTATAACAGCTACCGTTGCCTTTGGAATAACCGGGAGCGATATTTTACTGGCAGATTCGATAATTTTTTCGCGAAGATGTTTGCAATAAGGTTCCCCCATGGGTAAATGGATGAATGAACCATCTACTTCGGAAAAATCATCACGACCCCATGTAAGATTCACGAACTGGTCAGGCAATACTATGCTGCCTGGGGCAATCTTTTCTTTCAAGCTTCCCACGATACATGTTCCTACGACATATTCAACTCCTATTTTTTTCAGAGCGGCTAAGTTTGCCTTATATGGCACTCTATGCGGTGCAATTGTGTGCTTCGATCCATGTCTTGGGAGAAATGCTACAAGTTGGTCTCCAAGTTTACAGATCGAAATAATATCTGACGGAAGGCCGTATTTTGTTTCAGGCTTTGATTCGGAAATTATTTGAAGCTCGCGGAATGAACACAAACCCGAGCCGCCAATAATTCCAATTTTAGGTTTTTTGAGGTTGGAGTTGTTTATATCGAGACCAGATGAGTTCATTTAATACCTCCTCGGAAAATATTTGACTTGCATCATCAATGGCGATAATGTCGCCCTTGAGCTCAATTGAACTCCACGCACAGCCGCCACCACTGATAGCTTTTGCATCCCCAGCGTGATAAAGAGGAAGTCTTTTCCTCCATTCTTTTACTATCGGTTGGTTCCAGATGCGGAAATCGTTATTTATATCTTCAATATGCCCGAGTGAAGCCTTATAAAATGGGCAGTTGGATATTTGCCCATCAGGCTGGATTACCAATTGGTTCCCGTAGCAAGTGCAATCGACCGGATAAAAATCTTGTTGATCGAATGCCGCCTGTTTTTTCTCCATTTGATATTCAAATCTCGGGGATTTTTGTTTTCGCGAATTTTCAATAATACCCGCCGATGCTTTTTTGTAATAATCTTTCACGCCGGTAGCGCCGACTAAATTCAAGAGCGTTCTTCCTTTCAGAAAGTTGAAGCCAAATTTTTCGACTCCAAGATTGCTGAAAAATGTCGAATACTCCGATATATGATCAATGTTGAACGGTGTGATACTTGTTGATATAAATGTTCTAATTCCATTTTTCACAAGCCGCTTGATTGACGCAATGGTTTGATCAAAGGTTCCGTTTCCAATATTATCGATCCTTAAAACATCGTTCACTTTTTTTGGGCCGTCTAAACCGATAGAAACCATTACTTTGTATTCTTTACACAGTGCGATGATTTCATCATCAATCAGAACGCCATTTGTTGCGATCATAAAGTCAATGTTTGATGGTAATTCGTTTATATCTTTCTTCATTCTCAGATAAAGAAGCGAAGCTTTGATAGTTTCTTTGTTCAATAGCGGCTCGCCACCATAAAAAATGACTGAATATCGGAGATTTGGATTATAAGCATCTTGCAGATGTCTCTGCCATAGTTCAATACCAGCGATAGCATCTTTAATGGACAATAGCGATTTTCCGTATTTTTGGGCAGTTTCAGGAATTGGGCAATATCCACATTCGAAATTGCATCCCTGCGCGGTCATGAGATAGAGAATCACTGGCTGGTCGAGTTTTTTACCAAGCTTGGCGGCAACCTCATCAAATTCTTTACGATCGTCATCTTGTGATTCTACGATCAGTTTTCGTTGTTTGAAGTTATCGATAAGTCTTTCAGTGTTATCGGTGGAACCGTTTTTTATTAATTTTTCCCATTGTGTTGAAGGACAATAGATGGGGTCTGGATGAAGTTCGTGAAATATTGCTATAATTCCGTTTCTTTCTTTGGTGCGTAAATACTGTGACCACATGATAAAACCTCTTTTGTTTGTAAAAAGTCCCTAACCAGATTGTGCGGTTAGGGCCTCCATATTCTAATTTGGGCTATTCCAAGATCTGATGGGCTTAAATTAAGCTTCAAGCGAATTTAGCTTTCAGATCTTGCCACTGGTCGCGTGTCAGTCGAACCATTCCCCCAAAATCATCCCTGAGGGTAACCTTTAGCGGGTTTGCGAAATCAATGGTTGGACAACAACCATTCACGCCACACAGCTTGACGGTACCTTTTTCGAGCGTATTAGCCATTCTTTCACCTCCTCGTATGTTAAAGAGCAAGATTTAGAAATATTTTGCTTGATTTTTTCGCAAAAATAATTTTGGGGGCTCCGGGTGCCTATAATCTAAAGTTACAAAATTGTCAATACACAGGTGTTTTGTCAAATGATAATAGAAATGTCATAGACATAGGTGTTTGCGATTAGACAAGGGTTTATTTTTGTTGGATTGCGTGCTATTTTGTATATGTTAAGAAAAAATATGGAACCATTATCAACACACTATAATCCCAAAGAATCGGAAAAAAAACATTACGAAAATTGGGAGAAGAAAGGTTATTTTAACCCGAATAAGCTCAAAGCGAGATCGAAAAAGGTGTTTTCCGTCGTTTTGCCGCCGCCTAATGTCACTGGAACCCTTCATATGGGCCACGCGTTGAATATTACGATTCAGGATGCCATGGTACGCTATCATAGAATGAAAGGGGATGCGACAGTATGGATACCGGGAACCGATCACGCCAGCATTGGCTTGCAAAGTACTTTGGAAAAAAAGCTGCGCAAGGAGGGGATTAGCCGTTTTGATCTTGGCCGGGAGAAATTTATTGAAAAAGCATGGGAATGGCGCGGGCAGTACGGTAGCATTATTTTGAACCAAATTCGCGCAATGGGGGCGTCTTGCGATTGGTCGCGCCTTAAGTTCACGATGGATCCGGATTATGTCGATGCGGTTGAGACCGCTTTTATCCATTATTACCAACGGGGATGGATTTACCGTGGCGAAAGAGTGGTTAATTGGTGTCCGCGCTGCGGTACCTCGATTTCGGATCTTGAGGTGGATTCCAGTGAAGAATTATCAAAACTTTGGTATTTGAAATACCCCATTGCGGGTAGCGAAGGCGGATTTATTGTCGTTGCCACGACTAGGCCGGAAACCATGCTGGGCGATACCGCGGTCGCGGTTAATCCAAAAGACAAGCGTTTTAAAAGTTTGGTGGGCAAACTTGCGGTTTTACCCATTGTTAACCGGGAAATTCCAATTATTACCGATAATGCCATTGAAATTGGTTTTGGGACAGGTGCGGTGAAGGTGACGCCGGCGCATGATTCGAGCGACTGGCAAATCGGGCAACGCCATAAACTGCCGATGATCTCGGTGATTGACGAAAGGGGCAAGATCAACCAGAATGGCCCCGAGGCATATCGCGGATTAAAGGCGGCGGAAGCGCGCGAAAAGATAGTTGCCGAATTATTGGCTTTGGGCTTGGTGGAAAAAATTGAGGATTATACCCACCAAGTGCCGAAATGTTCCCGCTGCGGCACGGGAATACAATTAATTCCTTCCAAACAATGGTTTTTAAAAATGGATGAATTGGCAAATAAGGCGTTGAAAGCCGGAAAATCAGGCAAGGTCAAATTCCATCCCAAGCGCTGGCAAAATACCTATTATTCATGGTTAACGGAGCCGCGCGACTGGTGTTTGTCGCGCCAGCTTTGGTGGGGGCAGAGTATGCCGGTTTGGTTCTGCCAGAATCGCCCTGAAGAATATTTTGCGGCTAAAGCCGCGCCCGAGGTTTGTCCGATATGTAAAAATTGCCAGCCAAAGCGCAGCGAAGATGTATTCGATACTTGGTTTTCTTCGGCATTATGGCCAATGGCTGTATTCGGTTGGCCAAAGGCGACCAAAGATTTTAAGAAATTTTTTCCAACTTCGGTACTTACGACCGGAAGGGATATTATCAGTATTTGGGTGGCTCGAATGGTATTTTCGGCATTGGAATTTACCAAAAAATCACCATTCGCGAATGTTATGATCAATGCCATGGTACTTACTAAGGATGGCCGCCGCATGTCAAAATCGCTTGGCACCGGAATTGATCCGATGATGTTAATTGAAAAATATGGAACCGATGCTACGCGTTTTGGCTTAGCCTGGCAGGTGACCGAATCCCAGGATATGCATTTTAATGAAGACAATATGGTTTCTGGAGGGAAATTCTGCAATAAAATATGGAACGCGGCCAAATTTGTTTTGTATCAACTGGGAGACAGCAAAAGATTGTATTCCGTCAGCGTTAAGCCAGCGGCGATTTCCAAAGCGGATCGCCGGATACTGGCCGGACTGAAGAAAATTGCGTTGTCGACGGAAAAGCGCATCAATAAATATGAATTCGGCCACGCGATTCGCGAACTGTATGAATTTTTTTGGCACGAATTTTGCGATATCTATATTGAAGCCGCGAAAATGCAGATTAACCGGCCGGAAAGCAAGCTCGCCGCCGAACGGACAAAATTGATTCTGATTTTTACTTTGGCGAATTCGCTGAAATTGATGCATCCGTTTATGCCGTTCATCACCGAAGAAGTTTATCAGTCTTTGCCAGTCAAAAACAAGAAAGATATGATTGTTGAATCCTGGCCGAAAATGAAGTAAACTCAAAGATTATGGAAAACAAATTATTTCGGACTCTTGTTGGCGACCTGCCTGCCGCGGTTGGCCGAATCGTGCGGGTTTGCGGTTGGGTACAGACCGTGCGCGCGCACGGCAAAGTTATTTTTTTCGATTTGCGCGACCGGAGCGGTATTATTCAAGCTGTTGTTATCCCCAAAATGGCTGATTTTGATCTGGCCAAGGATGTGCGGTCCGAATGGGTGGTCAGTTTGGTGGGAACCGTTAACACGAGGCCGGCGAATATGGTTAACGATAAAATCGCTACCGGGGGGATCGAATTGTTCGTGGAAAGCATGGAGATTCTGTCGAAAGCCGAAACTTTGCCGATTACCATTGATACCGATGGTTATGATATTTCCGAGGATAAGCGTCTAAAATACCGTTATCTGGATTTGCGGCGCGAACGATTACATCGCAATTTGGTGGTGCGCCACAAGGTGATTAGTTTTATGCGGCAGTTTTTAACCGGACAGGGGTTTGTGGAAGTGGAAACGCCGATATTGACCAAATCAACACCTGAAGGGGCGCGCGATTTTCTGGTTCCGGCAAGGTTGCAGCCGGGTAATTTTTACGCTTTGCCGCAAAGCCCCCAGCAATACAAGCAATTATTGATGGTTGGCGGATTGGAGCGCTACTTTCAGGTGGCGCGATGTATGCGCGATGAAGATCCGCGCGCGGACCGGCAAGCCGAGCATACCCAGCTTGATGTGGAAATGTCGTTTGCCGACGAAGATGAAGTTTTGGATTTGGCCGAAAAGATGTTTGTCGCGCTCGTGAAAGATTTGTTTCCGGAGAAAAAGATCAGCCAGATTCCTTTTCCGAGGTTAGCATGGAGAGAATCAATGGAAAAATACGGTAACGACAAGCCGGATTTGCGTAAAGACAAAAACGATCCGAATGAGCTCGCATTTTGTTTTGTAACCGATTTCCCGATGTTTGAATGGCTTGCCGGAGAAAAGAAATGGAACGCAATGCACCATCCCTTTACCAAGCCGCGCACCGAAGATCCTGAAGAAATCAAGGCTTGTCCGGAGAAAATACTGGCATACCAGTACGATATGGCGCTCAATGGTTTTGAGATTTTTTCCGGCAGTCTTCGGAATACCAATATGGAAACTTTTACCGCGGTATTCGAGGTGGTTGGCCATACGCCCGAAGAAACCAAGAAACAATTTTCGCATTATTTTGAGGCTTTTTCTTATGGCGTGCCGCCGCATGGGGGTATGGCGCCAGGTATTGACCGTTTTCTGGCGGTGATGTTGGGCGAACCGAATATCCGCGAAGTAATGGCGTTTCCCAAAACGGGCGATAACCGCGATCTGATGCTCGCGGCGCCTTCGGAAGTTTCCGCAGAACAGTTAAAAGAGCTTGGCATTTCGATCATTAAAAAATAACCTATTAAATAATTGGAATCGAGCGATGAAATCAAAAATGATAAAACCTTCTCCGGCGCCTCTGCCGGAATTAAAACTGCGGAACCGAAAAGACAAACATGGAAGCGTATCGAAGGTTGCGGAAAGACTGTTGATTTTTATTGTTGCCGGATTAGCCGGCGGATTGGCATGCGCCGCGATCAATGACGGACAGTCAAGTTTGGAAAATTATTTATACGCGCAAGCGTCAGCGCCGATCAGCCAGATGGATTTTTTTATGCCGGAGAAAAAAGCGGCGCCGAATTTATATCTTGATGCCAAGGCGTCGGTTTCGTTAAGGGTTGGTGCCACCGGTCGCGAAAAAACAATATTCAAGAAAAACGCCGACGAGGTTCTGCCGATTGCATCATTGACCAAACTGATGACCGCGGCGGTCGTGTTTGAAAATCCGAATCCATATGTTTTGGATAAGCAGATTATTGTTAGCGAGGCCGCGGCCGCCCAGAATGATGTGCCGGTATTTGGGAATTTACAGGCGCGGGAAACTTATACCGTCCGACGGCTTTTAAATTTGATGCTTTTTTATTCAAGCAATGATGCCGCCTATGCTTTATCGGAAGTTATGGGTAATGACGAGTTTATCGCCGCGATGAATAAAAAGGCGCAATCGCTTGGACTTAAGGATACGGTGTTTTACAATTCGAACGGATTGGATATGGATGATGGGAGCGCCAACCATTCCAGCGCCGCCGACTTGATAATTTTAGTGAAATACATACTTGAAAATCATCGGGAAATTTTTTATTTTACGATCCGGTCCGATATGTATCTTACCGAGAATGGTATTTTTAATATTAAATTGTGGGATGGTCAAGCGTTGATTGGCGGCAAGACCGGTTATACCGAGAAAGCCGGGGGATGCATGATTCTGATTGTCGAAAATCAAAAAAATCAACGATATATAAACATATTGCTTGGTTCGACTTCGCCGGAAACGCGCGTGCCGGAGATGCAAAAATTAATCAATTTCGCTAACAATAACGATAATTAGCCGCGCCGTTATGACTTTATTCACTTTTAATATCATACGAATGCTTGCTTTTACCGCCCTGACTTCGGTTACCGCTTTTTTAGCCGCGCCTTACTTGATTCGCTTTTTGAACCGCGTCAAATTTTGGAAAAAAAATGCCCGCAACAAAACCATAACCGGTGAGGAGGCCTCGGTCTTTTTATCGCTTCATAAGCTGCGCGAAACGACGGTGCCGCGCGGCGGCGGTTTGTTAATTTGGCTGTCGGTCCTGGCGGTGACCCTTTCGGTGTGGGGAATTACAAATATTCCCGATCAGATTTGGGTGAATTTGGGTATAACGCATCCTTGGTGGTTTTCGTTGCTTGATTTTTTTACCCGGCGCGAGGTTTGGTTGCCGCTGTTTACTCTTGTTGCCGGATCACTGGTGGGTTTGTTTGACGACGCGCTCACGGTTTACGGCGGCGGAAAATATGTCGGCGGCGGAATCAGTTTTAAACGGCGTTTAATGATCGTTGCTTTAATCGGTTTGACTGGCGGCTGGTGGTTCTATTACAAATTGGGCTATACTACAATGCATATCCCGCTTTTTCTTAATTTTCCGGCTGGCCTTGATGTTCCTGTCGGCATATTTTATATACCGTTATTTGTGGCGGTAATGCTGGCATCGTGGGCCGGCGGGGTGATTGACGGACTGGATGGTTTGGCGGGCGGAGCGTTCGCGTCTATTTTTGCGGCGTTTGCGTTGATCGCGTTTTCTCAAGGAAAAGCCGACTTGGCCACCTTTTGCGCCATTATTTGCGGCGCTTTGTTCGCTTTTTTGTGGTTTAATATTCCGCCGGCAAAATTTTATATGGCGGAAACCGGAGTTCTGGGACTCACTTCAACAATGACCGTAGTTGCGTTTCTTACCGATTCGGTGATAGTTTTACCGATAATTGCCGGCTTATTGGTAATGGAGGCCGGTTCGGTGATAATCCAGCTGATTTCCAAGAAAATATTCAGGAAAAAAATTTGGCTGTCAACGCCGATTCACCATCATTTTGAGGCGATTGGTTGGCCGGCGCACCAAGTGACGATGCGTTTCTGGATATTGGGCATAATTTTCGCGGCTCTTGGCGTGGCTATCCGTTTGGTGGGATAATCATAAAAAAATGGAATTGGAATTATTGCAAGAAAAATATCCGAAATTTATTTATGAAAGCTACAATTGGGAAATTGGAGGCGGTGATTTAACCGCCAATTTTTCTTTTACGATGGGAAATATAAAATTCAACCCCGGTATGATTATTCGCAAGGTTAACTTGGCGCAAATCGAAAAAATCGGGAAACCGGAAATTTCGAATTTGATTTTCAATATAGGTTTGGCTGAAATTCCCAGTTATTGGAAAACGGCGTGTCCGCCGGTGATCGTTGTCAAAGCCGGGTATTTGAATAAGAAGCAGGTAAAGTTTTGGCAGGATTTGATTTTTAATATGGGCCAGTTTTTCTATGAAAATAAATTGCCGTTTTTGAAACCCGAATTTGAAGTTGTCGCGCAAGAACAAAAAATCGCGCCGATTCAAAGACGATTTTCCAGCCGATACTTGGTGCCGATGGGCGGCGGCAAAGATTCGCTGGTTACCTTGGAATTGCTTCGCGCCAAAAATAAAGAAATCGAAACATTTACCTTAAACGCCAATGCGGCTTTAAAAAAAGTGATTGCGGTATCCGGCGCAAAAAACATTTTTGTTGAAAGGCGTATCGATCCGAAACTGGTTGAATTGAACGGGCGGGGATATCTAAACGGCCATACGCCGTTTTCATCGATTTTAGCGGTGCTGGGGGTTGGTTTGGCTGCGCTTTATGGTTATAAATATGTCGCGATATCGCAGGAACGCAGTTCCAGCGAGGGAAATGTTGAATATCTGGGCCGGGAAGTGAACCATCAGTATTCAAAGTCGTTCGCTTTTGAGAATAAATTCCGCGCTTATTCCAAAAAATATCTAGCAAAAAATATTGAATACTTCAGTTTTTTGCGCCCGCTTTACGAAATTCAGATTTCCAAGATATTTTCCCGCTATCCGAAATATCGGCAGAGTTTTTTAAGTTGCAACAAGCCATTTACGATTTCCGCGCGCGAAAACGGCCAAGATTTCGGATGGTGCGGCCGCTGTCCCAAGTGTTTGTCGATATTCGCGATGTTGTATTCTTTTATCGGTAAATCCGCGGCAGAGAAAATCTTTGGTAAAAATCTTTTTGAAGACTCGGAATTATTGCCGGTAATGCTTCAGCTTTGCGGCCAATCGGGCTGTAAGCCTTTTGAATGTGTCGGTACGGCGGGTGAAACATTGGCCGCGTTTTATTTGTCGCTTTCAAACACCGAAGGCGCCAAGCCTTGTCTTTTGGATTATTTTGAAAAAAATATTTTACCCAAATATCCAAGACTTGGGTCGCAATCAAAAAAAATTATTTCGTCGTGGAACGGATCGCACAATATACCGAAATCGTTGGCCACAGCCATGAAAAGAACCGCTTTGGGGTAATCCATTGAATCGGCCGCGCCTTCGGCGGCGTTATGCGTTGTGTGGATAACTTTGTTTGACAGTTTATTGTGGTAAGGTAAAATAAAAAGGTAACGGTGGCACAGTACATTAATAATTCGCGGTTTCTAAATAATTTTTGAAAGAAAAATAATTGTTTGGATGAAGTTGCTTTTCCGCAACAAAAGGAAAGGCAATTTCAGGGAATGATTGCCGGAGCCAAAATTATTTTAGGAATTATCTCATCGGCAAGGATGCGAAAGCACCCGAGCATATTAAGGAGAGCTCTGCGGAACGCTTCCGTTAATTGTTTTGAAATCAATTTCAAGACAGTTAAGGGGAGCGGGCCGGTATCTCTCCTTAGATTTGGTTTAAAACGGCTTTTTCGAAATGTTTCTTGATGTTAAAATGCAAAAACGAAAATATGGATTTAAGCATATACAATGGTAAAAAAATATTGATTTTAGGATTGGGCCGGGAAGGGGCGGATAGCCTTAATTTCTTTTTAAATAACTGCCCGGAAAATGAAATCGGGGTCGCGGATAGCTCCAATATTAATAATTTGAGCGAACCGGTAAAAAACTTGATCGCAAAGAATCCCGATATAAAAACTTTCTTAGGCGAGAATTATCTTTTAAGTTTGGAGAGTTACGATGTGGTCGTAAAAACTCCAGGTATTCCAATCCATCTTCCGGAGATAGAACAAGCATACGCACAAGACAAGATCACATCCCAAACGGAAATTTTTTTCAACCTGTGTCCGGGAACTATTATCGGGATAACCGGTACCAAGGGCAAGAGCACAACCTCATCGATAACTTATGCGATTCTCAAAAGAGGGGGCGCCAAAGTCCAATTATTGGGGAATATCGGTACGCCGATGCTTTCTTATCTGGATGGAGCGGACAAGAAAAGCATATTTGTTTGCGAGTTATCGGCCCATCAATTATATAACTTAAAGAAAGGCCCGCATATCGCGGTGATTTTAAATATATATCAAGAGCATTTGGATTATTATAAAAACTTTAGAGAATATATTCGTTCAAAAGCGAATATAGCTATTCATCAATCAAAAGAAGATTATTTAATTTATAATTCCGGCAATCTTGAAGTTAAATCAATCGCAAGCGAATCATTGGCGCAGAAAATCGCTTTTAACGAATATAACTGGAATTATGCCGGTAAAACCAGATTGATTGGCGAATTCAATTTGGAAAATGCCAAAGTTGGCGCGATAATCGGGCGAATTATCGGTATTGGCGATAACGATATTAACGCCGCGATTGCGGAATTTGAACCTCTTGATAATCGGCTGGAATTTATTGGAAATTTTTTCGGTATCGACTGTTACAACGATTCTTTATCAACAATTCAGGAAAGCGCGGTGGCCGCGATTCAGGGGTTGGGAGACCGGGTAGAGACGCTGATCGCCGGCGGGTTTGATCGCGGCCAGCCTTTTGAAAAATTGGCCGAGGCGGTTATCAAGGGAAAAATCAATACACTGATTCTTTTTCCAACTACCGGCCGGAGAATGTGGAAAGAAATCGAAAAAATGGCGTTAGTTCTGGGCGAGAACCAAAGACTGGCTCAAATCAGCCATTATTTTACCGATGATATGGATAAAGCGGTTGATCTGGCGATCGCCCGGACCGGTCCGGGCCGGATTTGTTTGCTTTCCGCGGCTTCGGCAAGTTTTAACGGATTCAAAGATTACGCTGACCGCGGTAATAAATTTAGGCAGAGTTTGGCTAACATCAATAAATCGAAATGACCAAAGAACAGCCGAAAAACCCGGATTTTGTTTTATTGGCGGTAATCATAATTATGATGGTTTTGGGTATTTTAATACTATCCAGCGCGTCAGCGATGTTGGCGCAGTCTAAATTCCATTACAGTTATTATTTGATCAAGCATCAAGCAATGATGGGGATAATTCCGGGCTTTTTTTTGGGATTTTTGGCTTATAAAACACCTTTGCGGCTGGTGCGCAAATTAGCTCCCTTGTTTCTTCTAGCCGCGGTTTCTCTTCTAATTTTGGTTTTTGTACCTGGTTTTGGATTTTCCGCCGGCGGAGCGCAACGCTGGATTCACCTTGGATTTATTTCGATCCAGCCATCGGAAGTATTGAAATTAGTTTTTATCGTGTATCTTGCCAGTTGGCTGTCTTCGCGGATCGCCGTACGCAAAAATTCCAAAACCGATTTTAGCAATACATTGGGAGCTTTTTTGCTTGTTGTCGGTTTGGTTGGTTTCTTGTTGCTCAAGCAACCCGATCTAAGTACTTTCGGCATTGTGGCTGTGACTGCGTTTGCCATGTATTTTCTTTCGGGTACTCCGTTGCGCCATACTTTTTTAATGGTTGGCATCGGCGTGTTGGCGCTTTTGGTTTTGGTGTATTCCGAGCCTTACCGCCTTGATCGGCTTTCATCGTGGCTTTCTCCAGAGTCGGATCCGCTGGGAAAAAATTTTCAGGCCAACCAGGCGCTGATTATTGTGGGATCGGGCGGTGTTTTTGGGCAGGGGCTGGGTTCATCATCGCCGAAATATACTTTATTGCCCGAGCTTATCGGCGATTCGGTTTTTGCGCCTTATGCGCAGGAATTGGGCTTTGCCGGCAGCCTTTTATTGGTGGGATTGTTCGTGCTATTTGCTTGGCGCGGTTTTTCTGTCGCTCGGGCCGGTAACGACAAATTCGAATATCTTTTAGCTTGCGGGACAACCGTTTGGATAACATTGCAGGCGGTGATCAATATCTCTTCTACGACAGGGTTGATTCCGTTGAGCGGTATTCCGCTGCCGTTTATAAGTTATGGCGGAACGGCGATTGCGGTGGAACTTGCTGCCGCCGGCCTTCTTTTAAACATTTCCCGCCAATCCCGTTCCTCATAAAGAAACAAAGGGAAGGGATTTTAAAATGGAGTAAAATGGCGTATAATTTGGTTAAGGGCTAATATAAAACCAATGAAGATAATTTTTACGGGCGGAGGTACGGGCGGGCATATTTATCCGATCGTAGCGATAGTCCGCGAGATCAAAAAAAAATACGGTGCGGATATTCAACTTTCCTATATCGGTCCGAAGGATAATTTCTGCAATGTGGTTTTGGCGCGGGAGCGCGTGAAGGTACGGCACATCCTTTCGGGGAAAATCAGGCGCTATATGGATCCTTTATCCATAATCCAAAATGTTATTGACGCGCTGGTTAAAGTGCCTTTGGGAGTTCTGCAATCATTTTTTTTGCTTTTTTTAATAAACCCGGATGTTGTTTTTTCAAAAGGCGGTTACGGTTCTTTTCCGGTGGCGTTTTCAGCTTGGATGCTTGGCATTCCGGTTTTACTGCAGGAGTCAGACAGCGTTCCGGGGCTGGCAAGCGAAAAAACTTCAAAATATGCCGCGGCTATTTTTGTTTCTTTTTCCGATACGGAAAATTTTCCGCCGCATAAGATGGTGCTTGTCGGCAATCCGGTGCGCCGGGAAATGGTTGACGGGTCAAAGCAGGAAGCTGTTCAGGCTTTGGGGATTATCGGAGACCGTCCGATAATATTGATTATCGGCGGGTCTCAAGGCGCGCGGAGGATTAACGACAAGATTTTGGACGCAATGCCCGAACTGCTTAAATCTTACGAAGTTATCCATATAACCGGGCCAAGAAACATTAATCAGATAATGAAGGAATCAAAGATTACAGTCGGCTCTGAAGCTTTGGGGTATTATCATCCGCTTGGATTTGCCGATGAGCGGGCGCTTGCCAACATTTACGCCGCCGCGGATTTAATTATTAGCCGCGCCGGATCGGGGAGCGTGTTTGAAATTGCGGCGGTAAAAAAACCCAGTATTCTGATTCCTTTGCCGGAATCGGCCCAGGATCATCAAGTAAAAAACGCCTATGCTTACGCGCGAGCGGGCGCGGCGCTGGTTATGGAAGAAAACAATTTTACCAACCATTTGTTTTTGGAAAAGATTCGAGAGCTTTTGGGGTCAACCGAAACTTTAACCGCGATGTCTGAAGCCGCGGCGCAGTTCGCCCGTCCGAATGCCGCTTTAACGATTGCGGATTATATTGTAAAGTTCGCGAATAAGTGATAGAAAATAACCGCCAAAGGATGGACTAAATATATGGCCGACGAAAATAAAAAAATAAAAAAAACAGTGAGGGTGAGAATGGCGCCGTCGCCAACCGGCTATATGCATGTGGGAACGGCGCGGATGGCGCTTTTTAATTATTTTTTTGCGAAACAAAACGGCGGAGTTGTCGTGTTGCGGATGGAAGACACCGATAAGGATCGGTCCAAACAGGAATTTGCCGATGATATTATCGACGGCTTGGAATGGCTCGGTCTCCAATGGGACGAGGGGCCGCTTTACCAATCGCAAAGGGCAGGCATTTACAAGCGTTATTTGCAAAAATTAATCGACGAAGATAAAGCATATTATTGTTTTTGTTCGCAGGAGGAGTTGGAGGCGGAAAAACAGTACCGAATGTCGCGCGGCGAAGCGCCGATATATTCGGGTAAATGCGCCGGACTTTCAAAAGAAGAGATGTTTGCTTTGATATCTCAAGGGAAAAAATGCGTGGTGAGGCTGCGAGTTGGAAGCAAAAAAATAAAATTTAACGATCTTGTGCGCGGCGATATTGAGTTTGACGCGGCGCTGGGCGGGGATTTTGTGATTGCCAAAGATATGGATGCCGCGCTGTATAATTTTACCGTGGTGGTGGATGATTTCGAAATGGGAATTACGCATGTGATCCGCGGCGAAGACCATATTTCAAATACTCCCAAGCAAATACTCGTCCAGGAAGCGCTCGGGATGCACCGGCCGGAATATGTGCATTTGCCGATTGTGATGGGCGCCGATCGGAGCAAACTCTCCAAGCGGCATGGCGCGGCGGGAATAACCGAATATCGCCGACAAGGATATTTGCCTGAAGCCTTGGTCAATTTTATCGCTTTTTTGGGATGGAATCCGGGAACGGAAAAAGAAATTTATTCGATGGAAGAATTATTGCGGGATTTTTCCTTGAATAAAGTGCAGAAAGGGGGAGCGGTGTTTAATCCGGTTCGCTTGGATTACCTTAACGGATTATATATCCGCCGGAAATCAATCGATGAATTGGCCCGGCTTTGCGTGCCTTATTTTATCGGAGCCGGCTTTATCGCCGAAGAAATTAACGATGGTATTTCGGTTTATAAAAACGCGCAAACAGGGGAGGAGGTTGATTTTGAATTCATAAAGAAGATAGTTTTATACCAACAATCGCGAATGAAAAAACTTGCCGAAGCCGCGGAATCATCAGGCTATTTTTTTGCGTCTAAATTGGAATATGAAAAAGATTTGCTGAAATGGAAAGAAGCGTCTTTCAGCGAAATCGAAATTTCTCTTGACAAATTATTATGTTTGTTTTCAAAAATAGAAACGGGGGAATGGGGAAGGGAAAAATTGGAACAAGTTGTTTTGCCGCAGATTGCGGAATTCAACTTATCGCGCGGGTTGCCGGAAAAAGACCGGGGTTATCTATTGTGGCCTTTGCGGGTTAGTTTGTGCGGGCAAAAAATGTCCATTGGCCCGTTTGAAATGGCGGATGTTCTCGGCAAGGAAAAAACTTTGGCAAGGATAACCGCCGCCAAGGAACTTATTGGCGGCTCAATATGCGGACAGACTTTATTCAAACAATAATTTTCGGCGCATTCAAACTGGCGCTGTTGGCGCTGCTGGTGGTGTTGGGCGTTGTTTTTATACCCGATGGATTTATGGACCGCGTCGCGGGCGGAATTGACGGCACGGTGAATTTTTTACAGGGCGAAACGGCTAAACGGGCGCCGGTGATCGCGCGAGACACTGCGCGGCAATTTGAAGAGACAAAAGCCGACGCGGGGAATATCTACCAATCGTTCAAAGAGGAATATTATCCCGCGGTCGGCGATTGGTTTGCGGGACTTTTTGGTTATAAGGCTAAATAGGGAAATGCGTTTACGGATCAAAAGATATTGAATCAAGCGCAGAAGACCAGCCAAGGTTAATGTCGCACAATATAGGTTAAGCGGCGTTGTGGCGCCGAATAAAGCCAAATCCCGGGTTTTTCCGAATTTCACTGTTTTTATCCGCTGATCGCGCGGTTAAACCCCTCTTGGTTTGGCTGACCACTTCTCCGCTTAAAAGATCATGAATTTTTCATAGTCTTTGCTTGATTGCATCGTGAAAATTTAAATAAATTTTTTTATTATGACAATCGATAATTACTTCACTCTGTTTTATTCTAATGAACGAATCTAACAAAACCATAATAAGCCATATCCCCGATTTTCTTGATTATTGCGAGATTGAAAAAGGCCTTTCGGAAAATACCCAGAAAAACTACCAAAGATATCTGCAAAAGTTCATCCATTGGCTTAAGGATGCCAAAAAGGACCAAATTTTGCCGCATCAGCTGACGAGCGATGACATTTGGGCCTACAGGGTCTATTTGTCGCGTTTTAACGACCTCCAGGGCCATTTATTGGCCAAAGCCACACAGAACTACTACTTGATCGCTTTGCGGGCCTTATTGGGCTATTTTACGGCCAAAGATATAATTTCTTTGCCGGCGGATAAGATTTCGTTGCCGCGCGATGTGAAAAAAGAAAAAACGGTTAAATTTTTGAATTTGGACCAGGTTGAAAAACTTTTATTGGCGCCCGATACCGCGATCGAGGCCGGCGTGCGCGACCGCGCGATTTTGGAATCGCTTTTTTCCACCGGGTTGCGCATTGCCGAGCTGGTAAGTTTAAACCGCGAACAATTCGCTAATTTGAAAGAAGGCAAGGAGCTCGAGTTGGGTATTATCGGCAAGGGCAAGCATCCGCGCACGGTTTATTTTTCAAGCCGCGCCTTGGATTGGATAAGGAAATATATTAAAATCCGGGATGGTTGTTGCGATAAAACCGAAAAAGCTCTGTTTATTAATTTTCACACTCCCGATAACGCCGAAAGGCGGCTCACGAGCCGGTCAATCGAGCGCTTAGTAAAAAAATACGCGATTCTGGGTGGCGTGCCGATGTTTACGACCCCTCACACGCTGCGCCACTCAATGGCCACCGATCTTTTGATGCAAGGGGTTGATTTGAGAACTATTCAGGAATTTTTGGGCCATCAAAATATCATAACAACGCAAATTTACACGCATGTGACCAATAAGCATCTGCGCGATGTCCATCGCCAATTTCACAGCGGCCGGCATTTGAAAGAAAAATAGGAATTTGATGCCATAAAAAATCGCCTTCAGCCGGCGGTTTTTATTCTTTTTATACCCCGTCAGCTTACTGCGGGGAACAAAAAGAATGAGGAGTCCAGAGGAAACATCCTCTGGCTGTGGCGGGGTTAATACCCCGACGCAAGAACCCGATTTATTATGAGCACAATGTCGCACAATGTTATTTTATTTTAATTTCGACGCCTTTAAGGAAAGCATCAATATCATTTCCCAAATCCCGGCCGTTATAGCCGCCCTCAAGAACGAAAAACATCGGCTTGCTTAATTTTCCGATTTCTTTGCCGATATTGTTATAATCTTTTGTTTCCAGTCCAAGCGAAACTATATCTCCATGGTGTCCGTCAAATCCCGCGGATAGCGCGACCAATTCGGCGGAATTTATTTCGTTTTTATTTTCAAGCAGCGCGGTTTTAAGGGTTTTTAGATATAATTTACCTCCGCATTCGGCTTCCAGCGGATAATTCCGGCAGTTACCGTATGATCGGCTGCCGGTTTGCGGAAAAACATTTTTTCGGTGAATCGAGATGTAAGTTGTTTTTTTATCGCCGGAAAATATTTCCTGCGTACCGTTGCCGTGGTGCGCGTCAATATCAATGATTACGGTTTTTTTATCCATTTTTTTTACGGCAATGGCGATATTGTTGAAATAGCAAAATCCGCGCGTTACCGCGCCCAGCGCTTTTCCGTTGGCTCCGCAATGGTGGCCCGGCGGCCGCATTAGTGAAAATCCGTTGGTCTTGGCGGCGGCGATTGCCGCGCCGGCCGCTAACCGCGCGTATCGGCGGATGTTGTCGTACGCGGGCGTGTCCGGATCATCGACTGCGCCATTTTCTACGGCTTCGATGTATTCTTTGGCATGCGCACGCAAAATTTCCGCGTCGCTGGCCGCGACGGGTTCGATAAACTCATATTCTTTGTTTTTTAAAATTCGTGCGGCCGTTAAAATGCGTTCCGCGTTTTCCGGACTGGCAATCCCACCATATTCCAAACATCTTTCGGAATAAATTATTTTGGTTTTCATCAGAATTTTACCGGAATCACTAATTGTTTGTCGTTAGCAGGCAACCCGGAAGGATTGTCATTTTTCAAAATCAAATTTCCAGTTGCGGTTGTGGGCGTGGCGAATTCAAGCTGTGCCGTAAAGGGCACAAAATCTTCAGTCATCCAATCCCCTTGCGCTTGCGCGGGTATTTGGCCAAGCACATTGTTGTTCGCGTTGACAACCTGGACCGGAAATGAAGCTTCAAAATACCAAGTCCCGCGCGCTTTTCCGGTAATGGCCAATGGTGATTTTACAACACTGTTTGGACGCGGCGAATCAACCACGATCAAGTCGCTCAATTCATTGGCGTTGCCGATATTTTCGGCGAAATGTTTGCCGTCGGGCGTGCCGCATTGCCGCGGATAGGATTCCATAATCATGTTTCCGGCCGCAACGCATTCCTCGAAGCTGGCTATTGCCGCGGTTTTGATCGGTTCGCTTTGCGTTTTTATGTTTTGCCAAATCAAACAATATCCGCCGACAACCAAAAATAACGCGATTATCGTGACTAATAATTTATCCATATTTTTAAATTGTTTGTTCTATTCGCTTTCTTTCCGCTTGTTTCTAGGTATTGGCTTTGATTTCGATCACATCGCCGTCTTGGACGATATATT
Source organism: Minisyncoccales bacterium (assembly GCA_049641805.1). Classification (GTDB taxonomy): domain Bacteria; phylum Patescibacteriota; class Minisyncoccia; order Minisyncoccales; family UBA5738; genus UBA5738. Next base: position 31,033 of record JBARNX010000056.1, read on the forward strand.
CTTTGCCTTCGGTGCGAATCAGGGCTTTTTCACGGGCTTGGGCGAAGCCGCCGGCATTTAACAAATCATGCCAGTTGACCACTTCGGCGCGGATAAATTTTTTTTCAAAGTCAGTGTGGATGGCGCCTCCGGCTTGAGGTGCGGCACTCCCCTTCTTTAATGTCCATGCGCGGGTTTCGTCCGGCCCGGTGGTGAAAAAAGTGATCAAATTTAAAAGTTCGTAGGATTTTTTAATGAGCAAATCCAAATTTTGGCCGTCGGGCAAATCGAATTCTTTTTTTTCATCGGCGGTCAAGCCTTCGCCCTCGTTTTCGCCCAATATGTCGATGATTATATGGGGCCAATTGTTTTTTTTGAAAGTTTCTAAAATCGCCGAATCAATTTCGGCTTCAATGCCGTTCAAAACATAGAGTCGGGGTTTCATCGTGAGCAATTGCAAGTGGCTGAGGATCTTTTTTTCGTCGTCGCTCAACGCCACTTCTGATAAAATTTTTCCTTGCTCCAGAAGAGGTTTGATTTTGTTCAAAACCGCCACTTCTTCTTTGGCCCCAGGTTTGTTGCCGCGCACTTCGCTTTCCGCGCTGTCCAGCCGCTTGGCCACGGTTTCCAAATCTTTTAACGCCAATTCGGTATCCAAAATATCTTTATCGCGCAAGGGATTAACCGAACTTTCAGTGTTGACGATTTTTTCGTTTTTAAACGCCCGCAGAATGTACAGAATCGCATCGGTCTCGCGGATATTTTGCAAAAATTTGTTTCCCAAACCTTCTCCGGCGGACGCGCCTTTCACCAGGCCGGCAATGTCTACGAATTCAACGGTGGTGAAAATCTTTTTGGCGGACTTGGTCAACTCGGCCAATTTGTCCACGCGCGCGTCATTAACCGCCACTACGCCGATATTCGGGTCAATGGTGCAAAACGGATAATTGGCGCAGTCCACCTGCTTTTTGGTGATAGTTTTAAATAAAGTCGATTTCCCGACGTTCGGGAGGCCCACGATTCCGACATGTAAACTCATAAAATAATTTTCAATTTTCAATTACCAATTTTCATTGAATTTTCAATGAAACAATTTTCAATTAAAATACGCCTGTATTTTTTAATTGATGGGAGTTGAAAGATTATCAACAATGTTCGATTATCGCTTGTTTCAGCATAAAATTCAAGTCTGAAAATTTATTTCGTACACTCGCCTTTTATATAGCCTGACACCAGTTGATTGTGGCAGGCTTCGCAGGAGTTGGGATATGTTTGCCGGATGGGGTCGCAGGGAGCTTTGACACATTGGATTTGCACGGTGGCGCAAACCGGGGAATAAATTTCGTTGCACACATCGCCCTTGCGGGATTCGGCGGTGCAGGCGGTTTGCTGGGTGTTTGTTTCAGGGCAAGACGCGAATTCGCAATTCGGACCGGTGCGGCCCACCGCGGAGCCGTCGGGGCAAATTTTTGCCTCCATGGTGCAGGCTGTGCTTGTGGCCGGATTGTTTTGGCCGGGCAGGATTGCGCCGGTGCAGCGCCAGTTGATTTCCGCCGTCTTTGTGTCGGCGCTCACCACGCAAGCCGGATTGCAACCGGGTTTTGCGGCATTTAAGTTTGCGTCAAACCACCAGGTTTTGGAATTTTCGTTATAGATGCCGGGCCCCAAGGCTTCCCCGCCTTTGATGCAAGTTGCTTCGGCGATCGCGGTTGCTTGAGCTTCGCTCATTATTGATTGTGTTTCCGGTGTTTGTGCGGCATCAGAACTGGTCGCGGCGCTGGAATTTGATGTGTTTTCGTCATTTCCGCCCGATTGGTTTGTTGCGGGAATAGTGTTTGCGGGTGTTTCTTGGGCCGGTTTTAACATCAGGTAGAGCATTCCGGAAAGTATAACCGCGGCGACAATTAACAAAATTATTTTTTTGTTCATATCAGTTTTTTAATTGATTAATGATTTTGAATGTATCAGATTGTAAGTCGGTTGAGCGGAGCAGGACAATGGCCACGGGTTTTCCTTTGATGTTGAACACGGCGGCAAAGGTCTGTTTGGCGTCCGGAGAATAACCGCTTTTCCCGCCGATGAAATCGGAAAAACTATAGAAATTGTTAAGGTTCATAAATCTCAGCAGTTTCCCTTCTTGGTTCGGCAGCCAAAAATTATTGTTTTTGGTCATTGCCAAAATTTCCGGATGCGATTCGTTAATATAGGCTAGCAGTTTGACCATATCCGCGGCCGTGGAGCGATCTTTTTTGTTTAATCCGTGGACATCGTAATAAACGGTTTTGGACATTCCCAGTTCCTTGGCTTTCCGGTTCATTAGCGACAGAAATTTTTCCTTTCCCAGGGCAATGGCAAGCGATTCGGAGGCATCGTTGGTTGACTGCGCCAGACTGGCTTGCAAAAGATTTTTTGCGCTGATATTGAGTCCCAAGAAAATTGCCGGGCTGCTCCCTTCCGGAGCCAGCATTTGCTTTGTCAAAGTTATTGTTTTGCCAGTGTCGATATTTTCAAGGGTGACCACGGCGTTCATCAGTTTGGCGGTCGACGCGATAGAATAGGCTTGTTCGGTATTTTTTTTCAGAAGCGCCGAGTTGTTTGAAAGGTCAACCGCCAGATATGCCGCGGCGGTGATCTTTTTTTTCGATTTGGCGCTCAAAGCCAGCATTTTGGCATTATAGATTTCTTGCTTGAGCACTTGTATCCGCTGGATCAGCGCCGCGCCATCGGGCCAATCAAAAGCCAGCGCGGTTTTGGGCGCAAAGGCCAGAGCGGCCGGTATCAGCGTAAAAATTATAATGTGGCGGATATTGGCAGTCATCGGTATTTTTATCCTATCATTTTGATGAAATTAAGAAAAAACAAAAAGGCTTTGCGGTCGCCACAAAATAACCGGTTGATTGCAACCTAATTCAATTGGTAAATATAAATTTTTTTCAAACCAATCCTAATCTATCTTGGCAAAAAGTACCACATAATTCTTGCCGTAGGCTTTGGCGCATTTGGGGCATGTGGTGTAGAAGAAATAAAGTTTTTTAATGGCTTTGTCTTTGTCTTTAACATAATTTTTCATTTCCATCGCCCATTTGCCGGCGTTTTGATATGGGCCTTCGAAAACTTTGGTCAAAAACGTTCCGGACAGCGTTGCCATCGTTGCCCCGGCAACGCCTTTGATTACATCGATGTAAATATCTGCGCCCCACATCGATTTTTCATCGGTTAGCATTAGCTGCGGCGAGGTTTTGGCGCCGGCTTTTTCGATCAGCGCCATATCCTTGGTAATAATATTGCTTGTATTCAGCGGTATATGCAAAAAACTGGCGATATGGTCTTTGACAAATAATTTATTCCCCCATTTTATCTCTTTGTCCCGCCAGGAATCGGGATTGAAAATATCGCAGCATCCGGTGGGTTTAATATTTTGATTTTCCATATTTCTTATTTTGCTTTGTTTATCAAATATAAGACAATTGAAAGCACGATGCTGAAAAGCATAGAATACCAGAAGCCATTAACCTTAAAACCCGGGACAATGGCCGAAGCCATCATAATGATCAGCGCGTTAATGACCAGCGTGAACAATCCCAAAGTTAAAATATTGATCGGCAGGGTGAGGATCAAAAGCAACGGTTTTATGGAAACATTCAGCAATCCAAGAACGAGCGCCACTAAAAGCGCGGCCCAAAATCCCGACAGCGTAACTCCGGGCAAAATATAAGCCGAAAAAATAACCGCGACTGTCATCACCAGCCAATTGATTAAAATATTCATATTTTTTTATTTATTGCTTATCGAATCCATTTCCATTATAGCAGAAAACAAGCCGCAAGGCTCGTTGCAACAAAAAAATCGCGTTAGTACGATTTTTTTGATTATAGAAGATAGACTTCGGAATTATTTTTTCCACGCATTATTTGTTTATTTTTGCGTATAAATTCTTCTGGAAACCGAAAAATATTGAGCGGATATTTTCCACATTGCCGAGGACGTTTATTGCATCGGCGGGAGAATGATATTTCAGGTTTAGCAAAATCGGTAATTTTTCTTCGTCGAGTTCTTCAACGCCTTTTTCCTGGTATTTGGATAAAACAAAATCAAGAAATTCTTTTTGTTTGCTATCCAAGTCTTCGAAAATTTTATCTTTTGACTGTTTGACCCGTTGCTCCCTGGTGATTGGTTGGGTCAAGAACGAAATATACATTAAAACATCAAAGAGATCGCTCTGTTCCGCATCAATCATCTTTTGAAGTGTTTCCAGCTCGTCTTTGCCATAACCAAGCTCGGCGATTCTTTCCAGAAAAACTTTTCGCGTTGTTGGATTTGACCAGATTTTTCTCAATTCTTCTTCGTTTTTGAAGAATTCCGGCATAGCGCCAAACATATTGGCCATAAATTCCTGCACCGAAACCGGTTTTCCGCTGGCGCTCCAAAAAGAGGTCGATATCATGTGCTTTATTTCGCGCACCTTGCCATCGCTTAATTTGATTTTCAATTTTTTCTTAGGTTCGGCGTCAATTCCATCTTTTTGAGGCGCATACTCCGTTATGGGTTCTTTTACCGCGGCCGCTTTTTCAAATTTTTGCGTTTTTTCGTCGATAGTTTTTATTTCTTCGGCCGGGCCGTCCCATTCCGCGTCGAAAAAATGCTTGTAGGCATCCACGAAGTCATAAATCGTAAAATATTCTTTGCCGTCGAAAAGACGGGTGCCGCGGCCGATAATCTGTTTAAACTCAATCATCGAATTTACCGGGCGCATCAGGACAATGTTGCGGATATTGCGCGCATCCACGCCGGTGGAAAGTTTTTGCGAGGTGGTTAAAATTGTCGGGATTGTTTTTTCGTTATCCTGGAATTCGCGCAAAAACTGTTCTCCTCGGGCGCCATCGTTTGCGGTTACGCGAACGCAGTAATTCGGATCTTTATTATCTTTCATCTGGTTTATCAGATCACGAACCGCCAGTGCGTGATCTTGCGTGGCGCAAAATATGATTGTTTTATCGTTCTGGTTTATTTCATCCAGAACGATGCGCACTCTTTTGGCTTCGCGCGCTTTGATTTCTATGATGCGGTTAAAATCCGATTCTTCATAGATTTTTCCTTCTTCCACTTCCCCTTCAATGATTTGGTCGTCGGATGTGTAAACATAGTCATCGAGGGTGGTTTTAATTCTTTTAATCTTGAAAGGGGTTAAAAATCCGTCGTTTACGCCTTCCTTGAGCGAATAAATGTAAACCGGTTCACCGAAATATTTATAGGTATCGATATTATCCGCTCGTTTTGGCGTGGCGGTTAGCCCAAGCTGTACCGCCGGAGAAAAGTATTCCAAAATTCCGCGCCAGTTTCCTTCGTCATTGGCGCCGCCGCGATGGCACTCGTCAATAATGATAAAATCGAAAAAATCAGCCGGGTAGTCGCCAAAATACGGCGTGTTGTTTTGCCCGCTCATAAAAGTCTGAAAAATCGTGAAATAAACGCTTCCGCTCATCGGCACTCCTCCCTTTTTGCGGATATCAAGCGGATTAATGCGCACCAGCGCGTCCTTATCAAAAGCCGAAAACGTGTTAAACGCTTGGTCGGCCAGAATATTTCGGTCCGTCAAAAATAAAATCCGTGGCCGGCGGTTGCCATTGCGCTTCAGGTTCCAGCGCGTTTGAAAAAGTTTCCAGGCGATTTGAAATGCCACCGCGGTTTTTCCGGTTCCGGTAGCCATGGTCAAAAGAATCCGCGATTTTTGTTCGGCGACCGCATTTAAAACGTTATTGATGGCGATCTCCTGATAATAACGCTTGCCATATTCGCCTTCGTTGGGAATTGCCGCAAATTTTTCCTTCCAAACATTCTGATCGGAGAATGTTTTGTTCCATAATTCATCGGGCGTAGGAAAATCAGCAATAATACCCTCCTTGCCGGTTTCCATTGAAATTTCATAAATCTCCTTGCCGTTGGTTGTGTAAGTATAGCCAATCTGCATTTTTTGCGCGTACGCTTTGGCTTGTGCTGCGCCCTCGGTGGCTTCCAAATCAACCGACTTGGCCTCAATCACGCCTATTTTGCGGTTTTTATAAACCAAAACATAGTCGGCAATCTCCGGCTTCCCGTGCAAACCCCCGGATTGAATTTTCCCCTCGGTGATTCGGTATTCGCGCAATACTTTTGATCCCTCAACTTCGCCCCACTCGCTGGCTTTAAGCTTGGGATCAATATATTCCGCCCTGGTTTCGGCTTCATTCATATTATTTCTTTTTATATTTTGTTGCCGGTCCTTGGCCAGATTTCTCGATTAATCCGTATTTTAGCAATCTCGCAACCGTCTTTTTTATGGTAGGCAGGGGCAATCCGCTTTTTGCCTTTATTTCCGAAACGCTCATTAGAATTCCCGAAACGAATGATTCAAAAATTTTCTTTTGCGCTTCTGAAAGCAGGTTTTCAGGATCGCTCCCCTTTAAAAGTTCAAGCGCTTTTTGCGCCTGGATTGAAGTGCAATCCAAAAAGAACATCAGCCATGGTTCAATGTTTTCCTTGTCGGTTTTATGGTTTTTCTGGGTTTTTCGCAAAGATAAATAATATTCGGATTGTTTCTCTTCGATGATTTCCTCGAGCGAAACATAAGGCGCATACATATATCCGTTTTGCAGCATCATCAAATTGATAAGGGCACGCGAAAGCCGCCCGTTTCCATCCTGGAACGGATGAATTGCCAAGAATTCGAATACAAAATTGGCGATCATAACCAAAGGATGAATGTCTTTTTTCTCCTGTTCCGCTTTGAGCCATTCAATCGCATCATCCATTTCCTTTTTTACCAGCCAAGGCGGCGTTGGGCTGAAAAGTATCTTTTTTATTTCCCCATTTTCCACGATCGCCACCGTGTTGTTTTTTGACTTGTATTTTCCGCGATGCAGATTGTCTTTTTCTGAAAATTCAAGCAAAATAGCGTGCAGCTGCAAAATCACGCTTTCGCTTATTTTTAAAGAATGGTAAAAATCAAAAATTCGGCCCAGCAAATTAGCATACCCGGCAACTTCCTGTTCATCGCGGTTTTTTGGCGCCGATTGGTTCAACCCGCGCAAAAAACGATCAACTTCGCGGTCGCTCATTTTTGATCCTTCAATGCGGGTGGATGATCCGCTGCTGGTGATAATTACCGAACGCTTTAACTGGCCCAAAATCCGGGGATTTAAAGCCAGCGATCCGCTCCATTTCCCTTTCATTTCGTCAATTTGGGCAATCTTAAAAAGGATTGTATTGGAAAGCGCTATTCTTTTGTTCAGCCGATCTTCTTTCATATATTTTCAGATATATCCGATTGTATCCGATTTTATCCGAAAAATCAAGCTTACCTCAAAAAATTATAAATTATAAATTATAGATTATAAATTAGAAATTAGACGGATAAATTAGCGATTGTAAATTATAAATTTTAAATTTGAAGCGCAAATAATTTAAAATCTAAAATTTATAATTTACAATTTAAAATTACCTCGAGGCGGTGGTTTTTATTATTTTAGTTAATACTGCGATTATTTCGTCAATCTCGTCTAAATATGGGGCGCAATTTGCGTCAGACAGTTTGCCCTGATCAAGAAGCTTGAGCCAATATCTCGTCTCCCTGGCTTCTTTTGCCGCGACTGCAAGCTTATGGATAAAATCTTTCCTACTTTGCCCGCCGATTGCCTCTTCTATGTTCGCGCCAATACTTGTGGCGCTCCTAAGTAATTGTTTTGAAATGATAAATTCATTTTGATTGATTAATTTTTTGTATAAATCAATAATTGATAAAGCAAATTCAAAACTTTTTCGTTGTATCAAATTATCCTTTTCCATGGTTTCAAAAATTATAAAAAACAAATTAAAAATTTTAAATTAGAAATTATAAATTATTTGGATTTTAATTTAAAATTTAAAATTAATAATTTATAATTCCCCCGAAAACGCTTTTCGGAGCACAGCTTTCTTCAACTCCTCCAAATCCGCCAATTTCTGCCGATAAATCCCCTCCAATTTCCCGGTCTCCGTCGCCAGCGCATCCAGTTTTGCAACAATCGCCTTTTGTTCAATTAAGGATTTGGGATAAGAAATAATTTGATTTTTAACTTCCCCGTCTGTTACCGCCGGATAGCTTGCACCTTTTTGCAATTTTTCCATTTTTTCATTAAATGCTTTTGTTTGAACAAAATAAAACATCAATTTATTATTTAGTTGTTCTTTTGTTCTTAAAACAAAATATCCGGTACTGCAAACTTGTTCGTTTAATTTTTGCGGAATAATTGCGATACGCCTCAATGTTGGCCTTACGGTAGCAAAAATTACATCGCCGGTTCTTACAAGTTTTCTTGCCCGGCTCGGAGCATTTTTTCCAATAATCAAGCTTGTATTCTCAATGGTAAAATTTTTTTTATTGACGCTTGAAACATCAATATAAATAAACTCTTTATCGGAATTATTCAAAGGATTTATTGTCTCTGTTTTTTGAAGAATTTCACCTAATTTTTTTTCTTCCCAATCCTTCCCCGGATTCTCAAAAACCCCCTGCAAATATGATTCAAAAAGCTCTTTTGAATTCCGCAAATTTTTCTCCGTATTCTCCTTCGCCAATTTAATCCCCTCAAAAACCTCATCCAAAAGCTTCACAATCCGTCGTTGTTCGGCAAGCGGCGGCAATGGTATTTCAATTTCCATATATAATTTTAAATCAAGGTTTCTAATTCCAGTTGAATGACTCTGCATTTTTTCTGTGGTGCCGGAAATGTATAAAAAAAATAGAAATTTGTGTAAAAAATTAAAATCTAATTCAGTTGAATTTTTAACTCTTATGGCAGATGTAAAATTACTAAATGAAAAATCGCCATCCTTTTTATCAAAAATAATAACTCGTCCAACGGGTTGTTTTGGCCCTCCGCCTGACTTTTCAAGGATTATGTCGCCGTAAGATAATTTTCTTTTTTTAAATTTTTTTCGTTCAACATTTAAATAAGCGATAGCAGAATCGTCCAAAGCGCCTTCTCTTGTAAAATTTGTATTTCTAATTACGCCGACTTTAATATACGGCGGTTCTTTGCCTGACCATAATCCGTTAACGATGTCGCAAGCATTACTTATTTTTTTTGTCGGCCATTCCATAGATTTTTTTCTTATTTTCTATGCAAACTATAATTTTTTTATTCTCGAAATCATTTCTAATATCCATTAAAAAACTTAGAAATTTGAATTCCTTTTTTTGGGTGATCGAAATGGCAATTGTGATAATTGAAGCCAAACAAATAAATGCCAATATGTTGGCAATTAGCGATATCCCAAAAATGATCACGATTGCTATAACGAAAATAATTATAATACAAGCAATGAACCAAACGCTGAAATTAATTCTCGTGTTCCACGTTGTTTTACACTCATTTGTAATGCCGTTTAATATATGCTCATTCTGCTCTATTTGCAGTTTAATTATTTGATCGGTTTCGGCAATTTTTCTATCTTTTTCAGCTGTCTCGTTTTGGCGCTGTTGTATTTTATAATCATCTAATATTTCATTAATACCAGACTCACCTTTTTCTCTTAATATTCTTTCAGTTTCACCGTATGATATTATTTCATCAATGTTCTCTTGAGAAATAATCCCGCTATCTTTCCTTTTAATTACTTCGTCAATAAATCTTTGCCATAAATTGGTGTTAATGACCTTTTCTCTCAAATAATTAGCAAAAAAATTATGCATAAATACATCATCGCTACCAGTTCTTCCTTTAAGCCATAATAATCCAGCCATAACACTTCTATACACTGCCTCTGGGAATGTAGAATTTGTTTTATGACCAAATTCGCAAAAATCATAAGAAACTAATTGTGCATCATTTGATAAAAAAATAGCCCTTGCCTTTTCCCAAAGGTAGATTTGGTTATGTTTTCTAATATTAGCGATAGCCAATATTGCAGCTAAGTCATGCTTGATAGAATTTATATTTTTATTAATTTTATAAGTTTCAAGTTTAGCTAATTGGTCGTTTTCATCTTTTAGTAATTCTGTTTGATAAAAAGAATAATCTATCTCTATTCCTAATTCCTTTATTTTTTGATCTATGTTGCTTATTAGGCTAATAACATCGAACTTCGTGTATCCTAATCGTTTTAAAGTATAATAAATTGAATTCACTCTTATTTTAGAAGAATAAAATCCTGATTCGTTTATGTATCCCTGTAATTTTTTTGAAATTTCATCTTTTGTAAAGGAAAAAATTTTCAATGAGCATCCTGAGTCTTTTATTAATTCAACAACTTCTTTAGCTGGTATATTGTAAAAATCATCATGAAGACCCATTAAGCTGAATACAATATTTGTATCCAAATAAATATTTAAATTATTGATTTTTGCCTTCTTTTCTAACCTCTTATTTAAAAAAGCATCGGAAATAATGCTTCCATATAAAACCGTCTTAAGTCTTTCGAAATTATCCGGGTCCGAATTTTCTATTGAAGAAAAATAATCAACAATATATAAGTCTAAAGCATTATGAATGTCAAATTTATTTTTTTGATTATTTAAAGATGGGATATAATTGTGATTTTCAATGAATAGTTTAAAACGTTCGTCGATAATTTTCTTAGAATAACCCTTTCCGAGTTTTTCTATATAATTGCATAATCCTTCGATGAGAGCATTTTTTTCTCTTTCTGCTATTTCGAAATTTTTTCTAATTTCTGTTTCAGATTTTTTTCCAGCGTCAGTTATTCTGATTGATTTTGCATCAAGATTTTTAATCCCTCCATATTCAATAAAACCTTGCTTTCTTAATTTTTTAATGATTGTTTGTAAAATATCAGTAGGTATATTAAAATTAATTTTATCTAAAAATTCTTTTTGAATTTCATTAATTGAATAGTATTCATTTTTTGAAATCACCAAGACAACTAATTTACCAAAAATATCAATTAAATTATTGTCCGTTTCGTAAAATAGTTTGATTGCTGCAAACGTAGTAATTTTGCCATCCATATTTTTTAAGAAAAATTAATTAAATTTTTAATATTTTGGAAAATTTTTTCACTATCTTTATCAAAATTGTGCATTTCTTTTAAAATATCTTTTGGTTCGCGTAGTTCGATTTCTTCAGATTTATTCGGATTTTTTACCGATAAACCTAGCGCGGCTTGGTTGATATCTTTAATGTTTATGCTCCACGAGTTGTTGCTATCGGTTTTGGTTTTTTGTAATTCTATGAATTCGGCGAGGTCGGATTCGGTTAGGGGGTTGCCTTTGCCGAGGTTGCGGGTGAGATTTAGCTGATAAAACCAAACTTTTTTCGTTGAAGATCCTTTTTCAAAAAATAAAACTACGGTTTTCACGCCTGCGCCGGCGAAGACGCCGCCGGGGAGGTCCAAGATGGTGTGGAGATTGCAGGTTTCCAATAATAATTTGCGCAACGATACCGAGGCGTTGTCGGTGTTGGAAAGGAAGGTGTTTTTGATGACGATGCCCGCCCTCCCGCCGGCTTTCAGGATTTTGATGAAGTGCTGGAGGAAAAGAAAGGCGGTTTCACCGGTGCGAATCGGAAAATTTTGCTGGATTTCTTTGCCGATGCCCGCGCCAAAGGGCGGATTGGCCAAAATTACATCGTAGCGGTCTTTTTCTTGAATATCATTAATGTTGTCGGCCAGCGTGTTCATATGGCGGATATTCGGCGCTTCAATGCTGTGCAAAATCATATTCATTATACCGATAATATAAGCCAGCGATTTTATTTCTTTACCGTAAAAAGTTTTATTTTGCAGTGTTGCCATTTGGCTGGATGAGAGTTTGGACGGGTTTTCAGCCAGATATTTATAGGCCTCCACCAAAAAACCGGCACTGCCGCAGGCACCGTCATAGATTGTGTCGCCGATTTTCGGATTAACCACCTTCACGATGGTTTTGATGAGCGGCCGCGGGGTGTAATATTCGCCGCCGTTGCGGCCCGCATTGCCCATATTCTTGATTTTAGCTTCGTAAAGATGCGACAGCTCGTGTTTTTCCTCGTACAGGCGGAAATGCATTTCGTCAACAATATTTAAAATTTGCCGCAATTTGTAGCCGCTGGTGATTCTGTTTTTCAATTCGGAAAAGATTTCCCCGATCTTGTATTCAATGGTGTTTGCTTCTTCGGCCTTAAATTTTTTGAGATACGGAAAAAGCGTGAGATTAACAAAATCCCGCAAATCATCGCCATCCAATGCTTTATTATGGTCCAATTTTCCCGCCGCGTTTTTCGGGCAGGCCCAAACATTCCATCGGTATTCCGGCGATAAAATGTATTTATACTTTTTTCCGGCCAGTTGGGCCTCGGTTTTTTTGGTTTCCTCCAAATCGTCCAGATATTTCAAAAACAAAATCCACGATGTCTGCTCAACATAATCCAGCTCGGTGGCGCAACCCGAATCAGTGTGCAGAATATTGTCGATATTCTTAAACGATTGCTCAAACATAGTAGTTCTTTAAAATTAAAGGGATTTGACCCAATTCGGACCGACAATCGCCGTATCCCTCAATTTACCCCCTTTCCCCCTCCAAATCAACACAAAAACTAAGCCAATCGCCAACTATTCGCCGCTTATTTTTTAACGATGTCGTAGTTTTTTTGCAGGTATTCCAGATCATCGAAGAGGTTTTTGAAGATTTTTTCGCGGTCGAAATCTTTTTCTTTCAGGGCGATATTGATGATAGTTGCCAAAACCGCGAAATAGTCGCCGTGCTCGATGTGAAATTCAAGATGTTTGATCCGGTCGGCGCGATCGTTGAGGTCTTTCACGAACCAGCCGGCATTAAGATCGGTGCCGCAACCCACTATCGAACCGCAATCAGTTTGCAATGTGTACATATTTTATAAATTAATATATGCCTTGGTGGTGGCCAATGGAGATAATCAAAATCAGCAATTCTTTTTTATAAATGGAATAGATGATTCGGTAAGGCCAGATGCGCATCGACCACTGGCCGCTTCGTTTGCCCGTAAGTTTCTTTCCGGCAAATGGATTGCCGGCAATCACGCTGAAAGCCGCCAAGGCCCGGTAGTAATCTTTTTGAGGCAATTTATTTAGTTCTTTTTCCGCGCTTGGTTTGATTCGCAGTTGATATTCCATATTTTTTCGCCGGTTTTTCGGCAACCACAAACCCTTCTTTCGCCAAAAGCGTTTCCAGGGTAATCCAATTTTTGTATTCCCCGCTTTTAACGGCCTTATCGGTTTCCTCGATGCCTTTGTCAAGATTGGGAAATTCACGCATAACTTCGAGTGTTTCCTGTAATGAGTCGAATTGCTCGGCAGACATCAAAACCGCCTTGGGCCGGCCATTTTCGGTCAAAGTGTAATATTTATCGGGCTTTTGGACTTCTTCGGCGATTTCAAAGATTCTTTTTCTTGCCTCGGAAATTGAAATTGTATTTTTTGGGTCCATATGTTCGTTGGTTTTTGACATTCGGGGTACCTCCATATGTACATAATAATGTACATCAAATTGGATGTCAAATCAGGTTTTTCTTTTTGAGGCTCAAAAATCCGTTGGCGATAACGATAATGTGGTCGAGCAATCCAATCCCGAGGATTTTTCCGGCTTCCGTTAAGCGTTTGGTGACGGCCAGGTCGTCGCCGGAGGGTTCCAAAACGCCGCTGGGGTGGTTGTGCGCCACGATTATGTGGGCGGCGTGCAAGGAGACCGCAGGTTCAAAGACTTCGCGGGGATGAACCAGGCTGGCGTTTAAAGTGCCGATGGAGATTATCTGGCGCTCAATCAGCTTGCTTTGCGTGTCCAGATAAAACGCGACGAAATGTTCTTTTTTGGAGCCGCGAAAATCACCGCACAACTTCCAAGTATCCTCGGCGGTTAAAATTTCCGGTTTTTCCCCGGAATTCATTCTTTTTCCGAATTCCAAGGCCGCGATCACCTGCATTGCCTTGGCTTTGCCAAGCCCTCGTTCTCCAAGCAAGTTTTCGAGATTGATTTTATCGGTGCCCGTTTTATCAATAAGTTTCAATATTCTTTTTGAAAGCGCGACCACATTCAATCCCTTGATTCCCGACCCAAGCAAAATCGCCAGCAGTTCATAATCCGCCAATTTTGCTGTTCCATATTTTTCCAGCTTCTCCCGCGGCCGGTCAATTTTTGCCAAATCCATGATTTTCATAATTTGATTATAACAAAAAAGACGCTTTGTCGCGCTGTTTTTTGTGTCTTTGCAGATTATTCTATAAATTTATGCTGTTCTGGCGTCCATGCCGGAGTACAGGGAATAAATAATTCCATATTGCCTTCCCAATAAAATTTCTCGCCGGGATCAATACAAATTAAGTCGCCTTTATTGAGTTGAATTTCTTGGTCGTCTATTGTAATTTTACCTTGTCCATTGATAACATACCCTAATTCACGGCTGATTTCATTTACGGTTATGCCTTTGCTTGGATATCTGCCATTTATTTTTGCCACCGCGCCATTTATATCTTTATATTCCATCGGGTATTCGAAAACGGTACATTCATCGCTGGCTTTAAAAACTTCCGCTTGTGATTTTTTGACAATTTTCATTCTAATTTTTGAGATTGATGACAGTGCCCACGGGCCTGTTTGCGAGAGCGTCATTTAAATGTTTGAAATGAATGATTTGGCAGATAATGCCGGTTTTGGCCGCATCGACCAGCTCGAGATATTTTTGTTTCATACCGCCGGTAACATCGGCCGCCAAACTTCCCGAGAGGAATCTTTCGACATCCTTGTAGTTGCTTGGATCTATTTCAGGGATCAGCTTTGCGTTTCTGTCGGTTTTGGGATTGGCGGTGAAGATGCCGTCCACATCGCTGACTTCGATAATTTTATGCGCGCCAAGTTTTTTGGCCAGATAAGGCGCGATTTGGTCGCCGGAAAGGATTGCTGATCCCCATAATTTATCATGCGCAGGCACACCGTAGCAAACAGGCACCATTTTCAATCGAAGCAAGCCGGCAATAGCTTCGGTATCCATTTTGATCAGTCGGCCGCGTTCCAGAACCGCGTGGCTCGATGCTTGCGTCGGAAACGCGGGAATGCCTTTTTTAATAAATGCGTCGCAAAAGAGGCAATTGAGCTGGTTTTGCAACCTTTGGGTATTAGCAAAAGCCAGCAATTGTATTTCGCTGATAACGCTTTTATCGATTCCGGTTTTTTTGACCAAGGGATGGCCGAAAGACCCGGCGCCGTGGATCAGAATATATGGTTGCTTAAAATCCTTTAGAACTTTGGCAATGTTGCCGATGTTTCCAAAATTTATTTTCGGTTTGCCGCTTTTCTTGTCGGTGATCACCGATCCGCCGATCTTGATTATGGTTAGATCCATATGATTAAAATTATTTTCCGAATCGGCGCTGGCGCTGGCCGTATTCAGCTAAAACCGCGTCGAAATCGGCGGGAGTGAAATCAGGCAGGTATTTTTTAACGAAGAAAAGCTCGGCGTAGGTTGATTGCCAAGCCAAAAATCCGGACATACGCTGTTCTCCGCCGGTGCGGATTATCAGATCAACATCGGGCATCCAAAGATTGTCGGATATGGTTTCTTCAGTGATCTTCTCGGAGTTTATTCCCTGTTCGATAATTTTTTTAAATCCCTGCACTATTTCATCGCGGCCGCCATAACTCATACCCATATTAACGATCATCCCCTTGTTGTCCGCGGTCGCTTTTTCAACTTCCTCGATTTTCCTTTGAATCGATTGCTTGAACCGGTGTTTTTGCCCGACAATCCGGAACCGCAAATTTTTTCTCGAAATTTTCTCAAAGTCGTTTAATGATTTTTCAAAAAGATCCATTAAATAAGCCACTTCTTCTTTTGAGCGATCCCAGTTTTCCGTGGAAAAAGCCCAAAAAGTGAATATTTTAATGCCTTTCTTGCTTGCTTCCTCGATGATTTTTTTTATCGCGTCAAATCCTTTGTTGTGACCTTCCAGCGACGGCAGGCCGCGTTCTTTTGCCCAGCGCCGGTTTCCATCCGTAATCAGCCCCACATGGCGGGGCAATGTTGATTGATTTTCCATTCTTTTGCTATTTTTTGATCAGATAATCGCCGTCAATGTTGAAATTTCCCGGAATTAGCCAAGGGAATTTGAATCCGGCCGCGTAGGCGCAGGTTTTTGCGGTTTTGCCCAAGAATATCCTTAAACTAAAAAAGCGCAAAGCTTCTTTTCTGTATTGTAGGAAATTTGGGAAATTTTTCAAGAGAATGTTCGCCTGGGTCAAATTCCAGATGACTCCGCCGCCCGACCATGGTTTGGTCAAGCCGGAAGCGTCGCCGCACAAGGTTATCCGTTCATTTTCGGGAATCACCAGTCCCTGCGGGATAATTGCCGATTTTATTCGTGCGAGCGCGAAGTTTTTTCGCGCCGCAAACTCATTGAACAATTTGGGCGCGATTTCCGGCTTTTCCATAATCCCCCATTCAATGTCATTGCCGCGCGGTATCTTCCACAAAAACCCGTTTGGCGTGGCCCAAGTTTCCACAAAATCCGAATTATCCCGCTTTTGTTCAAATCCTTGTATTCCCAGCTGGAATGACAAATGAAAAGGGTCCGACCCTTTTTTAAAAAGGGTCGGACCCTTTTTAAAAGCAAGATAGTTTCTCGTGGGCGAAAGGGCGCCGTCGCAGCCGACAATGCAGTCGTATTCTTTTTCGATTTTTGCCAGTTTTTCGCCATTGATTGTTTGGTTTAAGCGAATATCCGTGCCGGCTTGGGCGGCAAGCGCGGCCGTTAAAAGATCGATCTGGCTGTGCTCAATGACAAAAAACGGCTGTTTGAATTTCAGATTGATATTCTTTTTAGGAAAATTGATGATTGCGCGATTTATTTGGTTGGTTGACAGCGGTCGGGCTTCGGGCAAAAAATCAAAAATTCGCGCCGAAAACAACCCCGAACAACATTCTTTGCCGATGGTTTTTTTCTTTTCAAAAACTGTAACCTTGTTTTTATTTTGGGTGAGATTTTTGGCCAGATACAGGCCGCAAATTCCTCCGCCGATGATCGCAATCTTCATATAAAGGTATTTTACATTAAGAGTGGATTTTTGACAAAAAGCAAGATTATTGCTATTATTTGGCTGTTGTGTGAATTCAAATTCGGGTGTTTGTTGAGAATTGATCTCCCATCCGCCTGCTGGCGGAGCTGAGATCAAATCTCCACAAACCTAAAATACTAATACAAGACTATGGCAAAGACTAAGAATACCGGCGGAACAAAATTGGGAAGAGATCCGCGGCCAAAATATTTGGGCGTGAAACTCTATGACGGCCAGCCGGCCAAGATCGGCAGTATTTTGGTGCGCCAGCGAGGCACATCGATCATCGCCGGCAAAAATGTTAAAACCGGCAGCGACAATACGCTTTACGCGATTGCCGCGGGTGTGGTGAAATACCGCGAAACCCGCAAGAAAATGTTCAACGGCACGCAAAGGCTGGCGAAAGTGGCGGAAGTAGTAGTGAAATAACTGATATACGATAGAAACACGATAGAAATACGGTTGAAATAGATGGTGAATTAAAAATGCTCCTTACGGAGCATTTTTTGGTGTGCCCGGCAGTTGGTAGCGCAAGCGGGACAATCCCGTCTGCCTCGATTTAATTCGGCGAGGAGCAGGAGTCCGCGTCTAGGG
>JBARNX010000068.1:0-6680 GCA_049641805.1 Minisyncoccales bacterium
GTCATCACGGTGGCGGACTGGGATGCTACGCTGGGCGATCCATCCGCCAACTCGGTCTACCGCTTGAGCTACGCGCCCGCGGGCGATGTGCTGGCAAACATTGCCAACGCCAACGCGATTTTCGGCGGCTTCAAGGTGCTGGGCAATGACAACGGCGGCTACGCTTTCCGCGTGGCGCCCGACGGCAGTGTGCACATCGGCGGCGAAGGCGCGGGGGAATCAAGCCTGTTTGTCAAGCAAAACATCACCGCCTACGGCGGCATCTTGTCTTTGCGCCAGCTGGATATTTCTTCGGCCGGCACGCCGACGGCGACTTCCGCCACCAGCGGCGGCTCGTGCGCGGATTCCACGGCTTATTACTACAAGGTTACCGCGATCAACGGCAACGGCGAAACGACGGGCACGGCGCAATTCACCGTAACCACCGGCGCGTCGGGCACCAACATCAATCTCAACACCATTGCCTGGTCGGCGGTAACCGGCGCCACCGGTTACAAGATTTACCGCTCCACCGAAAACAACGACTGGGATGGCGACGCCAATGATCAGTGGGTGGACGGCAAAGTTGTGGCCGCGCCGGCGATTACCTATGACGACGATTGCGCCGGCGACACCGCCTCGCTTGTCCCGCCCACCGCCAATACCACCGGCGGCAAGCTGGCGATCAACACCGCCGGAGTTTCTCCCACCCGAAGATTTGAAGTTCTGGAAAACACCGGCGCGGCGCCGCAAATGAAGATTATTTCCGATGCTTCCAATTATTCCGAGTTCTATGTTGACGCCACCGGCGATTTGAGCTTGAAGCTCACCGGTTCCGGCGGCGATGATTTGATCCTGCTTGACGAAAACCTGAAAATTTGCGCGTCGGGCGACTTTGGTTCGGTTTCCTGCCCCACGGCCGGATTCACGATTTCCGGCACGGGCAACCTGATCGTGGAAAACAAAGTCATCGCCGACAAATTTGAACAGATCTGCCCCACCGGCTATGTCTGGGTGCCGGGTTCGGCCAAACACGGCACCCTGCCCGGCTTTTGCGTGATGAAATACGAAGCCAAAGACGCGGGCGGCGGCGTGGCCGAAAGCAAAGCCGCCGACGCGCCGTGGGTAAGCGTAACGCAGGAAAACGCCCGCGCCTATTGCCAGGCGCTGGGCGAAGGCTATCATCTGGTTTCCGAACCCGAGTGGATGACCATTGCCGAAAACATCGCCGCCACGCCCATCAACGACATTGACGCCGCCGCCGGCTTGCAGTTGGCCACCGGCCACACCGACAACGATCCGACCAATTCGCTGGCCGCGGGCACCGACCCGGCGGTGTCGGCCTGCAACCTGCGCCTGCCGCTTTCGGACGCCGCCAACGCGTTTGCCGACAACTGCCAACTGCGCGACAGCGGCGCGGTCTATGGCTATTCGGGCACCGGCAACCAGTGGGCTGACACGGGCTATGTTTCCGGCGGCAACAACAAATCCCAACTGCGCGTCCACGCCCTGTCCAACGGCAACACCGTCTGGGACATCGCCGGCAATGTTTATGAATGGACCGACGCCATCATTTCGCAAGTGGATCAGCCCGGCATCAGCAACGACGGCGGCGCGGGGGTCGCCAACTGGGGCGAGTGGAATGTCTCCTATTATCTTGTCGGCGCGGCGGCAAACTCAAGACCGCCCGACGACGGCTGGACCGGTGCCAACGGCATCGGCCGGCTATACACCTATGGCCGCGACGAAACCGCCACCACGACTTACCGGGCCTTTCGACGCGGCGGTTATTGGGACAGCACTTCCTACGCCGGTGTCTTCGCTCTGTATTTGAACTATTCGCCCGCGAATTCCTACAGCGACCTTGGTTTCCGCTGTGCCCGGTAGTGCGTAGAAATTCGGTATTTGGCGGCGTGCGGGCTTTGCCCGCGCGCACCCGTCGTGAATTTTTTCAGAGGGTCTAACCCTCTAATCAGAGGGTTAGACCCTCTGAAAATCCTTTCAAAAAATGGGAAAAATCAATGATCAATGGTCTGGCAATCTTTGAAAAAATGTATGAGCTGATATTGTGGCTGTATCCGGCGGTGAATAAATTTCCCAAGTCGCAACGGTTCGTGCTGGGCCAGCGCATTGAAAATGCGGCGCTGGAATTTTTGGAAAAAATAATTATGGCCAATCAAAGCCGCGCAAAAACCGTTTACCTGAAGAAAGCCAGCGTTCAATTGGATGTGTTGCGGATTTTAATCAGGCTCTCCAAAGATATGCATTTTATCAGCATACGGCAATATGAGTTTGCCGCCGGAAAGGTGAATGAAATCGGTAAAATGCTGGGCGGCTGGATAAAAAGCTTGGAAACGAAGGTCTAACCTTCGCATTGATTAAGGTCTAAGGGTCTATCCCTCGACTTGTCCCGATGGATTACGAAACGATTTGTATTTTGGGGTCTATCCCCTGTGTAATCGCAGGGGTTAGACCCCTCCAATAGCATTTGGATTTAAGGGTTTTGTAATTCAAAATAATACAATAATTTTTCATTTTGATTTTTACATTTTCAATTATCTTGGGCGGCGCGGATAAGTCCGTTTTTGCGGATTTATCCGCGCCGCCCGACGCATAATCGCCAAACGGCGCGATCATTTGACGGGCGGGCGAGGGATAATGCCGATAAAGCGTGCGGGCCTTCCAACGCGGCGGTAATTGGAACAACACTTCCAACGCCGGCGTCTTCGCTCTGAACCTGAACAATGCGCCGTCCAATTCCAACACGAACATCGGCTTTCGGTGCGCCCGCTTCAGTGATTCATTGAAAAATGGCCGGAACTGGCGCTCTTGCTTGCAAGGCGACAGGCGTGCCGATAAACCCCAGGCGTTGTTCCTTTCTTGATTGGGAAATCTTGCGTTTGGCAGAAGCGTTGTTTTTTCCAAAAAAGGAAAATTCCGGCCCTTACCCCGGAGCGGCTCAACCATTTTTCAGAGGGTCTAACCCTCTGACCAAAATTGTTCCGCTCCGGGCCAGTGGGCCATGCAGAATAATGCAATATCATTTTCAGAGGGTCTAACCCTCTGAAAAAGATCCTCTGAAAAACAAAACAAAAATATGAGCATAAAAGTTGAATTTTTCGGTCTTGGAGATTTTATCCACGCTTTCAACAGGGGAAACAATAAACAGGCGGTATTTTTGGATAAAACCGATCGTTGGCGTTTTTCCCGCGGATTGAGATTTTTCAACGACGAAAGGGATATTACCGAATTTGCCAATGATCTAACCTTTTTGATCGCATCGCAAAAAGAAAACTTGCGCAAGATGGAGCCGCGAGATCCATTTGACGGCCGCAACACATTTGAATGGAGGGAGGAATGGGGAGCGCAACGCCCGCTGGTTAAAATCATCGCGTATTGCTTGATGCCCAATCATTATCATTTGATTTTAAAAGAAATTGTGCCGGGAGGCATCAGTAAGTTTATGAGGAAATTGGGAGCGGGATACACTGTTTATTGGAATTTGAAAAATAAAAGAGTGGGCAGAATTTTCCAGGGACAATATCGCGGTAAAACAATCAAAGGCGAAATGTATTTGCAATACCTGGATGTTTATGTTCAGGTGATCAATGTTTTTGAATTGTTTCCCGGGGGCGTTGCCGCGGCAATGGAAAATTTTGACGAGGCATTTCAATTCGCGCTGGATTATCCGTTTTGCAGTTTGGGAGAATCGTTTGGACTGCGCAATTTGAATATAATTGACCGCGATTGTTTGAATGATGTTTTTCCCAATGTGGAAATTTACAAGGAATTTTGCAAAAACGCAATAATAACCCACGCCGCCAGAAAAACTTTGGGGAAGTTGGTTATGGAATAAGGCGTGATTTATTCCAAATTTTTTCAGAGGGTCTAACCCTCTGATCAGAGGGTTAGACCCTCTGAAAACAAAACAAAATGTTTGATAAAATCTGCTCTTTTGAAAATTTACATTCGGCCTATTTGAAAGCGCGCAAATGCAAGCGCTACAAAAAAGAGATTCTGGAATTCGGGTTCAACGCCGAAGAAAATTTGTTGAAACTAAAAGAGCAGCTGGAAACTCAAACATACAAGCACGGCGGTTATCGCGAATTTATTGTCAATGACGCGAAAAAGCGCACCATCAGGGCCGCGCCGTTTGCCGACCGCGTTGTCCACCACGCGCTTTGCAACATCATTGAGCCGATTTTTGACCAGACTTTCATTTTTGACAGCTATGCCTGCCGCAAGGAAAAGGGAACGCACAAAGCGGCAAAGCGCGTCAAAACATTTTTGCGATCATTGGCATTTGCCGAGAGAGAGAGAGAGAGAGAGAGAGTAGAAATACGATCCGCGAAATCTATTGCTTGCAATGCGACATTTCCAAGTATTTTGACAATATAAATCACGAAATTTTATTCGGGATTTTGCAGAAAAAGATTGGCGACAAAAAAGTTTTGCGGCTGATTCAAGAAATTATTGACAGCAACAACAAAGAAACCGGCAAGGGGATTCCCATCGGAAATCTTACCAGCCAGCTGTTTGCCAATGTTTATTTAAACGAGCTTGACCAATTCGTGAAGCGGGATTTAAAACGCAGGTATTATCTTCGCTATATGGACGATTTTTTGATTTTTGGCCGCGGCAAACAAGAACTGTGGCGGACAAAAGAAATAATCGCCGGATTTTTAAAAACCAAACTGGATTTGCGCTTGCATCCCAAAAAAGCCAATGTGTTTCCGGCAAGATTGGGAATCGGATTTTTGGGATTTCGGTTTTTCGCCGATTACGCGGTTTTGCGCCAAAGCACATTAAAGAGGTTTTGCAAAAAGTTAAAAGAGAAGAAGGGTGACGAATCGGCCATATCAAAATCGTTTGACTCTTTCTGCGCGTTTGCCGGCCGCGCCCGATCTTGGCGGACATTGCAAAACATTGAAGCAAGATTTTTGCCCCGCCGCCGCCAACAAAGAACCATTGACCGCCTCAACGCCGACCTGCAAACGCTTTCGGTGCGCCCGCTGACGGGGTTTATGCATTTAATCGAGCGTAGCGAGATCAAGCTTTGCTTATCTAAAATCTAATATCTTAAAATCTAAAATCTTGAATTGGCATGTTAAAATAAGTTCAAATGACAAAAACCAAATGTCAAATCAATGTCAAAATCAAAATGTCAAAGTAAGCGCAGTATTTGTTTTGAATTTTGGGTTTAGGGTTTGATTTGGCATTTGGGTTTTGAAATTTGGCATTATGCGTATCGGAGGAGCGGTTTGACAAGCGATTTGGGATATGTAATACTTTGTATTACGATTAACAAATTTAAATCTATGCGCAATGTTGTTAGCATCTCGCTTCCCAAACAATTGGACGAGCAAATAGAAAAAGAAGTAAAAACCGGCAGGTTTGCCTCAAAAAGCGAATTCATCCGCAGTCTGATTAGGTTATGGCAGGAAGAAAAATTATTTCGCGAATTGGAACAGGGCAGAAAAGAAATAGAGGCAGGCTTGGGAAAAGAATTAAAATCCCTTAAAGATTTGCGGTAAGCAATAATTAATTTCATTCAATTGAAATGACAATTATTTACTCGCCGCATTTTGAACGGCTTTACAGAAGATTGCCCGGCGACATAAAAGATGACGCCGAACTTGCCGAAGAAATATTCAGGAACAATCCTCAAGACGCCCGTTTGCGCGTCCATAAACTCGGTGGCCGATTGTCCGGTTATTGGGCGTTTTCGGTTAACTTTGAATATCGCATTATTTTTTATTACGGCGACAGCAAGGATGATATTTTCTTTGATTCCATCGGCAACCACGATATCTACAGATAAAGGGCAATTTATAACAGCCATTTAAAAGATTTTATCAATTTTTTCAGAGGGTCTAACCCTCTGAAAAATCCTTCCAAAAAAATGGGAAAAATCAATAATCAATAATCCGACAATCTTTTTTAAAAGGGTCGGACCCTTTTAAAGCCGCGCCGGCGGAAAAGATTCCGGCAAGAATGATTTTTTGCTATCTTAGACCTTCGCATTGATCAAAAAAATTTAGATAAAATTGAAACTATTTATAAAAATTTATGTCAACAATTGAAGCAAAAAAAATCGTAAAAAAATACGCGCAAAGATTGCGGAAAAACCAAATACCTTTCTCGGCCATCTATTTGTTCGGTTCTTTCGCGAAAGGCCAGGAACGGGAAACCAGCGATATTGATGTGGCGATTGTATCAAAACGCAAAGAAACTGATAGATTTATAGTTGAAGTTGGACGGCCGATTTGGGATGTTGATACAAGGATTGAGCCGCATATAATCTCGGAGGAAGATTTTAAGGAAATAAACACTTCTATCGTTGAGGAAATCATTAAAACCGGCATTAAGGTAGAATAATAGCGTATTCGCTCTTAGTCATCTAATTTGCGAGATCAGAAGGTTGGATAAAAAACAAAGAATCCGCGTTTTAATAATGCGAAGGTTAGACCTTCGCGTAGCTATGCCGGTTTATATTATATTGACAATATAAACTATTGCGTGATATATTATATTTGTAATGTAATATATTTCAATGATCAATCGCGAAACATTAAAACGGGTGATCGCCGAACAGCGGGACCAGTTTCTGAAATTGGAAAATCCGATTCAAAGGGACGCGATCGCCGCCGCGGATTTTGAGAAAATCGCCGGACTGAAAGAGGCGGTGCTGATTACCGGAG
>JBARNX010000069.1:0-4575 GCA_049641805.1 Minisyncoccales bacterium
AACTTGCCGACAATGAAAAAATCAGAACTCCGGTTGATAACGCCAATGCTTTGGCGAATTTTGTTTGTTTCATTTCTATTTTGTTAATTCTTCTTTTATAAATTTATTATAAAACAAAATAATTTAAAATGAAAATAAAGTTATTTACAGCTTGCAATCTTTGCGCGGTTTATTGTTTTTGGCGATTTGTATTATAATGAAATTGCGAGATGTAAAAACAAAATAAAATGAAAATTAATATCAGCGTGATCAAGGCGGATTTGGGCGCGATCGGCGGGCATATCCGCCCGTCAAAAGATTTGCTGGCGGCGGTTGAAAATCACATCAAAACAAAAAGCAAGGGAATCTTGATTGATTGGCGCGTCGGTTTCACCGGCGACGATATCGCGATTTTGGCCACGCACAACAAAGGTATTGAAAATGAAAAAGTGCACCGGCTTTGCTGGGACGCGTTTATTGCGGGGATGAAAGTCGCAAGGGATCAGGGATTATACGGCGCGGGCCAGGATTTGTTAAATCTCAAATTCTGCGGAACATGCAAAGGTCTGGGACCGGCCTGCGCGGAAATGGAATTTGAAGAACGCGCCGCCGAGCCGTTCTTGATGATTGCCGCGGATAAAACCGATCCGGGGGCGTTTAACTTGCCGCTTTATTTGTCGTTTTGCGATCCGATGCACAATGCCGGCTTGGTGATTTCGCCGAAAATCCGGCAGGGATATGTTTTCCGCATTGTTGATTTGCTGCCTTCTGATGAAACGAAATCTATTGAACTGAAATCCCCCGAGGAAATATATGATATCGCGGTGTTGTTGCGCGACCAGGAAAGGTTTGCGATCGAGTCGATTGTTTCGCGCGCCGATGGCGAAACCGCAGTCGCCGCCAGCACCACTCGTTTGCACAACATTGCCGGCAAATACGCCGGGAAAGACGATCCGGTGATGATTGTCAGAACCCAGAAGGGTTTTCCGGGATCGGGGGAAGTTTTATCGCCCTATTCGATAGGACATCTGGTGGCCGGATTTATGCGCGGATCGCATCACGGCCCGCTAATGCCGGTCAAGCAGAATACCGCGGTTTCGTTTTTTGACGGTCCGCCGATCGTGAGTGCCGCGGCCTACAGCGTTCACAACGGCAAGCTGACCGAAGCTGCGGATTGCTTTGATCAGCCGTATTGGGATTATGTTCGATCGCGCGTTTCCCGAAAAGCCGAAGACATCCGGCGGCAGGGTTTTTTTGGGCCGGCGATGCTGGGGATGGGGGAGTTGGAATACACCGAAATGGCGCCCATCTTGAAAAATTTGGAAAAAAGGTTTAAAGTACAAGAGAAATAGCGGCTTTTCTTAAAATTTGTTACCGCGTTTTTCTTAGCGGATGCGGCAACAAACAATTTTTTTAGAAGCCATGTTTAAAATTTACATTAAAATAGCGGCGGCGGCGCTGGTAACGGGAATTATTATTTTCTTGTCTTTCAAGCTGGCGGTCAAGCCGGTGCGGATATCCATTGACCGAGCCGACTACAAAATCGGCGATTCGCTTGAAGTGGCGATTAAAAACAATTTCAACCGGCCAATATGTTTTTCGTCGTGTTATCCTTACTTGATCGAAAGGGAGACCGAAGATCATAATTGGACGGCATATCCTTATTCGGAATGCGGCCACGATCTTGTTTGGAAGTGCATTGAGCCGGGCGCGGAACGGAAGTTTCGTTTGGTCATGGATGAAATTGAAACCGGCCGAAACCGCTTGAAAATACCAATCTGCGTTGATTGCCAAGGGCAGGTTTTCAGCGCCGAATTCGCTTATTATTCGAATAATTTCGACATTAAATAATCATTAAAACAGTTCATCTCTGCGAAGAACCAAAATTATATGCTTACGCTTAAATCAAAATCAAGGACAGAACTTGGCCGCGACACGCAAGAATTGCGCCAGAACGGGTTTATCCCGGCGGTATTGTACGGCCCGGGTATTGCCAATAAGAACATCGCGATCGATACCAAAGAATTCGTGAAGATGTTTCGCCAGTCGGGCAAAAGCTCGCTGATATCTCTGGCGGTTGAGGGTGAAAAAAACAGTTTTATGGTGCTGATCAACGATATTGATACCGATCCGGTGTCGGGCAATATCATCCATGCCGATCTTTACCAGCCGGACTTGACCAAAGAAATCGAAGCCGAAGTGCCGCTGGTGTTCGAAGGCGAATCACCGGCCGTCAAAGATTTGGGAGGCACATTGGTTAAAAATATTTCCGATATTACCGTGAAAGCTCTGCCGGCCGATCTGCCGCGCGAAATCAAGGTTGACATTTCCAAACTCGCCACTTTCGAAGATGTCATTCTGGTTAAAGACTTGATCATTGGCGATAAAGTGGAATTGCTCAAGAATCCCGACGAGATCGTGGCTTTGGCCGCTCCGGTACAAAAAGTGGAAGAAGAACTGGAAAAACCGATTGAGGAGAAAGTCGAGGAAGTCGGCACAGTGGAGAAAAAGGAGAAGGATATAGTCACCGAAGAAGAAGCCGCTCCGACAGCGAAGAAGTAGTTTTCCAATTGTTTACGGCGCCCGCGGTTGCAAAATCGCGGGCGTTTGCGTTAAGATAGATAGTACGGAAGTGTAGTAATTAACATATCAATCAATAATGAATACCAAACCGACAGTCGCGATTTTTTTGGCATTGATGTTGTTGTTTGCGCCCGGGCGGGAATTGTTCGCGCAGGCGGCAACGATTGAAACCGGCGAGTGTACCGACAAGGCGACTTGCCAGTCGCTTTTAGACAAATACGAATCACTGCTGAAACAGTATGATTCCGACATTACCAAAACCGCCGGAGAGAAAAAAACTTTACAAAACCAGATTTCGGCGTTGAAGAAGAAAGCCGATTCGCTGGCGATTCAGATTAAGAAGAGCAATGCGATGATCGGGGACATCACGCTCCAGATCAGCGATACCGAGGATTCGGTGAAAACGACCAGCGAAAAAATCAGCGATTCGCAAAGGTATCTGGCGACGATCGTGCGCGCCATTGACGAAGCCGACCAGACGCCGTTGGTACAATCGCTTCTGGCCGAAAAGAAGCTGTCGGATTTCTTCAACAACTTGGTCTATCTGGAAAACTTAAACGACAAATCAAACCGGATTTTGCAGGACATTAAAGGCTTGAAGCAGTCGCTGGAGGACCAGAAGGTTGGTCTTGAAAGCGAGAAAGGCGACTTGGAGGAAACCACCAAAATGAAGGAATTGCAAAAACAGGCGCACGAACAGGCCAAAGCCGAGTACAACAAAACTCTTTTGGTGAAAGATGCCGAATTGAAGCAAACAACCGAAGCCAAGAAATTAACCGCGCAAGTGATCCAAAGAATCAGGGAAAGGCTGTTTTCGCTGGCGGGCGTTGCCGATTCGGACGCGCCGAATTTTGAGCAAGCCTACCAAATCGCCAAAACCGCGGGCGCGGCGACCGGAGTGCGGCCGGCATTTTTACTGGCGATTTTGACGCAGGAGTCGAATTTGGGAAAGAATGTGGGCCAGTGTTATATGACCAACGATGCGACCGGCGCGGGCGTCAACATCAGAACCGGAGCCGCCACCGCCAAGGTTATGAAACCCACGCGCGATGTGGCGCCGTTCATTGAGATTGTCACCGCGATCGGCAAAGATCCGCACGCGACCCGGGTTTCCTGCCCGATGAGTTTCGGTTACGGCGGCGCGATGGGCCCGGGGCAGTTCATCCCGTCTACCTGGAAGCTCTACGCGTCGCGCTTGCAAACGGTTCTGGGCCGTCCGGGCAATCCGTGGAATATCAATGACGCCTTTATGGCCACGGCTTTGTATGTTTCCGATTACGGCGCCACCAGCCAAACCACGGCGGGCGAATGGAAAGCCGCAATGATCTATTTTGCCGGCACCGTCAACACCAAATATCGCTTTTACGGCGACAATGTCGTGGCGATTGCCCAAGGGTACGCGGACGATATTGCCGCGATCGAAGGGAGGTAGAAATTTAGAAAAAGTCATATTCGAATCGTATTCAAATATGATTTCAGAAACAATATGGACCGCAAAAATTCCGAAAAAAACATCCGCAAACTTACTCGCGCCGGCAAAGTATCGTTGTCGCTGACCATACCGCGCGAACTGGTGTTGGAACTAGGCTGGCGCGACAACCAGAAAGTCATCGTCAAAAAGCGTGGCCAAGGCATTTTAATCGAAGATTGGCAAGGATAAACTTTCATTTTGACTAAAACGCGGCGAATATCTCCGCGTTTTTGAGTATTTGGCCGTGCCGTTCAGTCGTTGATTTTTAAGGCGAAAGGGGATAGAGTTCTTTTTGCCGTTTTTTTATAACTCGATTCAATTCAGGCGTTGCGATGTTTTGAAAAGATTTTAAAGAGTGATGATAGCTTTTTTTATCCGCTATTCCTGCTTTTCCAATTCTTCTTGCAATGATTGAGAGATGGTTTCTATGTTGCCGTTGAAGATGCCTTCAATGTCGTGCCAGCTTTTCTTGATGCGGTGGTCGGTCACGCGGTCTTGCGGCACATTGTAGGTGCGGATCTTTTCGCAGCGTTCGCCGCCGC
>JBARNX010000004.1:0-3891 GCA_049641805.1 Minisyncoccales bacterium
CTGGAAACTTCAATCGTTTCATCGAAGGTTGCCGGAAAGGTTGTCCCTTGGCAATCTGATTCCGAAACATTATATTTTGTATTTTTAAACCACGAATATACCGCATTGACATCTCTTAGTTCAACCCATTCACATTTATTTTGAGCTAAACCATCTCCCATTGTTTTTGAATTATCAATGACAAATTCAACATCCGCGTTTGCCGCGCATGATGGTGCCGCCCCCACTTCCGATGGCGTAAAAAGAAACAACAATGCTCCAAAAATTTGAAATATAAAACACAAACCGAAAAATAGTATGACTGCGACATCGTTTTTCCGAATTAATTGTAAATAAGCCATGGTTTTTTCGGGATAAAATGCCGCAGATGCAATTTAAACGCCGTTTTTGTTTTTTAATTATTGTTAGACTTGATCAAGATTTATTTTTTGTTTTTTATTTTTTAATGATTTCAAACCAACCAATACGGCGATTAAAACCGCGCCCATTCCGATAACCCAAATATAAATCATATTTCCGGAAAAAGCTTTTGCCAAAGCTAAGCTTAGCAATCCCGTATTTTTGTTATACCCAATACTAATTGGAAATTCATCTTTTTGACAAGCACTGTTATCAATACAGGCACTCAAAGAAATATCATATTCCCCTGAATCATAACCTTTCGTTTGCCAAACTACCTGATCGATAATTTCTTTTCGCGAATTGGGTTGAATCGGCTCGAGGCCATCCGGGTATGGAAAAATCGACTTAAAGATATCTTTACCTTCTTTACTCACACGCAATTCGACATTGGGAGCTATATCAATATTTCCAGCATTTTCGTGAATTACTTTTACCACAAACGGTTTGTTTTTATCGATGCTGTATTCAAGGGGAATAAAAATGGTGGTGAACTGAACAATCTGATTGTTCGTAACGGTAATGGTGATGTCGCGGTCAAGCTTTTGTCTAATTTGAACTAAATTTTTGCTACTGGATTCTTCTTGGCTTGTTGAAGTAATGCCGATAAGCTTGCCAAAATACATATCATTGGGCGTTTTTTCCGGAATTTCAATTTTAACTTTTGCCGCAAGATTTGTGCGCGCAGGAACAATCAATCGCGTAATTGGAGTTTTTAGATCATCTTTTGAATAAAATGTAGTCCATTCGGTAATTGGCCCCTCCGCCGAAAGATCAAAACTTACAGAATCATTTTCAGGGTTCATAAAAAGAAGCTCATCCCAATAGGTTTGACCACTACGGGCATTCTGCACATCAATTGGATTTGCCATAATACCCACCGCCTCCATAACCGCCGGGATACTAAACCAAAACGCGCAAATACTCACTGTCGCAACAATTAATTGTGTTTTTTTCATTTTAAAAATTATAATAATTTAGTATAAATTTATTATTACCATAATATATAGTATATTGAAAAAGTCAATAGGTCATTAACAAAAAACCCACGGAAAAACCGCGGGTTTTTGCTTGCCTTAACAACTTCGAATTATTAGTAATTCGTAGGATTGGTATTCGGGCAGGGAAGTTGAGCAATGTTAGTCGCCGAGAGTTCCACTGTGCCGATAAACGGACCAGCCAACTGTTCCGGGAACTTGGAAACTTTGACCTCAAAATCCAACTCGTTCTTTTCCGAAAGTTTCAAATACTTTATAATCGGAGTTGCTTTATGGGTCGGATCGGTAGTAGACATGGTTAAGTTCGGCCCATAGGTCGTATATGCCGATCCGCTACCAATGGCCGCACCATATGTCACATAAGTTGTGCCATCAGGGTCTTTAATGCCCATATCATTTTGCCACACGCCAATTTGCAAAGGTGTACTGCTAACATTCCTAATGGTCGCGCTGTTCATTCCGGGAGTCGCGGTCCAAGTGGTATCACCAGCAACTGGCTTCCAAACACTGGGCACCACGGTTCCATAATCTATTGCGGTAAAATCAACATCAAATGCTTTTGTTGTAAGATACTGCATTTGATTTGACAAAGGCGAACCATTGGCACCTGCGCCATTAGTACCCCAAACATTAACCTTGTAAGAACCGGCAGGATCTTCGTATGACATAGTGAAATCACAGCAATACGCATATGCAGTTTTTTTCGCTAAAACTCCCGCATTAGCATCATCACAAACATTCGCATAATTATAGTTTGCTGCAAATACCGGCAAGCTCGAGTTATTATTGCGAATATTGGTGCAGAACAAATTGAACGCGTTCGCATCAGTCAATCTAGTCATCGTACATTCGCGCACCATTTCACCGCAGGTCTTAACTTCGCGATTTTGACCGGTAATCGGATCAACATGGCTTGAGCCCAAGCTTACCGTGGTCGGATAGTAAACATCGCCGTAAAGATTGCTTACGAAATCCCTTCCATTCGCATCCGTAACAATACCGCAAATAGCAACTGTTTTATTAACTTGGTATTGGCCTGACGGCAACATTTGCGAACCCGCGTTCCCTGATCCGGTCATTATAGCATCAGTTCCAAGATAGGAAGCCCAAGGGCCATCCATTTCCCATTTCGCAATTACTATCGGACCATTACCAGTACCGCCACCATTAGAAAGGGTAGTGGTTGCTGTTGCAGCCAAAGCCTGCATAGGTCCGAGGACCAAGCTGGCCAAGGCCAATAAGGCTACATATTTCTTCAATGTCTTCATATATTCTTTTTTTTGTTATTTTTTGCGGATTTTTTGGAAATCCGCGAACCTCTATTAAATACCCTACTTTTCCTGTTCCCGATATTGAGTCTTGGCGCTTGATTCCAGCAATCCTCGACAGGTTTGTTGAGGATCACCTCAACAAGAACCCTTTCGCAATATCGGACACGGAATTTCGGATAAGTCCCGGTCGACCGGCTTGCGCAAACATGCTGGCGCAATCGTTAATCGTTAATCTTTAATCTTTAATCTTTAACAAAATGCGAAAACGCAATCGTTAATCTTTAAGCGTTAACGGCTAACAAAATACGCTATAAATGCTACGCAATTCCGCTGCGCGCGTTGCTATCCCGCGCACAGCGGCTCCTTTATTGAATTTCGGCGGCGTGGCTTCGACGGCCCGTTTCGCCTACTCTTTTATAAAGTGCGGGCGTTGCTTGCACAATCGTTAATCGTTAATCTTTAATCTTTAACGAAATGCAAAATCATGAAAGCAACGTCCGAACTCTAGCTGGCGGTGCTGGCGCAATCGTTAATCTTTAATCTTTAATCTTTAATCTTTAATCTTTAACGAAATGCGAAAACGCAATCGTTAATCTTTAATCTTTAATCTTTGACGAAATGCGAAAACGCAATCGTTAATCTTCAAGCTTTAAGCGTTAATGATTAGAAATCGCTCTGCTAAGATATTTGGTAAAGGCGTTTAATTGCTTGGCAAGATCAGTGGCATTTTTTAAAATTTTTTCATGGGTGCTTTCATTAATGTATTTTTCATCCAACGCGCAATCCATTGCCGCAACTACTTCATCCAGCGAACAATGCGCTCGGTTGATATAAACTCTTTTGTCCTTATCGGTGTTTTTATTGGAGCTTTCGGCAATATTCAACAAAATTGATACTGCGGCGCGACGTGCCTGATCGGTCAATCCATAATTTTCATTTTTGGGGAATTCGTTTGTGATTGCATATACCTCGCGCCGAAACATTCTTGCGTCGGCATACACTTTCCAATCTCTAAATCTAAATCCAAAATTATCTGTCATTTTTTGTTAACGGTTAAAGATTAATGATTAAAGATTAATTTCTTCGGTTTGCACGAAACTGGAATCGTTGGATAATATGCTGTTCAAAAGAGGCAGGCTTTGCTCGCCTTGCGGCGCGGCCACGCCGTTGATGATCATTATTCCGGCGTAGTCGGTTTGTCCGGCGGCAATTTCGGGCCCGCC
>JBARNX010000014.1:0-9350 GCA_049641805.1 Minisyncoccales bacterium
CACGAGGCCCGCCCCTACAATGCAAATGCAAACACAAAATTATGGAAATTGATGAATTTGAAAAATTAGTGGCCAAGGCCGCGGAGAGTTTGCCGGAAAATATAAAAAACGCGATGAAAAATGTCGCGATTGTCGTCGAGGATGGTCCGGCGAGGCGTAATTTGCTGGGATTGTATGAAGGCATCCCGGAAAACCAATGGGGCAAAAGCGACGCGATCCGCCTGCCCGACAAAATTACAATCTTTAAATCATTGATTGAAGAAGAAGCGCGAACGCCGGGGCAGATCAAGGAATTGGTCAGAATCGTGGTTTGGCACGAAGTCGCGCATCACTTTGGCTTTGACGAATCCGAAACCCGCCGTCTTGAACGCCGCTGGCGCGCTCGCAAGTAACCCCTTACCGGGTCGGGGTCGTTCCCCTGCGTAGCATCGCGGAGCAGGGGTGCGACCCCTTTGAAAAGAGTTTGATTCTAAAATCCAAATACTCTTGAAGGGGTCTAACCCCTTCGACTACGAAGGGGTTAGACCCCAAAATGCGGGGTTTAACATACTCTGCAACTATTTCCAGCGAGAGGAAAGATATTTAATAACAAAGTTTGGGCAGGAATTGCCTGTTAAAAACGATAAGCTGATGCATTTCCTTATTCGTTCCCGAGCCGCACGGCTTGAGGATAAGCATTGGAAAAATAAAATTGCGCGTCGTAAGCTGCGGGGGTCTTAATTTTTTTACCCGTATATTTTTTTTTACCATATAAGTATTTTTCAATTTGTAGCCGTTTTTGCGCCAGTATTGGCGCGCGCCCACGCCCGAAATCGCGGCGATTTTTTTTACGCCGAATTCGGTTTTGGCAATTCGCTCGGCTTCCAAAATAAGTTTTTTGCCCAAACCGGTATGCTGGGCGGAAGTCGCGATTTTGCCGATCGCGGTTTGCAAGCCATAGGTATGGATTTCTCTAATGAGGCCGATATTTTCGTTTTTTCCGACAATCAAATTCGTTCCATCCGCGGTTATTCGCAAACGCAACAAACTTAATAATTTGGTTTTTAATTCGTTTTCAAAGCTCAAAAAAATTTCCTTGCCGCCGGAAGCATCATAATTCCGCCTAACTAAAATTATTTTTTCATCAATATCATATTCCCCCTTGACTTCGCGGCAGCGGATGCACTGGCACCGCCATCCCTCGCGTTCCATATCGTTGGCGATCATTTGGCGCAGGTTGGAGACGCTTTTGGTGCCGCTGGTGATGCGCGGAGAGGGGATGTCGCGGATGATCCGTTCAATGCGCACCCAAGGCGGCACGATTTTTTTAATTTCTTTGACAGTCAGGGCCAGCTGGTCGTCTGAATATGGTTTATATTTTCCTTGTTGATAAATTTCATAAAGCGGCGCTTCCTTCAAAACTGCGCAAGGATAAATTTTCAGCAGGTCGGGGCAAAAGCGCGGATCGGAAAACAAAGTTTTAACCATTTGCAAATCGCGTTCCGGGTTTGATCCGTAGAGGTTGAGCATTATTTGGTAGGATATTTTGAATCCCGCATCTTTCAATAATTTCGTTGCGTTGGCAGCCGCGTCGATTTTGTGGCCGCGATTGTTAAGTTCAAGCACATCGTCGTAGATGCTTTGGATACCCAGCTCAACGCGCGTCACTCCCAGATTGCGTAATTGGAATATCTCTTTCTCGTTGATGTAATCCGGACGGGTTTCGATTGAAATTCCCACGATCCGGCATTTGGCGGTTTCATTCTTCTTTTGTTCGGTTTCAAGCGACAGAGTTTTATATTTTGGCCGGCCGATTCTGTTGGCAGCCGCTCGCTCAGAGCGAGGCTTGCCGCTTAATTCATTAGCGGCGGCAAAGCAGGCCGCGATAAATTTCTCCTGATAGGTCTTGGGATAAAAACTCCAAGTGCCGCCAATCACGCGCAGTTCGATTTTGTCCACGCTATGGCCTTCGGCCGCCAGATTTTCCAGCCTTTTTTTGACCTGGATGTAGGGATTGAATTTTAACAGCTTGGCGCGTTCGGCCGCCGGCTCGCCCGAAAGATAGCTCTTGGGAAATCCCGGTTCGTTGGGGCAGTAAAGACAGTTGCCCGGGCAGGGATAGGGTTTTGTCAGCACCGAGACATTTACGATTCCCGACAGCGACCGCACCGGCCTCACCCGCAATAAATCTTTCAAGCATTTTATTTTCCGAAGGTCTAACCTTCGGGCGAAGGTTAGACCTTCGGAAACTTCCGAAAGCGCGGACAAAAGCCGGAGGTTGTTCGGGTAGGGGATTTTGAATTCCGTGCAGATTTGCCGCTTGAACGCGTTTAAATCCGCTTTTGTCCGCGGATTGGCTTGAATCAGTTTTTGCGCGATGATTTTTGAGAATGGCGTTTGCATACCTTGAAATTATATGATTTTGCGATAAAGTCAAAAGCGATTCCAGTGTAAACTGGAATTTACACTAAACCCGGTTTTAGTGTAAAGTGGAATTGACACTAAAATTATGGAAAAAATAATTCTGAGCGGCAAAGAAATAACGGTCAGGAAGCTGGCGGCAAACGATCTGAAAAACGCCAGAAAATTCGCTAATTACATAAATAGCCTCATCAAAGAGGATGTTTATTTATCCGTGAATAAAAAATGTAGTTTAAAGGAAGAAGCGGCATTTCTTAAAAGCCAGATCGAAAAAATAAAAAAGCAAAACAGTATTTTTCTGGTAGCTGAAACGGAAAAGAAAATCATCGGCGTTTCGAGTATTGATCGGATGGATGGCAAGCAAGGGCATATCGGTTTATTCGGCATTTCAATTGCCGATGGGTTTCGTGGTATCGGATTGGGGTCGTTTTTAATCGGCAAGATTATCGGGATGGCAAAAAAAGATTTTAAACCGGAAATCGAAATGATAACGCTTGATGCGGTGGCGGACAATCAACCGGCGGTTGCTCTTTATCAAAAGACGGGTTTTCGAAAAGTCGCGGTTCTGCCGGAATATTTCCGGCATAGAGGCGAATTGTTGGATATCGTTGTAATGAATTTGTATTTATAATAATGTTAGCTATAATGGCAATATAAAATAATAGCAACTAACAAAAAATTATGTTTGAAAAATTACAGCAGATCAAGAAGTTGCAGGAGATACAAAGCGCGCTCAAAAACGAGAAGATCGACGGCGAAAAAAACGGCGTCAAAATTTTTATGAACGGCAAACTGGAGGTTGAAGATGTGGTTTTGAATGGTTCGCTTTCCATTTCCGACCAGGAAAAAGCGGTCAAGGATTGCTTCAACGATACAATGAAAAAAGTGCAGATGGTGGTGGCAAAAAAGATGCAGTCAATGGGAGGGTTTGGAATGTAAATTATAAATGCTTATTCGGCAATAATTTTTTGCGACGCGCATAATTTTCTACTGAAAATTTGCTTTCGCTCGGCCGTCGCCTGCGCGGCATCGCAAAAAATTATTGCCTCAACGCGTTTTTATAATTCACGGTTTTATGGAGATAAAAAGAATCGTGGTGGGACAATTGCAGACGAACTGTTATCTTTTGATTGATAGCGGGGAGGCGATGGTTGTTGATCCGGGCGATGAGGCGGAGAAGATAACCGACGAAATTTCCAAAACCGGCGCGGCGGTGAAATTCATCGTCAACACCCACAATCACTTTGATCATATCGGCGCGAATGCCGAATTGGAAAACAAATTCGGCATTAAAACCAAAGCGAATTTGAAAGAGGGAGATATTCTGGATGTGGGGAAATCGCGAATGCGGGTTATAAAAACTCCGGGTCACGCGCCGGAAGGGATTTGTTTGTTTGGCACCGGTTTTGCGATAACGGGGGACACGCTTTTCGAAGACGGATTCGGGAGGACGGATTTGGCCGGCGGATCAAGCTATGATATGGCTGCATCGCTTAAAAGACTGGATAACCTTATCCCGGAAGGGGCGGCGGTTTATGCGGGCCATGGCGGTATTTTCACATATCGAAAAGGAATGGCATTGGCGTGGCTGGATTATTTGTGAAAGCCTCATAAGCGGCAATTCGATGAACTTGGAAAAATTAAACGAAATTCTGGCCGACCAACCGGCTTATCGCGCCAAACAAGCCAGAGAAGCGGTTTTCGGGTTGCTGATTGAAGATTGGGAACAAGCCCGCGGATTACCCAAAGAATTGCGGCAGGAATTGGCCGCCGATTGCCCATTGGATATCGGCGCGGAAATTTTTATTTCTCGGAACGGCGATTCGGCCAAAGCGTTGATAACTCTGGCCGACGGATTGAAGATCGAAACGGTTTTGATGCGCCATAGCGGCCGCCAAGAGGCCGGGGCGGTCCGTAATACGGTTTGCGTGTCGTCGCAGGTTGGCTGTCCGATGGGGTGCGTTTTCTGCGCCACCGGCAAAATGGGATTTAAGCGTAATTTGACCGCGATGGAAATCATCGAACAAGTTTTATTGTTCGCGCGATTGTTGAAAAAAGAAAACCAACGGGTTGCCAGCGTTGTTTTTATGGGAATGGGGGAGCCGTTTATGAATTATGACAATGTGATGGCGGCGGTTAAAGTGATAAACGACCCAAAGGGGCTGAACATCGGCGGCCGGCATATTTCCATATCGACATGCGGGGTCGTCGAAGGGATAGAAAAAATAATAGACGAGCCCTTGCAAGTGAATTTGGCGATTTCTTTGCACGCGCCCGATGATGTTTTGCGTTCAAAGATTATGCCGGCGAATATCAAATATCCGCTTGATGAAATAATGACCGCGGTTTTGCGTTATGTCAGAAATACCAACCGGCGAGTGATGTTCGAATATATAATGATCGACGGCGTAAACGACTCCGACCAATGCGCCGATGAGCTTGCCGCGCTTATCAAAGGACGGCTGTCGCTCAAGCTGGCGTTTGTGAATTTGATCCGCTACAATCCCACCGGCAAATTTATGCCGTCGACACCCGAGCGCGTGAAAGCGTTCAAAACGATTTTGATGCAGGCGGGAGTGGAGACGACCGAACGCTATCGTTTCGGCCAGGGGATAAAAGCGGCTTGCGGCCAGTTGATAGTTGATGAGTTGGGAGTTGATGAGCGATGAATAAAATGCTGATCAAAGTTAAAACATTGCCATGTTCAAAAGAGGAGGCAGTTGTCCAGCTTGGTTCGGATGCTTTTAAGGTGAGCGTGCGGGATAAACCGGAAAACGGCGCGGCAAATGCGCGGGCGATCGAATTGCTGGCGCTGTATTTTGCGGTTCCCGCGGGCAAAATTCACTTGATCAAAGGCGCGCGCGAATCGCACAAAATATTTGAGATACTAGACTAATCCAATGACAAATTTCCAGTTTCCGATGTCAAATAAATGTCAAAATAATTTTATGACAATTGGCAAAAGGCTATTTATTTTGAAATTGGAAATTGGTAATTTTAAAATTTATGGTGGACGATATCTTGCTAGTCGATGAAGACAACAATCCGATCGGGACCGGGGAGAAAATGGATGTCCATAAACGGGGTTTGTTGCATCGGGCGTTTTCAATTTTGATCTACAATACAAAACGGGAAATGCTTTTGCAGCGCCGCGCCGCCTCCAAATACACTTGTCCGGGATTGTGGAGCAACGCCTGCTGTTCGCATCCGCGGCCGGGCGAGCATCTGATAATGGCGGCCAAGAGGCGTTTGAAAGAGGAGATGGGGATTTCAACGCCATTGAAAGAAGCGGGCGTGGAATTCATTTACAAGGTCAAAGTCGGCGATCTTACCGAGTACGAATACGATCATTTGCTTTACGGCATTTTTGACGGCGAACCGAAAATAAATCCCGATGAAGCCGGCAAATGGAAATGGGCCGCGTTTGACGATCTGCGGCGCGATATGAAAGCAAATCCCGACAATTACACGCCATGGCTTAGACTTATTATCAGCCAAGGGGACAATCAAGTGGATCAGATTTCCGTGGCGCGGCTGGAAAAATACGAAATCAAAAAATTGGCAACCTATGGATAAAACTGTCGCTGACAAGTTATTAACGCAAACGCGGGGAAATTATGATTTGTTCGCGGAATCATTTTCGCAAACGCGCAATTATGTCTGGCCGGAAATGAAATCCCTGGCGGATGATTTTTCCAAGCGGGGACGCCGGGTTTTGGATATC
Organism: Minisyncoccales bacterium; assembly: GCA_049641805.1. Classification (GTDB taxonomy): domain Bacteria; phylum Patescibacteriota; class Minisyncoccia; order Minisyncoccales; family UBA5738; genus UBA5738. The sequence continues at coordinate 6,125 of JBARNX010000014.1, forward strand.
GGTTGCGGCAACGGCCGTTACTATCCGGTTTTTAAAGAAAGGGAAGCGGAATATACCGGCATCGACAGTTCGCGAAAATTGATTGCGATCGCTCGAAAAAATTTCCCCGAAGCCAACTTCGCGGTTGCCGACGCGCTCAAATTGCCGTTCAAAGAGAACGAATTTGATCTGGCGGTATCAATCGCGGTCTTGCACCATATTCCTTCAGAAAAAAACCGGGAATTGTTTTTCAAGGAAGTTTCGCGGGTTTTGAAATCCGGCGGAATTTTTATCGTTACAGTCTGGGATTTGAGGCCGTTTTCAATGATAAAAGCGAGGCGATGGAAGAGATTTCAAAATTTCGCCAAAACCCAAATTAAAATCGCGGCGGGACGGGAGCCGCTTGATTTTGGCGATTTTTTCATTGCCTGGCAGAATCGATATCAGCGTTACCACCATGCGTTTTCTTTGGAAGAATTAAAAAAATTGGCGGTTGCCGCGGGCTTTAAAATTGAAAGAAACGGCGTTTCAAATTCAGGCTTGAGAGAAGCCAATCTTTACATTGTGGCCAAAAAGTTGCAGAATTAAGCTCGTGGTTTTATGTTTGGAAATTGATAATTGGAAATTAAAATTTTCAGTAGAAAATTTTGTAACTGCGCCCGTAGTTTAATGGATAAAATATTGGCCTCCGAAGCTGAAGACTACAGGTTCGATTCCTGTCGGGCGCACCACAATCCGAAAAAGGCCGAATGGCCTTTTTTGTTGAAAAAATCTCCAAAAGAGTTAAATTGAATTCAATGAATCAAAGGTACTGATTTAAATCAGTATTTAAATAATGGCTTCAATATGAACCGAAAAATTGAGGATAAAAATATCCGCAAACTCGCCAAAACCGGCAAAACCTCGCTGGCCGTAACCATCCCGCGCGATTTCATCGTGGAACTGGGCTTCCTTCTTCGCTAAAGCTACGGACGGACAAAGGCGTGGAAAGAATGGGTGTTGATTTGAATGTGCGGAGTTTGGGAACCGAGTTTATATTTGGCGTGGCGGTGGGGAGGCGCGGGAGTATATATTTAAATCGTGTTTGAATCGTATTTGAATATGACTTTTCGTTTTGATTGGTGTTGATGAATTGATGTTAAAAAACGCGCTTGGTTTGTGCTATTATAAAAACATGAAATTTACCCGCACCAAAAAACTTGTTTTCGCCAACAACAAAGGCGGAGTCGGAAAAACAAAGATTGCGTTCAATGCCGCGGTCGCGTTTGCCAAGCTTGGATACAAAACGGTTCTCGTGGATCTTGACCCGCAATGCAATTTGAGCCGTCTTGCCCTCGGAGAAGGATATTATATCAAAAATCTTTTTTCAAAAACCGAAAAAACGATATACGATGTGTTGCGCGGCGTGATTGAGGGCGGCGGCGACATTGATTTGGCGGTTAAATTTTTGCCGGTTCAAGCCGATTCCAATTTGTCGCTTTTGAAAGGGGGATATCAATCTTTCGATGTATGAGGGGCTTCTTCCAACCGCATACGGCCAAGCGGCTGCCGGATAGCCGATAGGATATTTCCAGACAAGCGCGATTGATCGTTTTCTGTGGGAGAAAGGGCTTTCGGAACAAATAGATTTATTCGTTATTGACACATCTCCGAGTCTTGGCATCCTCAATCAAACCATACTGCTTGGCGCGGATTATTTTGCCGTTCCCATGATGCCGGACGCGTTTAGCGTGCAAGAAATAGAAAACCTCGGAATCATCTTTGAGCGGTGGAAAGTCCAATGGAAGAATACGGGAAAGGCTTTGTCCGGCAATACGGAAACGAAGATGGTTCTTCCCGGCGATCCTTTGTTTATCGGATATATTGTCAATTCGTACAATGTTTATGGCAAGCAGCCGATCGCCGACCATCGCGCGTGGATGGAACAAATTCCGGGACGGGTTAAAACATATCTTTCCGAAAAACATTGCCGCAACGGCTTGGTTGAAGCAAGCTGGAAAAATCCGCTTCAGATAATTCAGGATTACGGCCGGATACCGGCAAAATGCCAAGAACTTGGAGTGGCTATATTCGAACTTGATCCGATTCTTGTTGCCGACAACCGGCAAGGAACGAAAGAAAATATCGAAAAATCAAAAGAAGAATTTTCGGGTCTTGCCGCCGCCCTCGAAAAAGTGCTTATTGCTTACTGAAATTAAAATACGGATTTTTTGAATTTGACAAAAGCTTTTCAATCGGGTAAATAACGAGTGAGGGGATGAGGGTTTTTACCCAATACAGGCAGAAGATTCTTCAGCGGAGGAGGTTGAGTGCGGGCCGCGCAGTCTCTGCCAGATTGCACTATATAGCTTGACTGATTCTGCGAGGGATCGCTCCCCTCAACTAAAAGGCACCGGATGCATCGGTGTTTTTTAGTTGTTTGCCGCCATTTTCTTTGTTAGAATGAATTATTGTTAAATTTGTTTTTAGTTTCTTTCTCCAACTTTACATTTTCAATATGCAATACAAAATCGCGGTATCGGGCGCGGCGGAAATCAGCCATTGTTGCGATAATATCATTTTGTTATCAAAAGAAATCGGCAAAGAAATCGCCCGGTCTCATTGCGTTTTGGTTTCGGGAGCGACTACCGGAGTGCCTTATTTTTCCGCCCAAGGATGCAAACAGGAAGGCGGGTTCAATGTCGGGTTTTCGCCGGCGGGATCCGAAGTGGAACATATCAAGCGTTACCGTTTGCCGATGGATGTTTTCGATGTGATGGTTTATACCGGGGCGGATTATTCCGGCCGGGATATAATTATGACCAAATCCGCGGACGCGATAATTATCGTCTGTGGCCGAATGGGAACATTGCACGAGTTTACCACGGCGGTTGAATGTAAAAAGCCGATCGGCGTATTGGAAGGTTCGGGCGGCACGGCGGATAAGATTCGCGGATTGGTGAAAGGCACATACCGCGGCATTAAAAAGATAGTTTACGAAAAAGATCCGATTATATTGGTGCAGAAAATGATCGATCTGGTCGAAAAAGAAAAGAGAAAAGCAAAATTGGAATTGCCATAAATCAATACCCCGACGCAAGAACTTAATTTACTTTGAATTACGAAACCAGCATTTGGGGAAATTTGACTTCAGCTTTTGGGAAGTCAATTTTCACCGAATGCGGCGGCAACCGCGCGAATTCTGGCAGCCGATGAGCGCGCGCCGCTCGCAATCAAATTTCCACGATTACATTGAAAATTGATTTCA
>JBARNX010000016.1:0-11028 GCA_049641805.1 Minisyncoccales bacterium
AATTTGACTTCAGCTTTTGGGAAGTCAATTTTCACCGAATGCGGCGGCAACCGCGCGAATTCTGGCAGCCGATGAGCGCGCGCCGCTCGCAATCAAATTTCCACGATTACATTGAAAATTGATTTCAGAATTCGCTGTTTCGCAATTCAAAGTAAGTATATGCTTGATATATACTTGCAAAATTCAGTTTATCGGGATCGCGCCCCTGCTTCGCCAAGCTTCGCGGGGAAACGGCCCCAAATACAAATTCTATGCGGGATTGACGGTTTGCTTAATGCTTTCCACGCTTTCAGGATTGGCCAATGTCGATAAATCACCCAGCTCTTCTTTTGTAAAAACTTTGCGCAGAATGCGGCGCATTATTTTGCCCGAACGGGTTTTGGGAAGATCGGATACCACAAAAACTTCATGCGGCGTGGCAATCGGGCCAATCGTGGAACGGATCGCGGCAATCACCTTTTCCTTCAAGCCCGCGGTTTCCCCCTGGACTTTGGGCACCACGAATGCCACCGGCACTTCGCCCTTGATCTCGTCCACCACGCCCACCACCGCGCATTCGGCCACCATCGGCTCATGGCACGCCGCGCTTTCCAATTCACCGGTAGTCAGGCGATGTCCCGCCACCTTAATCATATCATCGCTACGGCCCACCACGCGCAACAAACCGTTTTTATCGCGATAGCCCAAATCGCCGGAAAAATAAATTTTCTTGCCCGGATACTGGCTCCAATAAGTATCAATGAATTTCTGTTCGTTTTGCCAGACTCCGCGCAATAATCCGGGAGCAAACGGCGAAACCAAAACCACATTGCCTTCCTGTCCGTTTTTGCAAGTTTCACCGCTATCATCCAAAACCCGGATGCGTATGCCGGGTAAAGGCAAACCCGTATGCGCGGGTTTAAACGGCCCGATTCCGGGCAATGATGTGGCCACGATTCCGCCGGTTTCAGTCTGCCACCATGTATCCAAAATAGGGCATTTGGTTTTGCCCGCTTCTTTGTAATACCAATTCCACGCTTTTTCGCTGATCGGTTCACCCACTGAACCCAAAACTTGCAAAGTATTTAATTTGTAAGGCTTCAAAATGTCAGTGCCGTTCTTCATAAACATTCTGATGGCCGTGGGCGCGGTATAAAATACGGTCACGCCATATTTATCAATCACGCTGGCCCAGCGATCAGGATTCGGATAATCCGGCGAACCCTCAAATTGGATAAAAGTTGCGCCATTTAACAATGGCCCATAACATGAATAAGTATGCCCGGTCACCCAGCCAATATCGGCCGTGGACCAAAAAATGTCATCATCGGTCAGATCAAAAATCCATTTGTCGCTGGCATATGCCGAAACCATATAACCGCCGCAAGTATGCAGCGCGCCCTTGGGTTTGCCGGTGGAACCGCTGGTATAAAGAATAAACAACGGATCTTCGGCATCCATCACCGCCGGAACGCAATCGTCGGATTCGGTCCGCACAATTTCCTCATACCAAACATCGCGCGCCTGCGTCCAGGAAACAACATTTGCCGCGCGTTTGACCACAACAACTTTTTCCACTGCAGTCCCGATCAGAGCCTCGTCGGCCTGCTTTTTCAGATCAATAATTTTTCCGCGGCGATAATAACCATCAATCGTAATCAAAACCTTGGCGCCGGCGTCCTGCAAGCGCAATTGCAGCGCCTGCGCCGAAAACGCGGAAAACACCACCGAATGAATCGCACCGATGCGCGCGCACGCCAGCATGGCCACCACTACTTCCGGGACCATCGGCAAATAAATTCCCACCCGGTCGCCTTTCTTAATGCCAAGTTTTTTTAACGCGTTGGCAAATTTGTTTACCTGGCGGTACAAATCATAATAGGTGATAATCCGCGCCGGATGGGTTGAATCGTCCGGTTCCCAAATAATCGCCACCTTGTTTTTCCTTTGCGCCAGATTTCGATCCAAACAATTTTCCGAAATGTTAAGCTTGGCGCCCGCGAACCACTTAATATGCGGCGGCGTATCGGTGTACGCTTTAGTCCATTTTTTGCGCCAAAGCAATTCTTTGGCCACATTCTCCCAAAACTTCACCGGATTTTTCTCGGCCAAGGCATAAACCGCTTTTGACTTCAACCAAGCCCGCTTCTTCGCCGCCGCATCCGGATAATACAATTCGCCTTTTTTGATCATAGTTTTATGCTTGATTATTCTTATATTTTGTATTTATTTATAATTGCTTGCAATCCTAACAAATTATTGTTATTGATTTTTGTTATTTTTATAATTAAATATTTTCCGTCAACCGGCTTTTCAATTATTTATCAATTCCGATGAATCTGCAATTTGGAGCGCATCATCAATAAGACATCCCAATTCTTCTGAATAAGTGCCTGCCAATATTTTTTGAGCGACATCATCATATAACCCCTGCGGGACGAAATAATCCCGTCCTTGCAACTTTGCTGATTCAACATATTCTTTTACCGATTTGTCTTCTTCAAAAGGATAATTTATGTCTACCTTTAAATTGGGATAATTTTCATTAAGCGGAGAAAGAACAAATAATTTTAAATAGGATGATCCTTCGACCAAGGCATATTCTGCCACTAAAAGTGATTTTGAGCTTAACTTTTTAATAAATAATATTTCATTTTGTCCGTATCCGCTTTTTTCGACTTCCATATTGGCAATAAATTCTTGGGTTGTCCAATCAGGGCTAATCGGTTGATTATTGGCATAATCAATGATGTACGGATGATAATTTTTTGAAGCGATTGATATATGAAATTGCTTGCAATTAAACCATGTTATCCGGCCCCAATCGCTATAGTCTCCCATAAATGCACAGTCAGCCGGATACTTAAACGAAACCCCGATTTCTTTGCTTTCATAATTCTTCCATATTCCATCTCTTCTATCGCAAAGATTATCTCCCAAATTATTAGATTCAGTTATATTGCCATCGATTAGCTGATATCGAAAAGTCTTCTCAACGGTAGGGCAGCACGGCATCTCATTGGAACCGGGAATAATCGTATCAATAATGATTTCTCTGTTGCCGATATTAATTGATTTTATTTGAGTTCCATATTGAAAATATTTTGACGCACGCCAAACTAGTTCTTCTTCCTGATTTATTAAAATATTAAGATCATACACAGGAACACTACCTCCCTCGTTAAAACTCTTTAGGATAACCGCGGCGTCATCATTGCCATCATTATTCAAATCGCCAATCGCATATTTTTCAACTGAAAAATATATCCCAAAGGATGTTTTGGCGATATCTGGTTCTATATAAAATGAGCCGTCTTTTAAAATTATCTTTGACTTAGTGTTGCTTGAATAGTACTCGCCATTGTTTATTTGATCGGTAATTCTCGCATCATCGGCTTTAAGAGCGGCGTCATTATCATTTGCGTTTTGTTTTGAGTTTTCACCTACCGTTTTAACGGTAATATTTTTAGAATAACATTCTTTTTTCATCGCTTCATATTTTACTATTTTTTCACATAGACGGGGATCATTTAGATTTTTTGCAGCCTTAATGTAACAATTATTTCTCAAAAAAAATCCTTTATCACTTATCATGCCACATAATTTTTCGCCGTCGCCCTTAATAATTCCGGCCATAGTCATAAAACATTCATTTTTATATTCATCATATTTAACTTTTTCACAGTAAACCGCATTTTTACTTATTATCGCTTGGCGCGTCAATCCTTCGTCCGTAAAAAACAATCCCCACGCTAACAAACATAAGCTTATCGGCAAAGCCACCCAAAAACCATTGACCTCCTTCCTAAAAAAATTATCCAATAATATCTTAATTAACAAAAAAAATAACAATGCGCCGCCCAGAAAAACTGGAACCCCTAAGGCTATCGTTAAAACATCGTTAAAAGTATCAAACCCGTTATAAGTTGGAACCCTTAAAACATAAAACCATAAAACCAAAACTGCGAATAAAATAGTTAATAGGCTTGCTTTATTTAGAGATATTATTTTATTTAAATCAATTTCTTTATTTAGCATTAAATTTTTTATATTTTACTTGCCACAAACTCGGCAAATTCGGCCAGGCGGGTGGAATTAATCGCAACGATATTTGTAAACGCACCGTAATTTTTTATTGGATTTAGAATTCAACCCCGTTTCTACATTCCTTTTTTGCCGATTCTGAACCTGTTATTTTTTCGCATATCCGCAAGGAGTTTAATTTATTTGCGATCGAGATATAGCATTTATTTTTTAAAAAAACTTCGCCGATCTTATCACACGCCTTGTCACCGTCTTCCTTCATAATTTCGGACATCAACATAAAACATTCATTTCTAATCTCAAAAGATCCTATTTTATCACAAAATTCCGCATTTCCGCTTATTATCGCCAAGCGTACATTGCCTCTGCCGGTCGAAAATAATCCTAACAACAGCATCGACAAACTTATTACGACAAATATCAAAAAATCATTGGCATCCTTTTTAAAAATATAAGCTGATATTTTTTTGGCTAATAAAAAAACCAGCATCGATAGGGCAAACAATACTGGAACCGCGACAATAGGAATTAAATCCGGTATTAATTCGGGCCCATAATGCGCTGGAATTCTTAAAACATAATAAGAAAAAAGAACTACCACAAAAAAGAGAACCGCAACATAGGCGATGGATATTTTTTTTGAACCAGGGATTTTGCTCTCCATAATCAGTATATTTTGATGATTGACGGCAAAATTATTAATTTGCTTTCTTAGATTTTGTTGGCCACGAATTCGGCGAATTCGGCCAGGCGGGTGGAATAGCCCCATTCGTTGTCGTACCATGCCACGATTTTGACCAAATTGCCGTTGGCCATTGTCAAGCCCGCGTCCACGATCGAGGAATAACCGCTGCCAATATAATCGCTGGATACCAGCGGCGCGGTTTCGCAAAACATAATGCCTTTGAGCGGCTTTTTCTTGGAAGCCAATTCCAAAGCGCTGTTTGCTTCGGCGGCAGTAGTTTCCCGGCCAAGTTCGCAAACCAAATCCACTACGGATCCGGTCGGCACTGGCACGCGCAACGCGATACCATCCAATTTTCCCTTTAGCTCGGGAATCACCTTGCCGATGGTCTTAGCCGCGCCCGTGCTGGTAGGAATAATATTCAATCCCGCCGCTCTTGCCCGCCGCAAATCGTTGTGCGGCAAATCAAGAATTTTTTGGTCATTGGTATAGGCATGCACCGTGGTCATAAAACCTTTCACAATGCCGAAATTTTCATTCAAAACTTTTGCCACTGGCGCCAGACAGTTGGTGGTACAAGAACCCATATCCATAATATCGGTTTTGGCCGGATCATAATCATCGGCATTGATACCCAATAAATATGACGGAACCCTTTCACCGTCCTTGGACGGTGCCGAAATCACCGCTTTCTTGGCGCCCGCAATCAAATGCTTGGCCGCGTCATCGTATTTCGTGAAGCGGCCGGTACATTCCAAAACCACATCCACGCCCAATTTTTTCCAAGGCAAATTCGCCGGATCGGTTTCCGCGAAAACCGCCGCGCGATTATCGCTCTTTTTGCCACGCACAATTATTTCTTTTTCCGAAACTTCAATCTCTTTATCCCATCGGCCATAAATGGAATCATATTTTAAAAGATGGGCGATAACTTTGGGATCAGTGGGATCGTTTACCGCCGCCAACTCCAAATCCGGATGCTTGTCCAAAATCAATTTAAAAACATGCCGACCAATCCTGCCCAAACCATTGATTGCGATTTTTGCCATAGTTTTTTAAGTTATTGCCAAAACTGGCGCAAATTAATGCGCCAGTTTTGTTGTATTATCCCAACTTCAACACTTCATCGATCTGTCCTTTGTCAAACCCCACAATGATCTTGCCGTCCACATTTACCACCGGTACGCCAATTTGGCCGGATAGTTCAATCATCTCATCCCTCTCTTTCTCGTTTTCCGAAACATCGACATCGGTGAATTCAACCTTTTTCTCTTTCAAATAGTCTTTCAATGTTGAACAATACGGGCAGAACGGCGTTGAATAGATTTTTATCATGTTTCTTGAGCGATATTTAGTTGGTCGCGCAACCTTCCGCCGCGCCCGTGTTTGCCGCCGTACCCGCGCCAAATCCGGTTGAAGGCTGGTCATCAGATAGCACCGTACCGCATTCGGACGGCTGGGTATTAAACGCCGAACAAATAAGCTGTTTAAACGCTTCGGGCGATCTGCTCGCCAGCGATGAGGAAACATCGGTATCGTTGATCACGATCGTGGGCGATCCTTGCACTCCATATTTCGTGTTCAAATCATCATTAACCGCGAATTTCGGAAATTGTTCGCTGATCCATGTTGTCTTATCATTGTAATCGGCGGTAATTTTGAATTCTTTGTCAACCGCCGCCGTGCACGCGCCCAATTTGGATTGATCAACCCCCGCCGAAGTCAAGCATTTGGCGTATCCGGCCGTGCCGTCCGCGGCAGTCGTCGCGATTGTAAAACATTTTAAATAAGCGGCGTATTTGTCTGATTGATCCTTTTGAATGCAGTACTGCCGCAAGTTCTCGTCAAGTTCCTTTTTACCATGCATCGCGTAGTTTACGAAATATATGCCTATTGCCGCTTTGTCTTTCAATAAATCGTAGACCGGCAGATACATTTTTTGCGCCTGTAAACCGTAAGGACAATAACTCATCACAAAAACTTTCACATCCGGCTTATCGGTCTTTGCGATATCTGCATTCGCGCTCTCGCTTTCCAAAGATTTATCCAAGGGAATCGCCTGGGGAATTCCTTCCGCGAAAAAAAGCGCGCCGTCTTTCGTGACATAAGCGGCATAATCTTTTTCCTGAACCGTCAGCTTGAATGTATACATTCCATTCTCGCTTTTCACATCCTTATAGGTGGCAACCATCCCTTGCGAAAGCATATTCTTGTTGACATAATCAATCGCTTTCTTGGCCGCGTCATCGGCTTTCATCGTTTTCAGCGGACGGAATTGCGCCGGCATCCAAAAATACGCTCCCGCGGCAATCGCGGCGAACAAAATCAATCCAACTGCCGGTATCAATACGCTTTTCTTAACTTTTATCATACGGTTTTTGTTAAATTATTTTTACAAATTAAATATATCATAAACATCAAACCTTGCAACCTTGCTTATTCTCGCTTATTCTCGTACTTTTTGGCAGCGGCATTAAGATCGGCCAGCAATTTCTCCTGATCAATACCATAGGACGCACATATCTGTCCAATCGTTAGGCTTGAAGCTTCGATTTTTGCCATCGGGCACCCCAAGCACGGCACATTATGTTTCGATAGAACATCCTCCGCAACGGAAAGTTCCAACACTTCTTCCAAAGTGGTTTTTTCGTTAAAAGCCATATTATTTTTACATTTTTTTTAAAAATTTTCTTTCAAAAAGCGTAAACGCCAATCCGGCGCCCAACAACGCGGTAATCAACTGCGGCCAGCCCATCATTGATGCCAGCGCCGCGGTCATTTTACCGTGTGTCATCGCCGACAAAATAACATTCGCGCTCAAAACCAAAAATCCGAATTTCGCCCCGCTGGCAACTACGGCCGCGATCCAATAATTTGTTTTTTTCAATAATGCGAACACTCCCGCCAACACGACATTAGACGCCATTATGAACGGAATCATCGGCGCCATCGCCAGCGGCAAAGTTCCCGCGGCCAAAGCAATCAAACTGGGAACCATCGCCACCGCGCACGCCGCGCGAAACCCGACCAGCATTACCGCACCGAATAAAGCCGCGTTGACAATCGTTCCGGTTACCAATTGCGAATGCACCAGCGGCGCCAATACCGCCGCCCCAACCATCCCCGCGGTTAAAACTATTTCTTTTGGCATCGATAATGTTGATAATTTAACCATAATTTCGGTTTCCAATTAACGGTTTTCCATTTTCAATAAATGCAACGATTTTCAATGTGCCGGACAAAAATACAAATACGCACATTGTTAAATTGAAAATTCAATGAAAATTGATAACTGAAAATTGAAAATTATTTTTGAGTTATTCCGCTTTTTCCTTTTTGCGCGTATTTCGTGTGTAAAATTTCGTGAATTTTGTGTTCGTCGTTTCGCAAATCGTCATAAACGGCGGTCACGGCCGGGCTTTCGTGGGCGAAACGGATGGTTTTTGAACAATCGTCGGAATACAATCCCGCCGCGCGCTTTTTGCGAATCTCATCGTTCACCGGCAAAGGCTGGCCGCCGCCGCCGATGCATCCTCCGGGGCAAGCCATAATTTCAACATAATCATAGGCCTTGGAGTCTTTCGCCAGATCGTCCAAAATTATTTTAGCATTTTCCATCCCGTTGGCAATCGCGATTTTCAATTTGATTCCCGCAATCTCAATTTCGGCTTTCTTCAATCCGGCGATGCCTCTCAAATTCTTTAGATCGGCCTGTTCCAAGTTCTTGCCGGTGATCAGCCAGTACGCCGTGCGCGCCGCCGCTTCGGTTACCCCGCCGGTGGCGCCAAAAATCGTGCCGGCGCCGGTATAAACGCCGAACGGATCATCGGCAATTTCTTCGGGCATAGCTTTCAAGTCAATGCGGTTCTTCTGCAATAACCGCCCCAGTTCGCGAGTGGTCAACACAAAATCCGCCGGCGCCAGACCGTTGATTTTTTCTTCGGGCTTGAACGCGTCGTATTTTTTCGCCGCGCAAGGCATCACCGACACCGAAACAATATCTTCGGGATTGATATTGTTGTTTTCCGCCCAGCGGGTTTTGATCAGCGATCCCAGCATATTTTGCGGCGATTTGACCGTGGTGATATGAGAAATCAAGTCGGGGCGGAAAAATTCCACATAGCGGATCCACGCCGGACAGCAGGAGGTGAACATTGGTAAGGGTTTATTTTCCTTGACTCTTTGCACCAACTCCTTGGCCTCTTCCACGGTGGTCAAATCCGCGGACATATTCGTGTCAAACACCTTGTCAAATCCCAATTTCTTCAAGGACGCGACCAATTGCCCGGTCACCACTTGGCCGTGGGGAATACCGAACATTTCCCCGATTGACGCCCGGATTGACGGCGCGAATTGCACCACCAGCGTTTTCCCTTTTTTATCTTTCAGTAGCGCGTCCACCGCCTCCACCGCGCTTTCCACATCCAGCGCGCCCACCGGGCAGTGCACCACGCACTGGGCGCAATAAATGCAATCTTTTTTCTCATCCGCGGAAGGCGAAATCCGGCTTTCATATCCCCGCCCTTCCAATTCCAAAAAGCCGTCGGATTTGCACTCAGCTTCGTTCCCGCGCTTGGAACCGGTCTGGCGCGAACACATATCCACGCAATTGCGGCAATTGATGCACTTTGACCGGTCAAGAATGATCGGCCCGAATTTGATAATTTCAGGCTCCGGGTTTCGCAATGGATGAGCGTTCAAATCGGCTTTCAGCTCCGCGGCATACTTTAACAGCGCGCATTTGCCCTGCCAGACGCACTGCGGGCAATTGCGCCGGTGCTGTCCCAAAAGCAATTCCAAATTGGTTTTGCGCAACGCCGTCAAATTTTCGCTTTGCGTGACCACTTTCGTTCCCTCTTTTATCTTTGTCGCACAGGCCGCCTGTGGAGCCGCCACTCCCTCAATCTCTACCACGCACATCCGGCAATTTGCCTTCACGCACAGATCCGGATGATAACACAGCGCCGGAATTTCAATCCCGTTCTCCCGCGCGACCTCCAATATTGTCTGCCCTTCTTTTGCTTCCACCTCCCGATTATCAATTGTTATTTTCATATTTTTTGATAATTATAGATCAATCGTTCGAATAACCCGCTTGCCGTTTTTAAATCTATGCCTAAATTATTCATAGCTATAGCCTAATTAATTTCTCCAGCAAACTGCCGAAAGAGTTGGCCACGCCTTTGCCGAAGGGGCAGAAACTGGCCGCGGCCAGTAATTTGACGATACTTTGCGCCCGCGCGATGTCAAGCGGATCTTCTGAAAAGATTTCGCGCAAGCGATAAACGCCTTCGCGGCAAGGAACGCATTTACCGCAGTTTTCTTTAATAAAAAATTCCGCCCACCGCAAACCAAGCTCGCGCGGATCGGTTTTTGCAGAATCATAAACCACAATCGAGCCGGCTCCGGTTAACGGCGCATCCAGCTCATTTTCGAGCAATATCGTGCCGCTGGCGCCGCCGCCCGCTTGAATAAAAAATTTATTTTGGGGTGAATTTCCGGTAGTTTCCAAAATCCGGCGAATCGGCCACGACTCGGGAAATTCATAAACGCCTTCGCCGGCAATGCCTCCCGAGATTGAATAAAACCGGGTGTTTTCATATTCGCCGCGATTAATTTTGGCCGCAAAATATAAAGTTTCTAAGTTGTTTATCAGGGTAGGATATCCGAAAAGTCCCGACTGCGGCGGGAACGGCGGCTTGATGCGCGGCTCGCACGGTTTTCCCTCAATCGACTCCAAAAGCGCGGTTTCTTCGCCGCCCAGATAACCGCCCGGCTCGCGCACAATTTCGATTTGCTTGCCGCCGATAATACCCGCCAGCTTATCTTTGTATTTATCAAAATAATCTTTGCGCAGATAAAAATAACCTTTATCCGCGCCGGTGGCAGCCATTGCCAGATCAATCCCTTCAACCGCGATTTCGGGCCAGTTTTCAAGAATAAAAATATCTTTTGAAACCGCAGGTTCGCCCTCGGACACATTGCAAACAACATATTTGGTTTCGCCCGGCGCATCTTTTACCATCTGCCATTTTTGCCACGCGGGAAACCCCGCGCCGCCGCGCCCTCTCAAATTCGCTTGTTTTAATTTTTCAATGATTTCCATATTCCAGTTTTATTCACAAATAATAATCCCATTATACACTCTGTTTTAAATCATACAAACGAGAATGGAGGTTTCACTGCCCCGACACCAATTGTTTTTGCAGTTCGGCGATAAGTTGGGCGATTAATTGTGCCAGCAATTGTTTGATCTCGGCGATTTTTTGCAGAATCTCGGCGCGCGTTGCCGGCTCCGGATCTTTTGGTTCAACAACAGT
>JBARNX010000024.1:0-23610 GCA_049641805.1 Minisyncoccales bacterium
TGTTATTGACCGGCTTGCAATCATTGCCGGCAATTCCCAAAACCCTGCCCAAAACCGGCCCGCTGTCATTTTTGTTGCAGCAAGCCAAGCTCAAAGACGGCTCGTTTGTCGTCGCACTCTATGGCAACAATAAAACTTTGCTTTTGGAATACAAAAACAGAAAGCTCAATCTCAAAAAATTTAGCGGTTTGAAACTGCTCAATTTTTCCACGGATAAGGGGAAATTGGGATGGAGCTATTGAGAGTTGTCTGTATCCGCGGGAAAATACAACAATAACAGAATAAAAATATGTTTTTTTCAATTGGTCCGGATATAGATATCAAAGTTACTTTGTTTTTGCTGGTGGCGTGCGTTTTCTTTGCGTTTTGGTTTTATAAAAAAACAAAGCGGATATTGGTTTCTTTAGCGCTGTTTTCAATTTTTGGGAATATGGTTTTTTTGCTGTATGGCGACTCAATGATGTACGATGTTTATTCTATTAAATGGTTGCAAGATTTCTCTCTTTTTATTTGGCCGGCTATAAATACGGCGCTTGTTGTTATAATAAAAAATAAACTTTTTATTGTTTGGTGGATTTCTTTTGCGGTAAATTCAGTTTATGATTCTTATTTAGGTTGGAGGTGGCCATTTTTTCCTGTCGGATTATTTGTTTTAGAGATTTGGCCGATGATCAATTTTATTTTGTTTGCAATTATCGCGGTTAAACTTTTTCGCGATCCGAATAAGTTTTTGAATTTTGCAAAAAACGATGAATTATTGCAAAAGTAGAAAATCGCGGTCTTAATAGTAAGAAAATAGGGGAAGATACTCAAATTTGACAAGCCTTTTTTTGTTTGCGAAAATAAACTAATGGGAATAGTGTTTTTTGTTGAATAATTAATATTCCCGAAAAATTCATTTATGAATAAAGAACTCGTTGATTATATTAAGCAACAAACAGAAATCAATGTTCCGAAAAATAAAATAACAAACATTCTTTTAAAGCAGGGTTGGCATCAATCGGAGATTGACGACGCGTTTCTGGCGTCTGGCGCCGGAATTGATAATTCGGAAGTGTCGGCCGGCGGCGGGTTTGAAGACGGCCGGTTCGATGATCCCGACCAAGATAAAAATGGGTTTGGCTCGAGCCAAAAGATGCTTTTCGCGGTTGCGGGCGTGTTGGCGGTTTTGGCGATTATCGCGGGAATCGCGGTCTTTTCCCCGCTTGGAGATAAAAAGGAAGAGACGGCGCCATCGGGCGCGGGGACGACGACGACCGATTTGGGCGCCGGCGACGCTGCGGTGAATCAACCCGCCGGCGGCGAAGAAGCGGAAGTTGATACCGCGGTTTTGACTTCAATTGAAGAACTGGAAACATCAATACAACCGCCGTTCGGGTGGGTTGCGCGCGAAGGCACGATACGCTCGCGGCCCTTGGCGGCTTTTTTTAAGGCTGTTTCGGAAAAAGACAGTTACGGGAAAA
Organism: Minisyncoccales bacterium; assembly: GCA_049641805.1. GTDB lineage: Bacteria > Patescibacteriota > Minisyncoccia > Minisyncoccales > UBA5738 > UBA5738. The sequence goes on from JBARNX010000024.1 coordinate 1,464, forward strand.
CGATTTTTAATGAGAATATAAGCGTTACTCTGGACAATTTTGCATCGGCCGGCGTTAGCGACGAGGCCGCGTATATCGCTAAGTCCAAAACAACGCTTCAGGAAAAGATAGAGAATTACAAGATGTTGACGGAGAGCAAGGTAAGCTTGGGGGATGGTTCCGAGGCAACGATGATTAACAGTTCTTTCACGCAAAACGGGCTTGACTTGAAAAATATGCAAATGTTCGCCGTTAAAAATGACAATGTTTACATAATCACCGGCGTGGCGTTGGCTTCGAATTGGGATAAGGAAAAGGATATGATCGGAATGGCGATAATGTCATTCAAATTTCCGTCCGGACAATAATTTTTTGGCTTTTAACGAAACCCCTTTTGCAGAGGGGTTTTGATTTTTATGGCAAATAAAAATGATATGTCGGACTTGGTGCATTTTTTTTCCGCGCTGGCGGGAATCGTAATTGCGATGACTTTCATTTTGTCGTTTGGCTATGTTGTCGCGGATAAAAAATACGGTAAAAACATCCGCTATTGGAAAACATGCGTTTCAAGCTATATTGATCAGCAGTGGTATCAGACGAAGAGCGTAAAGTGATTTTTGTCGATAATCATATGGGGAAAATAATATATATTGTCGGGATTGGCGGCCGAACCGGCGCGATGTTTTGCCGTGAACTGCAGGGCGCGGCGCGGATCATCGGCGTGGGTATGGATCGCGAAATTGAGGCGATCAACAATGGGAAAATCAAAACGCGGAGAGGCGAGGGCCAGCCGGAAATTTTAAAAACCGAAATTGTCCGATCCGGAGATTTTGCCGCGGCGGCCGAATTGAATCCTCCTGATTTTATCTGGCTGGCGGTCAGGAATCCGGTGGCCGAGGCGGTGAAGTTTTATTATTCCAGTTTTAAGGGAAGAGAAAGAATTCCGGCGCTGATACTTTCCCAAAATGGTTTATCGGCCATTGGCGATGCGCAAACGGTGTTGAGAGAAGCGTTGGGACAAGATGCGGACAGGGTGGAAATTGTCCGGGTAAGTTTGATTAACGGGATCGATTTAAGAATGGAAGAAGCCGCCTTTGCCAACGGCTACGGCGAGCCGAGGGCCGCCTTTGCTCCTGCTGGAGCTACGGCGAGCCGAGGTGGGATAGCGATCATTAATTATAAGCTCCCGGTCAAGCTCGGTTTTGGAATATTGGATGGCCAAAATTCTGATTTCAAGGACATTCTGCGGGCCGGCCATATCAGGGCGCAGGAATTCAAGGGCCAGGATGTTTTTAATATGGAAAACTCCAAATTGTTCACGAACCTGATTGGCATGGTTTCCGCAATCAGGGGAGTGGCCGCCGATCAAGGTTTGCGCGACAAGAAAATTTTCAAGGAAGAAATCGCGGCGCTTGGGGAATATGTCCGAGCGGTCAAGAAATCCGGCAACGGGTTTGTTGATGATTTTTGCGGCTATCCCATCAAGTTTTTGGCTCAAATGATGCTGTGGCCGTTATGGTTGCTTTTGCCTCTGCGCGGCTTGCTGGCAAACATTGTGGCCAAAGGCCGCAACCGCCCCAAAGACCTGTCCGAAATCGATTATTACAACGGCGAAGTTGTGAAGCTGGGCAAACAATTCAACATTCCCACATCGGCCAATGAGGCGATTGTGGCAAAAGCCAAAGAATGGCATGGCGTCGATAAATAAAAAAAACGGTGGCCGGATATGGTCACCAATTTGGATCGTAGGGGGTTCTTTCGAGGACATTGTTGAACATGTAGTCTTCGTTGTAACCCAGATATTTTGAGGTTCGGGGCAAGCATCGATCAAAATCGATGGTATACATTTTACTATTGTCTTTGAACTCAACCCACATATGACCCTGGCCGGTTGTTATGTTGTAGCCGCGGACTACCATTGCCGGATAGCCTTTGGCAATCAACAATGAGCACACGAAAGTGGCAAGATCGTCGCAGTCGCCCTGCAAGATGGTTCCTGTGAGGGCTATATCTTGCCAGTAATCGGCATAGGGGTATGCATCTTTGTCGCTGATGTAGATGACTTTTAACTGATTGCCGGTTTTGTCAAAAAAGAAACCTTTGCCGGAAATCAGCTCAACCCTTTTTGCGAACCATTGGATTATCGGGTCATTCGGACGGACATACTCTACGTATTTGGTGCCGCTGATCCACGGCGCCGCGAATTTTGGATAGACTATCCCATCGATGAGCGCATCGGGAATAGTTTCCCCGCTTTCGGATTTCAGTTGCCTTTGATCGTGCGGTGCGGTTCCGGAGGAAGCCGTACCGATGAATATCGCAATGAATATCATAACTGTTGCCGCGTATAGCGGTCTCGCCATTTTCGGATTCCTCCTGTTTGTTAGTGGGCTGGTTAACCTATAAAACAAATTTTAATATTTGTCAAATAAAATCCAATCATTGCATTTATCCACAATTGACATTGCGTTTTATCTTTGGGAAAATAAAATAATGAACTTTGTTTTCTAATTTTTAATTGGATCAAATTCCAAAACAATATGGAAATAAAAAATTTCGCAGTCAGCTTTTCGGCGCGCGCAAGGTTATTGGTTCTTTTCGGCGTTTCGTTTATTTTGGTTTTGAGTATTTTTTATTTTTCTAACGGAGTCCGTGCTACTGGTCAAGAGGGAACTTGGCAAGTCGGAGCAGAAGACGGCCTGGCCCTTATGCAGACTTGTCACAAACAGACTGATAATTCCATGATTTGCGGTGAACCATCGACAAGTGAAGCAACCGCGAAATCAAATTATGAAGCGGCAGTTAGGGCAGCTTCAAGCAACTCGACTTCAGCCTCTAATACGGCAAAATCAACGCCGGATTTAACGAATATTGCTTCCGTTCTTTATAAAGATGAATTGGCTGAGGCTCGTTCTCAGCTTGCTGGTTCGTCTTCGAGTGCGGCAGGCGGTGCGGGTGTAGCAGATTCTCAATCTGGCGCGGGAAGCGGTTGTTATAATATGATTGGCAAAAGTTGCGAGGATGCTAGAAGCAGCGATTCCTATAGTGATTTGTACCGCTGTGAATGCGATGCCAATGGTTTATTGACTGGCGAGAGGATGTATTGTGATGGCGATCATCATAGATGGCGTTTAATTGCAGACACCGGTTCCTGTATCGCGGGCCAGAATTCGGATCAGGTTTCCGGCGGCAATCCGGCGGCATCTGACAGTCCAAGCAGCACGGCCGATAGTTCGGCGGCGGATATCCAATGCAGCGGAGAATGCGATATCAAAGCGGGAAATACTTGCGGCTGGCAGGCAAATACGCAAAGGCATTGTTATTGCGATGCCAATAATTTGACCGGTAATAATAAAGATGGGAAAAGTTATTTCCAGCTGGATAACAATTTGCAAAATTATTGCATTTATTGCGCGTGGGATTATTTGGCTTGTAATTGTCCCTACACTTTTGCCGATGGCGCGACGAAGAAAACGCTGGCCTTTGGCGCGGCGGTGTGCGAGGAGAGCGGGAAATTGCAGAATTTCAGCATGGTTTGCAAGGGCGGCGAGGTTGAAGGAGGAGATGGCTGTCTAAACCAGATTTGCGACAGTTCCAACCCGCTTTGCCGCAACGATGGCAATACCGAAACTTGCGATAAACTGGACAAAGCGATCATCGCGGTGGCGGGCGGAAAAGATCATATCACCAGTTCGTGTTCAAACGACGAAATAGAAAAAAGAGAAAAGTTCAGAGCCGATAACAGCTATTGCGCGAATAGCGAGGTGTTGCGCGACCAAATGAACATTGTGATCGGGAAAGGTATTTTTTCATTGGTTTTAAACAATGCTTCCGCGATAAATAATTTGGCGCAGGGAGACGCCAAAAAGATCGCGTGTTCGAACACAAATCTTACTTCTTGCGAGAAGAACGGCGATAAAACCAATGAATATCAATGCGTGAACAGCGGCGGTTGCCGGCTTTGGAATTGGGTCACCGGCGGCGGCAAGTTATGTTCGGTTAATAATCCCGAGACCGGGACAAACTGCACTTCTCCCAGGGATGGCGCGGACAAGTGTTATAAATATATTGGAAATGTGGTAGACAATAATTGCACGGGGACAGGGAAAAATAAGGACAAAACAACCCTATCCGGCGAATATAGTTGCGGAGGCAAGGACGATACCGCCGATAAATCGTATTTGTGCACTAACGGCGAATTCACCGAATCGGAAAATTGCGCCCAAAAAGGCGGCTGTAATCCGGCAACCGGTAAATGTTTCGGCGATTATTCCGAGCAATGCAAGGCTGGAACTTTTCCGTGCGATAAAAATGAAGAATGCGATGCGTGCGGAAGCGATTATGAATGCAAGATTTCGTCTTCATCGAGCGGTTCGGCGCCAAGTTTTACCAACGCATATAACGATGAAGATTATACCGTCGGCGGCAAGAAAGGCGTTTGTCGGAAGAAAGGCGGTGGAACCGGCGAGTGCAATTTCAGCGTTGACGCGGGGACTCCCAGCGCCAGCAGTTCGAAATGCAAAACCGGATCAAGCTACGGAGTATATGTGCCGTTTACGGTCGATACCGAAGGAGAATGTTCGGGCATCAGTTGCAAAGTGACCAACGATTTTGACAATACTTCGGTAACCGCTACGCAATCGGGAGGATCAAGCTGGTACGCGTGCGCCAAACCGCAATCAAGTTCCTCGAGTTCGGACGGATCAAAAGGAGATAATCCGAGCAGATTGAATTTCAAGATTTCCTGCACCGACGGCAAAAAAACTTCCGAAGATACCGCCAGTTGTGCGTTTCCCACCGCGGATGACAATAAATTCAAGCAGGCCGAAGAAGATAATCAAGCCAGCACAACCGAGGACAAGGCCAATGAAGAGGAACAAAAAAAACAGGACAGTACCGCGCCCAAAGTAACGGTGAACAGCCCCAAAGATACGATTTCGACCAAGACCGCGGAGTTGAATGTGACCACGGATATCGGCGCGACCTGCAAATATATGGACAGCAAGAACGGATCGTTCTCGGCTTCCAATTTTTCCGGCAACGGCATGGCGATGAGCGGATCGGGCGGCACGACCCACACGGTTACGCTGGGTAATTTGACCGAAGGAACCGCCAGCGACTGCAAATATAATCATACGATAGTCGTGCTTTGCAAGAACAGCAAGGCTTCATCAAACGCGACATCCGGTGCGATCGGTTCGGGCCAGACATCATTTACGGTCGATCTCTCCAAGAACGCTGAAAACGCACCTAAGGTAGCGAACGGGATGAGTTCGGATAAAATCACAATTGCCAATCCCATATTAAAGGTTAGCACCGACCGGCCCGCGGATTGCGAATATAAAGAAGGCGGCAGTTTTACTTTCAGCTCGGGTAAAAAATTCGATTCCACCGGTAATTACAACCATACCGCGCAATTGAGCGGCTTGGCCAGTAAAGATTACGATTATTATGTGATTTGCAAAGACAAGGAAACTTGCGCGCAAAGTTCCGCCGATTTTAAAATTGAGTTTAAAGTTGATCTGGCGCTTGATCCGGCCAACACGCCCAAGATTGCCAACACTACGCCCGCAACCCAGATGGTGGCCAATCCGACATTATCAATAACCACGGAAAAGGCGGCTACCTGCCAATACAAAAAAGATGCCGCTTTCACTTATGGCGATTCTTCCGCGACCCAGTTTACCAATGACGGCGAATTTGGGCATACCGTGCCGTTGGCGGCATGGCCGGACGGCAAATATACTTTTTATGTGGCGTGCAAAGACAAAGCCACGGGCGCGGTGAAAACTTTGGAACAGGCGATTGCCACCACATTGGATCGAAACCATGGGGCGCCGGTGATTTCCAACACCACGCCCAACAATCAGTCCGCCGGCGCGTCCACGCTTTCCGTGACCACATCCGCCGCGGCTACTTGCCAATATAAAGAAGGCGGCGAATTCACTTATGGCAACGGTATTCAGTTTACTACCGATGGCGGAACCGGCCATAGCGCGGTTTTGAGCGGTCTTGGCGACGGCGCGCATACTTTTTATGTGGTTTGCAAAGACACGGCGACGGGTGCGGCCAATGGTTCGGCGGCGCAAGTGATCTTTACGGTTACATCGGCGGCGACCTGCGCCGATTTATCAACCAACGATAAGCAAAATGACAATGACCGCAATGTTGACAACGAAGACGAATCGGATTCGGATTATTTGTGGCGCTCGATAGAAGCCGGTACCCGCGATAAATTTACCAAAGTCGACTGGTATGCCGGGTATCAGTTTACCGCCGAAAAAGACGGCCAAGTTACCCAACTTTGCGGTTATTTCGATGACGGCAGTTCCAACAAAGTGAGTTTATACGGCGCTTCATACGCCGAATTGGCCAGCGTGCAAATTTCCGGGACAGGCGACTGGAAATGCGCCAGTATCAGCCCGGTGCCGGTTAAAACCGATAAACGGTATTATGTGATCGCGCGGGTGAAGGATGATCCGATTTACTATGAATATAAATCCGGATTATTGCCGCGCGATAACGATAGCGCCACGGTTGAATCGGGCATCCGGCAATTAGCCGGCGAAAAATTCGGCAAAGATATTAAAAAATACGATTATATGGTGTTCGGGTTGGTTGACGCCAAGATAAAATTCACATCCGAAAGCAACAAAGGGCCGGAGATTGATACCGCCATTCCCGTGGGCACGATTTCAGAAAACGACACAATGATTTCAGTGGCGACCGATATCGAAGCGACTTGCAAATTTAGCCGCGAGGATGTTGGATACGCGGATATGAAATACTCTTTCGCCAAGACCGGCAACAAGACGCACGAACAAAAGGTTTGCAATCTTGACGACGGCCCTTTCACTTTCTATATCCGCTGCAAGGGCGCAACCGGAACCAATGACGCGTCGACTTTGATTCAGTTTGAAGTGAGCGATTAGATGTTTGAAATTTGTATTTTGATCAAGTCTTGGCAAAGAATTATTTCACTAACCAAAATTATGCCATTATCATTGTTTTCGATAAATCAAAAAAGCATTTTAGCTTTGTTGTTGGGCGGATTGATTGCCTTAACCGCGGGCGCGGCCTTGGCCGCGGATTTGGTTTGGATGCCGGATTGGATTGAAAACAACGATCTTAATTTTGGCGGTTTTTCGAATTTTATCGACGCAGCGGCCGGAGCCGGATTAAGTGAAGAAGAAACAAAAGCGATGATAGTGGCGCTGATCAATTCCAAATTCGGCGATGAAGATTTTCTTACAGTGTTAAGAGAACAAAATGCTTCGGCTGCGGATAAATTGAAAATATTTGCGAGCACCAGTCCTACATTTAAACAGGAACTTGATAAAATTAATGTCTACGCCAAAACCTCTCAAGCTCAAATAGATAAACAGAACATCCAAAAACAAATTACAACTGCCGCGGCGAATAACAATGAGAACAAAGCTCAGGCAATCAAAAATTATCAGGCAAAAATAGACACCGGCACGGCAACGGAAAAAGATAAAGAGGCCTATATCGCGGCTTTGAGAGCATCGGGAGATACGATCGTGACCGATCCTCTAACCGGTAAATCATGGGCTTATTCAAGTTACGATTCTTCCGATCCGAAAAATAAAAAAGGAAAGAATATAATTGATACCGCGGCGCAATTCTCGCTGGATACCGGTTATGACCCTTGTCTTGACGGTTTTATGGTTGGCGGCGGCGATGAGGGCGGGGGAAGCGGAAGCGGATCGGATAAAGCTTCGGTAGTTTGCAATACTTATATTTATAATGATTGGGGGTCTTGCGCGGAAGGAACTCAATCGCGGACCATTTTTTCCAAGGGGCCTTCGGGATGCACCGATACTTCTTCGGCGCAATTGACGCAACCGTGCGTTATTCCTTGCACTTCTTACACTTACAGCGATTGGAGCGCGTGTGTGAGCGGCAGCCAGAGCCGGACGATTAAAACTCAATCGCCGGCGGGATGCACAAATACTTCGACGGCGGATTTGACCAACGATTGCACCGGAAATAACGGTACGGTTTGCACTTCCTACACTTACAGCGATTGGAGCGCGTGTGTGAGCGGCAGCCAGAGCCGGTCAATGCTTTCGCGGGTGCCTTCGGGATGCACCGATACTTCTTCAGCCATATTCACGCAATCTTGCGGCGCCGCCCAGCCGCCGATAGTCGCCAATACTACCAACGCGATTCAAACCAGTTCCAATCCGGTTTTGTCGGTAATTACCAACCAGCCGGCGGTTTGCCAATATGCCGAGGAGGGCGGTTTCAGTTATGGCAACGGCGCGACTTTCAATACCACCGGCGGGTATAACCATAATACGGGCTTGTCCAACATCAATAGCGGCCAACATACTTTTTATGTGATTTGCAAAGACAATACCACGGGCGGTATCAGCACAGCGTTAAAAATTGATTTTAATGTTAATTTATCAACCGACCCGGCGACTACGACCGATGACTGCGCCAATCTTTCGTCCAATGACCGCAAGAGCGACGCGAACCGTTCCAATTCCGGCGGCGGGGACGCCAATTCAAGCTATCTTTGGCAATCGGTTGAAACTGGCACGCGGGAAAGATTCAGCAATGTTGATTGGTATGCCGGTTACCAGTTTACTCCGGAAAAAGACGGGCGGATTACCCAGTTGTGCGGTTATTTTGACAGCGGCGCCACCAATAAAGTTTCCATATATAACGGTTCCTACGCTGAAATTGCCAGCGCCCAAGTGGCCGGCAATGGCTCATGGAAATGCGTTGATATCAGCCCGCTGGCGATAAACGCGGACAGCCGTTATTATGTGATCGCGCGAGTGCAGAACAATCCGATTTATTTTGAATATAAGTCTGGAATGTTGCCGCGCGAATCCGGTAATGCCATTATTGAGGCCGGGGTCAGGCAGACGATTATCGATAAGAAATTCAAAACCGATGTCGTTAAATACGATTATATGATCTTCGGCTTGGTTGATGTGAAAATTTCTTATGATCCGGCAAGCAATTCCGGGCCGGTAATAAGCTCGGTAGGCCCGGTGGGGACGATTGACGGTTCAAGTACCACGATATCGGCGCAAACCGATCAGCAATCTTCATGCAAATTTGATCGGGAAGATATTGCCTATTCCTCGATGAAATACTCTTTTTCAAGCAGTTCGGCGGGCAATTTCAGCCAGAAAGTATGCGAGTTGGAAAACGGCGATTATACCTTTTATGTGCGGTGCAAAAATGCCGCGGGCAGTAAAAATAACGCGTCCAAGATCATACAATTCAGTATTTCGCGATAGCTGATTCGTGTTTTGTCCGCGAATTCGGCCAAGCCGTGTTCGCGCGCTTCAACCGGAATGAAAATTTTTAAAGCAATTTTATTTTTAATTATTTTTACAATCGCGGCCGGTGTTGCGGGAAAACCGGCTTGTTGCGCGGATGATGCGGCGATAAAGGCGGGCGTTGACGATTCCAAAACGGGGAAAAGCTACAATTTGAATTTGAGTTATGATAACGGCCAGCTTTCGGCGAAAGGTATTACCGTGGAAAATTTTCGCGCGCCGGACTACCGCGTCCAACCCCAGGACGGTTGGATTTGCGATGTTGTTTCGTCCGACGGCCAGCCGATATATTCTTTTAGGTTTCTCATTCCGGTTATAACTTGCCGCGACCAGCCCGGAGCGGCGGGCAACTTGGAAGGCGGTTGCCGAGAGGTTGCCGAAAAGGATTTTATTTTGAGCGTACCTTATTATTCCAATAGCGCGAAGATCGTCGTTTATTCGCCCGAGGGTAACGAGGTTTTTAGCGTTGATACGGTCAAATTCGCGGATTTGTGCGGAGATAATGTTTGCGAAGCGGGCGAGGATCGCCTGACTTGCGCCGAAGATTGCCGTTCCGGAGTGAAAGACGGCGTTTGCGATGGAGTCGCCGACGGTACTTGCGATGCGGATTGTTCGGAGAAAACCGACAATGATTGTTCTCGCGGTCCGCAAGGCGTATTGATTTATTCATTGATTGCCGCGGTTCTAGGGCTGGCTGTTTTAACAAGCTTTATTATTTGGCAGTTAAAGAATAGAAGGGGAAACAGTGATTTTATATGATTAATTTATTTTGGCCATTGCTGAAATTAAAATATTTCGCCCGGAGATTATTGTCCGCGGCGTTGGTATCCGCGATTATTGTCGGCAGTTTTCCGGTTGGAATATTGGAAGTCCGGGCGGCTTTGCCGCAAGGCGAGAAAGAACCTTTGTTCGGCCAGGCCGGCGGCGATTACCTTTGGCAGTCGCTGGAAGTCGGCGATTTGGGCGGAATTGAAAACACATCGCAATATGCGGGTTGGCGTTTTTCGGTGTTGAAAGATGCTTATGTTACCGAACTTTGCGGTTATTTCAAGGGTGTTTATTCGGTGAATTTATATGACGGCGCGTATAATCTCAAGGCCAGCAGCCAGATTGCCGGTTACGAACAATGGAATTGCGCTTCAATCGCTCCAATCGCGGTTTCCAAGGGCGAAAAATATTATGTCGTTGCCGAAATTTTAAACAGTCCGGTTTATTACCGGAGCGGCGCTTCGATGTTGCCGCGGCAGAATAAAGAGGCGATAATTGAAAGCGGAATAACGCAGAGAATCGATCAGCCGTTCGGATCGGATATGAAATCGGATGACGGCCGGATTTTTGGCATAGTTGATGTAAAAATCACTCCCAAGCGGGAAGCGGAAATTTTGATTAAAAAAGCGGGCGCCAGTTTGGCGCAAGCGGTGAACGGCGCGGCCGGCAATGAAGCGGCCGGCAATTTTTTCGCCGTCGTGCGTAATTGCGCGCGCGGCAGATGTATTGCTTGCGCCGCGGAAAGCTGCCGGATCGAAAGCGACGAACAGTCGAAAGATCAAAAAGAAAATACTTTTATTCAGATTTGCGCCAAAGGAAATTGCTGGAGTTGCACCAATGAAAATTGCGCCGAAACCAATGCGGCGGGATTTATTAAAACCGGTTATTCGTTCAAAAATTGCAAGAACAACAAATGTATAAATTGTTTAAACGGCCAATGCAATGTTACCGGCGGCCAAGTGCCGACTTATTATAAGTGGGATGCGGCCGGCGGCGGGATGGACGGCGGCAGTTTTTTTATGGATACCGGTACAGGCGGAAGCGGCGGGAGTTCGGGCGCGTGGGAAAGTTATTTTGGCGGCAATTATTCAGGCGATGCTTTTGGAGGCGGTGGCGGAGGCGGAGGTTTCAATGCCAAAGCCGCGGCAGTGGCATTGGTCAAACATGCGTTTGCGGACCAGGATTTTATTGACGCGTTGCTGGCTTATATGGCGGCCGCCAAAGAAGAAGGAATCACCAATACAACGCCGACTTACGGTCAGCTTGCCGAATTTATCAATCATGCCGCGGGTGAAACGCTGATAGACACGAATTCAGTTCCCGTTAAAGAACAATCAACGGTGAGTTCGGCAATCGAGACAATGGCGCCGATCTATTCGGCTTTTAGCACGACAAAAACCGATCCCAAAACCGGCGCGCTTGTGGTGATTCCCGGAAATCCGGAAACCGCGGCTTTTACTCGTGCGTCCAGTTTGGCTACCGGCTGGGGTTCCAAGATGAACGCGCCGGTGGCAAAAGACGCCGACGGAAAAGAAATTTATGTCGCGGTAAATGTGGGGGGGGAGGTTACGGCCGGCAGTTCGTTTTCGGTCCCGTTATATGTTTTGGAAAACGGCAAGATTGTTTCAAAGGGAGTAACCGGTTACAGCGTTAAGAATTCCGCGGCCGCGCCTCATTCTTCCGAGGAAGCCAACGCGATAAACGCGAATGGCGGCATAGTATATGTTCCGGTGAGGGAATCGACGCCTGCTTACGGACTTTTAAATTCCTCAACCGCGGCGACATTTACCAATAATGGAAAAAAAGCGTCCGGCGGCGGTGTTTCGCAGGCGGCGGCTGGTTTGCCGGCCAATGCGATTGTTGTTGACGCGCCTTCGGTTTCGGATAATTCTTCAACTCGAGACGCGACCGTTGCGTCATCGGTGATTTCGGATTGGCTGCCGACTGGTTCCGCGAATAGGACTGCGGCGGCAACAACCAAAACCGGCGGCGCGGCGGGAACGGTTTATGTTCCGAAAGTTGTCGCGGCATCGCCGACCGCGGTTGTTTCGGCGAACGGAACGGTTAAAATCAAATCCGATCCGCAAACCGCGGCGGGCAATTCCCGAAAGATTATTGATGAGATAAAATCGCAAATGAGCGAAACCGTAGTGGACGAGTCCACCGGTGAAGTTGAAATTATTCCTCCGGCAAGCAAAAGAACCAATGATTTGATTTATGCTTGGGGTTCCAACACGCTTGGGCAAGCGGTGGGCCAAATTAAGATAACGGCCAACGCGGATGGAACGCCGATAAACGCATCAACCGTAACCGCGCGCCAGGCGATAACATATTCCCCGGCGGCGGTTCGGACGGTTGCTGAAGGCGGTGAGACAAAGACATCATTGATCTATGCCGCTCCGACAACCTATTATTTGACCGAAGAAGATGTCGCATCGATTAAAGCGGGGAATGTTCTTTATGCGCCGGTAGTCGCGGCCGAGCCGCTTAGCTTAAATTCCGGGATTGGATCGGAGTTTCAGCCGGTGAAGAAAACCGGTAACGCGAATACATTGACCACCGGCGCCCCTGGACATTCTTTCCAAGCAACGGCTCAAGCATCGGATTCTTCAGCCGGCGGAGCGCAACAAAATGATACGACTTCTGATACGGTGCGGCGAGATAATCAATACACGCCCAGCGTAAACGCATTTTTGAATAACGGGATACCGTTAAGTACCGAGATATTTTATAGCGATGCGGTGAATTGGCTGCGTTTGCCGTCCGGTTCAATTAAAGATTCTTATGAAACGATCGCCGCGGCGGATTACCAACAGGCGGGTTATTTTGAATTCAGAGACGCCGGTTTGTTTTTTAAAAAAATAATTTCCAAATCTTCCGGTTCGGCGGCCGCGGCAGTCGGCAATCTGTCGGCCGGAAGCGGTGATGTTCCCGCGGCCGGCGCCGCCGCCAAATCCCAAAATAAAGGGCCGTTCGTGATCGGTTACGATCCGGTGATTACCGGCAGCCAGACGCCGGAAATTTCCGTCAAAACCGACAAAAAAGCGGTTTGCAAGGTTGCACCTTACGACCTTGAATATGGTTTGATGTGGGATACATTGGAAACTGCCGATGGCAAAAACCATAAAAAGAAATTCGCGGCGCAATTAAACGAAGGAACATATACTTTTTATGTCCGCTGCAAGGATGAAGCGGGAAATTTGAATATGTTTTCCCAAAAGATCGTGTTTACGGTTGATAAAAGTTTTAATGAAAAAATTGCTTTTAACACGGTACCGCCAGCCATAAGTTCCGCGGCCGTACAAGTTTTAAATTTCAATGCCAAAGTATCGGCAAACATCAAGAGCGGAGTGCTGATGGACGGAGTTGAAGCGCGGGTGCGCGACCGAGACGGCCGTTTCGTCGCGGCGTTCATTCTGGCGGATGGCGGCAACGGCAATTGGGAATATGACTGGCAAAACATTGCCGGCGTCGGCGCGGGCGAATACAAAATTGACATATTCGCGAAAGACGCGTCGGAAAATTTTTCCGAGCAAAAAAATGCCGCCGCTTTTACCGTGGCGGCAACGGCCGCCGGCAATTGCAAAGATTTGAAAACGGGAGGTTCGTTTGCGGAAAAGATCGATGTGGTTTTCGTTCCCTGCGGTTACGGAAGCGATCAGGTTTCTTTTGAAGCGGATGCCGAACGCCAAATTGAACAGTTTTCCAAATTCGCGCCGGTTGCCCAAAACATGGATAAATTCAATTTTCGCGCGGTAGAAATTTCCGGTCTTGATTGTGCCGAGGATTTGAAGGATAATATGGATAAGGATGCTGAAATTTTTCGCCAAGCCGCGCGGCCTTGCCTGCCGGACGCGGTGATGGTTTTGAAAAAAAATTCCCAAGGATCGGCCCACGGTATTTCTTTGGCGGGCGCGGGGATAGGGTTTGTTTCGGCTCAAGCGCCGACGGCTTCCATTCATGAGCTTGGGCATGCTTTTTTCAATTTGAACGATGAATATAGCTATGGCTGCACTTATACCGATATGTCAAACTCTTCAAATTGTTCCAATGAGCCAAAATGCGAAAAATGGAAAGACTTGGCGGGCGCGGGGTGCTATTCGGGGTGTACTTGCGAGGGCAATTACCGATCGTCAAACGATAGCGTGATGCTTGATCCGTCGCATGCCACGCAGTTCAGTCCGGCGGCCGGCCGCCAAATTTTAAAAATATTGACTGTTTTTGAATAATCATAAATAACCAAAATTATGCCATTGTTTAAATTTCTTTCGATCAAAAAATGCGCCGTGTATTTGTCTTTGGCGGGACTCGCCTTGGGGATTTTGGTTTTCGGGATTGTTCTTGCCGACAGCGGCCCGGTTTTGAAGAATGTGAATCCGCAAGGTACGGTAACATCTTCAAGCGTTAAAATAACTTTGGACACCGAAGATCTCGCGCGTTGCCGGTATTCGACCAGTGACGGTGGTTATGACAGTATGGGCAATAATCTCGATACGCCGGACGGGTTATATCATTCGGCGTCGCTGGGAACGCTTAACGCGGGACCTTATACCTATTATGTCCGCTGTAAAGATTTTGAAGGCAATGCCAACGGTTCAAGCGCGGTCGTTAAATTTACGGTGGGGAGTATCTCTTGCGTAGGCGAGAATTGTCCCACGATCACGCCGGGTGGTACGGCGCCGGTTCTTTCCGGATTGTTGCCGTCGGGGACGACTTATAATTCCTATGTTACTTTGTCGGTAAAAACCAATGAAGCCGCCAATTGCCGTTATAGCTGGTATGACAAGGCTTTTGACGAAATGACCTTGGTATTTTCAACCTCGGATCAAAAATACCATACCGCGACCGCGTCTTTATCGAACTACGGTTATTACACTTATAATGTCAGGTGCCGCAATACCGCGGGCAATGTGAACCAGGTGGCGGGAAAAATTTCTTTCCGCTACGCCAATAAAAATCCGGTCGTATCCGCTCCGGTTGTTGTTGCGCCCAAAGATACCGCCGCGCCCGAGATTTCCAATTTGATGCCTGCCGGGGATGTTAACGCGGCCAGCACCACCATTTCTTGCGTTACCGATGAAGCGGCGACATGCAAATACGATATTTCCGATACGGGTTATGATTCAATGGCTAATACGATGGATGGCGCCGGAAGCAAAAATCACAGCAAGATCGTGGCGTTGGACGCGGCCGGCCGTTATACTTACTATATCCGTTGCAACGATAAATCCGGAAATAAGAGCAATAGTTCAAGCCAGATCGGTTTCAATTATGTCGCGCCCGTCAAGGAGGGCCCGGTAATTTCCAATCTTCAGCCGACCGGCGCGATCTATCAGAGCAATGTGGCGTTAATCGTGACAACCGATAAAGCCGCGGATTGCCGGTATTCGGACAGCGACGCGGATTTTGAAACGATGCATGATTCATTCTCCACTAACGATGGTTCTCTGCATCAGGCAACGGTTAATTTGGATGACTACGGGGCATACGCTTATTATGTGCGTTGCCGCGATACCCAAGGCAACGCGGATGACCGGTCCGAGGTGATCAATTTTGAATACAAGAATCCGAATCCGGATGAAATTGATGGCGAAAATCTTGGCGAAACCAATATCCAGCCCGAGCCGCCCGCGGAAGTGACATGCGCGGAAACGAAGAACGGCGGCAAAGACGGGGTATGCGATACAACCGTGGATTGCATTTGTGATTTGGATTGTCCGGCGAGCGGCGACGATGCGGATCCGGATTGCGCGAATGTCGCGCCGGCGCCGGCGAGCAACGGCTGGATCGCGATCATTCTTATTGGATTGGCGTTATTGGTTATTATCGTGATAATCATCGTGATTATTAAAAGAAGGGGCAACGGCGAGGAAGATGTGGAATTGCCATAGGGTTTCATAATCATAAAATTATTTAAACATTTAATCATAAAAAATCGCGCTTAAGGCGCGATTTTTTAATTAGACCTGCTGCTTAAAGATTTCCTGCTGCAATTTCCATATTTCGGCTGCGCCGAATTCATCATTCGTCGACAGACTTAGCTTAAGTATGTCTCCTCATTCTTCATCCGGCTCGCATATTTTGCTACGCAAAATCGCTTCTGCCCCGAAATCTGAAAATTTCGCTACGGAAATATTTAAGCAGTAGGTCTAATAAAAGAAAGGGTAATTTTCTAATCCCTCGAACTTGATGTCTCCGCGAATCTCAAAAATAAAAAAAAGCGAATGGCACAAGCAGTCCGTTGATATCCGGCTGGCGATTGGTTTTTTAACGACCTTCGCTTTTTTAATTGGAATTTATCTGATTGCCAATTTTCGGGCCGCGAGTTTGCCGATAACAATATTCGATAATTCGAATTTCGGCACGGCGGTTTCCGACGATAAACCGGCCGGCGCGGATAATAAGCCGCGCTTAAAGTTTTTTTTATCGCCGGATGATTTCAAGAGTTATCTTGACGACGGCAATCGCGCGTTCATCGGCGGAATATACGAAGAGCAGGCTTTTGCCGCGGCGAACAATTCCGTTTTGGTTCCGACGGCCGGCGCGAAAACCGCCGCGGCAAAAACGCCAACCAAAAATCAGAAAATCGATAACGAAGTTATTGCCGCCGCGGACGGTTTGCGGTATATGAGTCTTGGCAAGATTGCCGCGGATTCGGCAAGCGATATAATTTTATCCCAAGAGAAGAATATCTATTTTTCCCCGGAAAACCAGTATTACCGGCCGGTTTCTATGGAGGCCGCCGAACTGCCGGCCGGGGAAACAAAAATATTCGACATTGGCGATCCGGCGGCGATGGCGCAAATCGGTATGGTGGCGCAAGACGGCGATCTATTGATGGCGGATAACTCTCTGGTCGTGATTTCAGAAAATTCCGTATCCGCTTTTGATGTGTCCAGCGTTTTCGTGCCGGTTGATTTATGGAAAGCGCGCATTAACGAGGGGACCAAAGTGGTTGCGCGGAGAATGGTTGGATCAAAATTATATTTGGGGTTAAGAACTAAAATCGATGCGGCGAATCCGTGCCCTATCAAGCCGTTATCGGTCGGAAACAAACCTTTAATCGTAAATTGCGCCGCCATTTTTCATCCCGAATCGCCGATAATGGCGGATTCGATATTCACCGTGGTTGAAGTCGATGTTGCCTCCGGTCAGGCTTTGCGTGATATTTCATTCGTGGGCGGGGAAAATACTTCCACGGTATTTTTATTCGACGGATCGGCGGCCGCGGTCTGGGGCCAGGGCGGGGATTATATTTCCTTTTTCACCGATTTCTTGCAAGATAAATGCAAAGGTTTGCTTCCTAACTATTTATTGGAAAAGGCGTCCAAGCTTCCCGGTTGCGCGATATCGCTGGCGGCAAAAGAGCTTGAGCTGCGGTCATTGCTTTCTAATTGGTTCGGGTCGTTGAACGGCGATGAACAAACGCGGATCGCGGGAGAAGTTTCCGGCCGTTTGACCGATTATTTGCGCGACCATTACCGCGATTTTGAACAGACCGGCATCGCTCTGGCGGATATGGGTTCATTCACATTCAACTATCAGAATCAGGTCGCGGGGCGGCTGGTTTCCGGCGGCTTGTCGGCGGCGCGGGACGGAAGTTTGCGCTTGGCCACTGTTTCAGGGAGCGGGGCGGTTAAAAAAATGAATTGGCTGGTTACAGGCAAGATTGATACCGATGGCGTTGAAAAAATACTTAATAACATTTATGTTCTCGGCTCCAACCTTGAAATTTCCGCGGCGGGAGAAAATCTTGATTTGGCCGCCGGCGTATGCGCGTTGCGCTATTCAGCTAATGCGGCCTATTTATCGACCTGCCGCCAGAACGATCCGGTTTACGCCGTCGGATTCGCGGCCGGCGCGGCGGAAGTGGCAAGCCGGTTGAAAACTTTTGGATTCCCGGCCTATCTTTATCCGTTCGATGACGGTTTTCTTTTGGAAGTTTCAAAAAACAGCCGTAAAATAAAATTAACTTTATACGATGCGACCATAGCGTCAAAAATCGATCGGATTTCGGAATTCGATGTCAATGATTATTGGGCCGATTTTGACGGTAATCACGCGGCTTTTGCTTCCGACGAAGCCGGTAAAACATTTTTCCTGCCCGCGGCCCGCGGCGGTTATGTTTTCTCGCGGGCGGGCGGGAAGATCGAATTGAAAAAAAATATCGGGAGCCTGGCGGTTGGCCGCGCGTTTTTCCGCGCCGGATATTTGTATCTGGCCGGCGATGACGGAATCGAAGTTTTTCTCGCGCCGGATTGGAATAACGCGAAAACCGTAAAATTCTAGCCTCCGGATATTGCATATCAAGAGTTGCGCAGTTGGCATTAAATACGCGCAAAGCAAAGGTCTATCCCTCGCTAATGCGAGGGTTGGGCCCTTGCGGGAAAATTCAACTGCGTAAATCAAGGTATATTTTAATTTATTTTGTGATAAAATAAATCTATGACAATAATTGAAACTCTGGCAAAAATTGATCCGATGCTCTATGCGTCGATGTTTTTGTTGCCGTTCGTGCTATACGGATATTTGGTATCGTCAAAATCAAAAAAGAGAATCGCGGCTTCTTTGGCCAATCCGGCCGACCAGCTCAGAGAAAAGAAAATAAACATCCGCAAAGAGATAACCGCGTCGCTTTTTTTGGGAGGCAGCGTGGCTTTCGCCGCGGCGATAATTATTATCATCGGTTTTCTTGTGATGGATTTCAAAAACAGTCGCGGGCTTTTCGCGGTACCTTTGCCCGCGGCGACTTTTCCTCCGGCTCCGTCATGGGTTTATCCTTCCGCGCCTGAAAAACAGGCCGAAGCTCCCGCGGCAAAGGCGGTCAATGATGTTAAGGAATCGGAAGGTTTTCTCATTGATTGAATTTTGTAATTTTTAAATAATCACAATATGGATAAAGAAATATTTTTCAGCGAATATAAAGGCGTGTTCATTGCCGGCGCGGCGCTGATTGTGCTCGGCATTGTTTTGTCGGCAAGTTTTTTGTTTTCCGGCAAATCGATTTTGGTCAAAGATGTTCCGGGCCAGGAAAAATTCAAAGCCGGCGAGCCGTATACGGTGGCGTGGACGGCCAAGAATGTTGACCGGGTGGGAATTGTGCTTTTCAACGGCGCCAAGCCGCAGTGGATCGTCCAGAATATCGCGGCGTCCGCGGGCAAATACATTTGGAATTCATATATTTACCAGGAGGCGGGCACCGATTACCGGATCGCGGTGTTTGAATATCCTTGGCGTAAAGGCAACGCGATTGCCTACAGCACATCCCCGATTGAAATTTTGGGACAAAAATACGCATCTTGCGATGATTACGCGGTTGAACAAAGTTGGCCGTTTTTGCCCGACAATTATCCGAATATCCACAAAGTTTTTATTACCACAGGCACTTTTTCAGGCAATTTGGGCGGGTTGGAAGGCGCTGATTTGGCGTGCAAAAATGAAGCGGAAAAAGCCGGTTACAGCGGAAATTATGTCGCGTTCATCGGCACCGATTCGCTGTCCGCCAGTGAAAGAATCACCAAGCCGGGCGCGTTCGTGGAAGCCGAGCCGATCGGCGCGCTTGCGGAAGGCCGAAAGTGCAACCGTTTTATCGCCGGTACGGTTCAAGAATTGTTGGATAAGGCCCGGTTGACAAAAAGCTTGGCCCAAGTTGAATTGAGCGATACTTTTTACCGCCGTTTGGGCGATACATGGTTTGGCCGCCGCACCGCCTCGACCGAAACAAAATGCTTGCAATTATCAATGATGGGCGCGGTGGGCGCGTTTAGCGGCAGTTATACTTGCCAGAATTGGACGACCAACAAGCGCCAGGTGTATGCCGGTACGGTGCCGGCCGAAGCCGATTTGCCGCGTTGTTACGATAGCGAAGGGAAAAACTTGCAAGCCAATTATTACGGTGCCGTGGCCAGCAGTTTCGATGAAAAAGGCGCGTACGCGATCGGCGGCGATACCTGCAGCAGCAGTCATCGCTTGATGTGCGTGGAACAATAGTCCATACCCAAGCTTGTCGGGTTATTGAATTTCTCAAACGGTCGCAGAGATAATTTCGAGGAGATAGTTTCTTCTTTGTTGGAGCTGATAAAATGAAATAATTTTGCCGGTGGTTTGTAATATGCGCGGAAATAAAATTATAATCATAAATTAAAAAAACAACCGATATGCTTAATTTAAAAAAGCGTGTATTGGTTTTTATGGTCGGCGTTTTATTTTTTCCATTTTCGGATTTGGTTTTTGCCGCCACATTCAATGTCGCGCCGGATAGCCAATACCAAACCATCCAATCGGCGATCAACGCGGCGAGCAATGGCGATACGATTTTGGTCGCGCCCGGAATTTACCGCGAGAATGTGGCTCTTGGGGGCAGGATTATTTTAAAAGCTGAAAATGCCGCGCCGGGCGCGACGGTTATCGAAGCCGTTGATCCCGCCGCGCCGACGATTGCGGCGGCGGGTCCGGCTGAAATCAGCGGCTTTACCATCCGCGGCGCGGCCAACAGCGCCGGCATCCGGCTGAACTACGGCGCTTGGGAAGCCAAGATCGGCGGCAATATCATCGAATCCAATCTGGATGGAATATATATCGTGAGTTATGGTTCCGGCAATTCCGAAATCACGGGCAATATCTTCCGCGGCAATACCGGATACGACATCAATCTGCCGATGGAATATAACTCGTCGGCCGGAGTGAGCAGCCAAAGCGCCGGCAATGTTATCTACCTGAATGATTTTTACGGTACGCTGTATCCCTACCAAAGATATGCTAATTACTGGAATTCGCAAGAAGAACTTGGTTATAAGTACCAAAATATAATCCGCCGCGGCAAGCTGGGCAATTACCAGCCGCAATGCCAAACGGAAGACCCGGACGGCGACGGCATTGCCAACGCCGCCTGCCCGATCGGCGGCTACACCGACAGTTTCCCGCTGGCCGAGCCGTTTGAAAATTATGAGATTGTCGGCAACGAAGACAAATTCATATATGTCGCTCTGGGCGATTCCTACCAATCCGGCGAAGGCGCGGGGAATTCGGTTGAGAATACCGCTGATTATTTAAACGCCTACGAAAACGGCAAAAATTATCCTTGGCTGGTTGACGGTCAGCCGGTGGGAGCGCAAACCAATACCTATGTAAAAGAAATAGACGACGAAAGAATAGTTGGCAGAGGGAACAGTTGTCACCGGGCATTATTGAACTATGCCAAAATCAACAAAAACAAACTTGAACCGGAAATACCGGATGAAAATATTGTTTTGATTGATCTGACTTGCAGCGGCGCCAAGATCGAAAACGGCGGCCAGCCGCCGGTCGTGGGCGATATGGCGTCAAATCAAATTGCCTCGAACTCGCAAGTCCGGCAAGCCTTGGACCAGTTGAATCAAATCGGTTTAACCGCGGCCGATGTTGATCTGGTTACCATAGGCATGGGCGGCAATGATGCGAAATTCGCGGATTTGATCTACGCTTGCGTGCTTCCCGGAATTTTGCGCCGGGCGTTGCAGGAATATCCCAATTCGCCGGCGGAGATCAATTTTCTGGCCGACCAGCTGGCGACTTGCGAAAATTTCGACCAATTCAATGTTAAAAGCGCCGACGCGATCAGCCAGCTTTATTCCAAAGAAATCTGGGCGCAAAACAAATTGTTGGAAACATTCGGCAATGCCCGCGTTCTGCAGCTGAATTATCCCAATATTCTGCCCGAAAAAGAAAAATCTCCGGTTTGGTGCAGCGGCATCCGCAAAGAAGATATAAATTACGCGCGAAAAAAAATAAAAGAGATCAATAAAAAGATTGCCGATGCTTTCAACGCCAATGCCGCCGATAACCCACGCCTTGAATTCGTTAATGTGGAAAATTCCTTGGGCGACAATGCTTTGTGTCCGGGAGATGAGAGCAATGCTTTGGCAAACAGTATCAATCAAAACAATTTCAATGCCGAGATCCGCCGTTTGCTAAATCTTGACGGCAACGGCGATTCCCAATCGCGCGCGCTTATCGACGGCCTGGTTTCCACTTATGATGATTGGAAAAAATGTTCAGTAATCCATTCGATTTATATCAATACTCCGGTTCCAGCCAGG
>JBARNX010000031.1:0-4811 GCA_049641805.1 Minisyncoccales bacterium
GATTTGTACAAGGGCGAGGAAAAGCTTATTTTGAATGTTAAGCCGGGAATGACTGATTACGCTTCAATCGCGTTCATCAATCTGGACCAGATATTGGGCAATGAAAATGTGGACGAAATCTACATGGAAAAAATCGAGCCAGAAAAAAACAAACTGCGGATAAAATATGCCAAAGAAAGTTCGTTTTTCACGGACATCAAAATAATCTGGCTCACATTTTGGGAGATCGTGAAAGTGATTTTTTTGAATAATAAAAGCAAAGGGGAGCAAAAAAATGGAATCCGTTAATCTGGGTAAAACAAATTTGAAGATCAGCCGTCTGGGCGTGGGCACTTGGGCGATCGGCGGGGTCGGCTGGGGCAAGATCAATGATTCCGATTCCATCGCGGCATTACGCCGGGCTTGGGATTTGGGGATCAATTTTTTTGATACCGCCGATGTTTACGGGCAAGGCCATGCCGAAGAAATTTTGGGCCAAGCTCTTGGCGAAAATCGCAAAAAAGCCGTGATTGCCACTAAGTTCGGCGTGCGTATCGGCCAAGACGGAAAGACTTTCAAAGATATCGGTCCGGAATACGCGGTGCGGGCCTTGGAAGCCAGTTTGCGGCGTTTGAAAATAGAATGTGTTCCTTTGTATCAAATTCACTGGCCCGATGCCGCGACGCCCATCGAAGACACTATGGCGGCATTGATTAAATGCCAAGAACAGGGCAAGATCATGCATATCGGCTATTCCAATTTCTCGGTTGATTTGATAAAACAAGCTGAAAGCGCCGGCCGGGGCGAGTCATTGCAGGCGCCTTACAATTTGATCGACCGCGGGACTGAAACCGAATTGATTCCGTTTTGCGAAGAAAGAAAAATCACTTTGGTCACTTATGGGTCGCTGGCGCAAGGTTTGCTGTCGGGAAAGATTGCTGCGAATTCCAAATTTGAAAAAGACGATATTCGCGGCCGGTATGCCGACTGGCAGGGGGAAAAGTTCCAACAAAATCTGGAATTGGCAAAAAGAGCGGGTGATATCGGGAAAAAATACGCCAAAACAACCGCGCAAACCGCGATCCGCTGGGTGTTGGATCGCAATCCCAATGGCGCGGCGCTGGTTGGCATCACAAAGCCCGAGCATATCGCGGAAAATATCGGCGCCTTGGACTGGCATTTGGCCGGAGAAGACATTAAAATTATGTCAAAAAGCGAATTCGTGGAGATCTAATCTCTACATTCGCAATTCAAAAACAATGGAAAAACAATTTTTGGAAAATTTGTATCGTAAAATGGTTTTGATCCGTTTTGCCGAGGAATGTTTGATTGATCCGATCTTGAGCGGCGAGGTGAAAACTCCGTGTCATTTATATACCGGGCAGGAAGCTGTGGCCGTGGGCGTTTGCGCGGCGTTGGAAGGCGATGACGCGGTTTTTTCCAATCACCGGGGCCATGGCCATTATCTGGCCAAAGGCGGCGATGTCAAAAAAATGCTGGCCGAAATTTATACCAAGGAAACCGGTTGTTGCCGCGGTCGCGGCGGTTCGATGCATTTGATGGCGCGCGAGGTTGGATTTATGGGCTCGGCGCCGATCATCGCGCAAACCGTGGCGCTGGCGACGGGCGCGGCATTGGCCAATTCGATCAAGAAAAGCAATAATATCGCGGTCACGTTTTTCGGCGACGGCGCGGTGGGCGAGGGTATAATTTACGAGTCGCTCAATTTCGCGGCTTTGAAAAAATTGCCCGTGGTTTTTGTTTGCGAAAATAATTTGTATTCCACGCATTTGCCGGTCAGCGAATGCCGGCCGGATGTGCCGATCTACAAAATCGCCGCACCGTTTGGCATCAGCGCCGCGCAGGTTGACGGCAATGATGTTCTGAAAGTTTTTGAAGCCGCGCAAGTCGCGGTCAATCACTGCCGCGGCGGCAAGGGGCCGTATTTTATTGAAGCTTTGACTTACCGGATGCGGGGCCACGTGGGTCCGGACGATAATATCCAAGGCGAGCATACCGATATCCGGCCAAAAGAGGAGTTTGAATCTTGGAAAAAGAAAGATCCGATCGTGAAGTTTGAAAATTATCTCGCGGAACAAAAAATTTTTGATTCGCAAGAGCTTGTTCGCATTAAAAAAGAAGTCGAAATCCAAGTAGCCGACGCGCAAAAGTTCGCCCGCGCCGGCGAAAGGCCGGTGGTTGGCGACTTAAAAAAATATGTCTTCAATTAACAACCAACTTGGCGGCCGGAAATTGAAATTCGGTCTGGCAATAAATGAAGCGTTACGGCAGTTAATGGAAGCCGATCCATCAGTGTTTGTGATCGGCCAGGGCGTGAAGAGTCCGTGGTATGTGGGCAACACCTGCAACGGTTTGATCCAGGAATTCGGGGAAGCGCGGGTGATTGACACGCCGATTTCCGAAAACGCGATGAGCGGCGTTGCCGCGGGCGCGGCAATGAGCGGCATGAAACCGGTGATGAACTACCCGCGTTTGGATTTTATGTTCTACGCGCTGGACGCGATCATCAACGGCGCGGCCAACTGGCGTTACATGGCCGGCGGCAGCTCCAATGTGCCGGTGGTTTTTTGGGGAATTATTAACCGCGGCGGCGAACAGGCGGCCCAGCATTCGCAAGCGATCCAGGCAATCTTTGCGCACGCGCCGGGATTGAAAGTGGTGATGCCGTCAAATCCCTACGATGCCAAAGGCTTGCTGATTGCCGCGGTGCGCGACCCGGATCCGGTGGTTTTTCTTGACGATCGCTGGGTTTACGGCACTGAAGCCGAAGTGCCGGAAGAATTGTATGAAGTGGCCATTGGCAAGGGAAAAATTTTGCGCGAGGGAAAAGACGCGACCATTGTGGCGATTTCTTATATGGTGCCTCAAGCCTTGGAGGCCGCGGAAATTTTGGAAAAAGAGGGGATCAGTGTTGAAGTGATCGATCCGCGCACCATCAAGCCATTAGACATGCCGCTGATTTTGGAATCGGTGAAAAAAACAGGAAGATTGGTGATCGCTGAAGCTGCCTGGCAAAGCTTTGGCGTTTCCTCGGAAATTTCGAACCGCGTGTATACCGAAATGTTTGGCAAATTACTCGCTCCGATCGAAAAAGTCACCCTTCCCGATTGTCCGGCTCCAGCCAGCCGCAGTCTGGAAGAAGTCTATTACCCCAAAAGCGGCCAGATTGTCGCCGCGGTTAAAAAATTGGTTTCTGCTTGACAAATGACCAAATTAATATATAATTTAGTCAGTATAATGACCAAATTATATGATAATTAAGCGAAATATCCAACCAAAAATTGAAAATGCCCTTTTCAAAGGTAAAATTGTTGTAATCTATGGGCCACGCCAGGTAGGCAAAACCACTTTGGCCAAACTTATTTTGGAAAACCAACAAGAAATAAAAAAGGCGTATTTCAATTGCGATGAGCCCGATATTTGTCAATCGTTAACCGATAAAACTTCAACTGAATTGAGGTCATTTTTGGGCGACAACAAGCTGGTGGTTTTGGATGAAGCCCAACGGGTGAAAAATATCGGCCTGACATTAAAATTGCTGGTTGACAATTATCCGCAAATGCAAATAATTGCCACCGGTTCGTCGTCGTTTGATTTATCCAACCAGATATTCGAACCCTTAACCGGACGCAAAAGGGAATTTTATCTATATCCATTTTCACTGTCCGAATTAAAAAATTCTTATTCGGAGATCGAATTAAGCCGCATCCTGGAAAATAAAATGATTTTTGGCATGTACCCGGGGGTTGTTTTTGAAAGTGACAGAAATAAGACCGGATCGCTGCAAGAATTGGCGAAAAGCTATGTTTATAAGGACGCATTGGAATATCAAGGAATTAAAAACTCCGAAGTTGTGGAAAAATTATTGCAGGCGCTGGCGTTACAGGTTGGTAATGAGGTTTCGTATAATGAATTGGCGTCTTTGGTTGAAATTAACAAGATAACTGTCGCCAATTACATTCAAATTCTTGAAAAAGCGTTTATTATTTTCCGTTTGCCTTCATTCTCAAGAAATTTGCGCGATGAAATCAAAAACAATCGCAAAATTTATTTTTTCGATAATGGCATCAGAAATGCTTTAATCAATAATTTGAATCCTTTGAATTTGCGCCAGGACGCGGGGGCGTTGTGGGAAAATTTCATGATCAGCGAACGCGTCAAGCATAATAATAACGCCGATCATGATGCCAATATGTATTTTTGGCGTACGTTGCAGCGGCAGGAGATTGATTTAATCGAGGACTACCAAGGGACATTGGCGGCCTATGAATTTAAGTGGAAGCAACGGCCGGGTAAGGTGCCGGTAAATTTTTCCCGCACCTATCCGGATGCCAAAGTTGAAATGATCACCAAAGAAAACTACAAAAGTTTCGTTGGATTGTAAAAAATATGAGTTGGGCGATTGAAAGTTTGTTGAGCGTGGCATTTTTTGTTTTGGCTCAAATTTTGGGCAAGCAAAGCTGGCGCGCCGGCGTGCCATGTTCGGTTATTAACTTGGCCACTTATATTGTGGTGGTTTTTGTTTTTTTAGCGGCGGGTGTTGTTACGGGTTTTGAAATAAACGCGCCGTTAGCTTTGTTGACGGTTCTTGCTTCGATTTGCATCTATGCCGGCAATGCCGCCAGCGTTCGCGGTTTCAACTATGCCCCGAACCCGGGCTATAGCACGGCAATCGTCAAGAGTTATATGGTGATAACCGTAGCCGCGTCGATTTTTTTGTTCGGAGGGGAATTAAATTGGAAAAAGATATTGGGCGTGGCGCTTATTTTGGCAAGCCAGCTGCTTATTGTTGCCAACGAGAAGAAGGGGAA
>JBARNX010000035.1:0-10553 GCA_049641805.1 Minisyncoccales bacterium
AAAAAAAGAAAACCTCAAAATTGAGATTATGCGCCTGATGCCCCATAAACCGGAAACTTACAAATCCAGTTTATTAGAAATATTAGAAATAATCAAAAATCCCGCGGGCTAACAAAAACCCGCCAAAGCCTATCATGAATATTCCTACTATTCCCATATTTGCAAGGTTTGCAAGGAACAAAAAAAAGCCTGCAAACATTATTAAACCGCCTACTATAGTTGCTCGCATAATGTGTTATATACATAAATTCACTATTTTGTCAAGATGGAGGAGAGAATAATTATCATTGATCAATTATCAATAAATTGTAAATTTTTCGGCGGGAACGGTAAACCGGCGGTTTGGTGTTGCACGGGTGGGGGGTTGGGTCGGATTCGTGGGTGGAAGCCGCGGTATTGCTGGCACAGGCTGGATATAAAGCCGTTGTGCCGGATATGCCCGGGTTTGGGAAAAGCGCGGTGCCGGAGAAACCTTGGACAGTTGATGATTATGTTGAATGGGTGAAAGATTTTGCTGACAAGTTGGGGATGGACCGGTTTATTCTAATGGGGCATTCGTTTGGCGGCCAGGTGGCGGCCAAGTTTTGCGCGATTTGTCCAAATAAAGTTGACAAATTAGTTTTGTGCGCCGCCGCGGTGATTCGCAAGCCGCGCCTGGGTTCGCGCCAAATTTTGGCAAAATATCTGGCCAAGACCAAGATAATTTTCCAGAACATTCCGTTCGGGATATATCCGGTTCTGCGCAAGATTGTCTATCGCATTGCCGGCACCCGGGATTACGCGCAATTGCAAGGCGTGATGGCGCAGACATTTTTGAATGTTGTCGGCGAAAATGTTATTGAAGCCGCAAAACGAATAAAAACGCCGACTTTGATTGTTTGGGGCGATAAAGATCGCGAAACTCCGATAGAGGATGCGCGCGAAATAAACAAAGCGATTGCCGGTTCGCGATTGGAGATTATTCCCGGCGCGGGGCATAAGCTGCACCGCACGCATACCGCGGAATTGGCAAAAACCATCAGCCAATTCCTAAAATGATTTGAATGCAGTTTATCAAGGTCGCACCTCGGCGAGTACGCCGAGGAACGACCTTTAAAATACATGGATCTCTGGGCCTATCCTTATTTATTCTATTATTTGGCGATGTTTTTCTTTTGGATGCTGGCCGCGCACCGGCAGATTTTGTTTTGGCTTTATTTGTGGCAGGTCAAGGAATATCATCCGGGGCGGTTTTTGGCGCACTTTGAAACCGCCAAAGGCAGAAGCATATTCATCAACTCTTTGTTTTTGACCAAAGTCGGCGTCTTGGTTTTTGGTTATTTGTATTTAATGGATTCAAAAGAATACTTGCTGTCAATCGTCGCGATCTTTTCAATTTTTTTTGCGCAAGCGGCGGCTTCGCTGGTGAATATTGCAAAAAAGAATTTGTTGCAGCCCGCGATAACGAAAAAATCGCTGTTGCTGGCCGCGGCAAGCCACATTCTGTTATTTGGCGCCGCCATCCTATTTTTTAATGTTTTCTTGGGTGAAATGAGTATGCCTGATTTTGCCGCCGGGGCGTTTTGGCTATTGTTATTTGATGTGTTGATTTCCTTGATCGTTTCGGCGGTTGTACTGATTCTCCAGCCGTTGACAATATGGGAAAAGAATAAAATTTTAAAAAAGGCCGCCGCGATCATTGAAAAACGGCCGGATTTGACAGTAATCGGAATTGTTGGAAGTTACGGCAAAAGCGTGACCAAGGAATTGTTGGCCGCCATTCTTTCCGAAAGATTCAAAGTTTTAAAAACCCAAGCCAACCAAAACACGGAAATCGGCGTGGCGCAAACCATAATCAATGATCTGAAGCCCGAACATCAGATTTTCGTTTGCGAGATCGGCGCGGTACACAAAGGAAAAATCGCGCAAACTGCCGGCATCGTCAAGCCAAAAATCGGGATTATAACTGGCATCAATCAACAGCACTTGGCTGTGTTTGGCGGCCAAAAAAACATAATCGACGGAAAATTTGAAATTTTGGACGCGCTGCCGAAAAACGGCACGGCGATTTTGAATTTCAACAGCCGGCTGGTCGCGGAAAGTATCGAAAAACAAAAAATCAAAACAGATAATATCATTTTGGCCGGAAAAGATATTTGGGCCGGGGAAATCGCGGCGGCAATTGATTGCTTGAGATTTGTCCTTAATTACAAAAACGAAAAAATCGCCATAGACATCAACGCGCGCGGAGCATTTATGGTCGAACCGATATTGTTGGCGGTCTCGGGCGCGATCGCCGCGGGAATGGCTTTGCCCGAAGTCGCGGGAATCGTCAATCAAACCGATTTTACTCCGTTTAATATTGTATTTAAAAGGGTCCGACCCTTTTTAGACCAAAAGGGTCGGACCCTTTTAAAAGAAATCAATGTTTTTAATTCAACCTATTCGGCCAACCCTAATGGCGTTATCGCGCATCTGGATTATTTGAAATTGGATTCCGGCAAGAAAGCGATAATTATGCCTTGTCTGATCGAGCTTGGAAGCGCGTCCAAAGAAATCCATTGCCAAATCGGCCAAAAGATCGCCCAAGTTTGCGACTTGGCAATTATTACCACCGGCGATCATTTCGAAGAAATCAAAAAAGCCGCCGTTGGCGCGGGAATGGAACCGAATAATATTGCGTTCCTTGAAAAATCGGTTGAGGTAAAAAAAATGATAAGAAACCGTTTGGCAAACAGCGACGCGGTTTTGCTCGAAGGCAGGTTGTCCAAAAGCTTGATGGAATTATTTTTGGCGGTAAAATAAATGATTATGAATTTGCTTCGGCCGATATCGATATCTTTGTCGCCCAACGCGCAAGCCGACGATATAAAGTCGGCGATTTCGGTTAAGCGCGATCCGGGGTGTTGGCGCGAAGGCCCTGCGATCGCCGAATTGGAAACGGAATTCAAAAAATATCTGGGCGTAAAACACGCTTATTCTTTTAATAGCGGGCGCTCGTCGCTGATGGCGGTATTGGATGCTCTGGAACTTCCAAAGGGTTCCCAGGTGCTTTTGCAGGCCTTCACATGCAACGCGGCGGCCAATCCGATACGCTGGGCCGGCCTGGAGCCGGTGTTTGTGGATTGCGACCAGAATTATAATTTATCCGTTGAAGATTTAAAGAAAAAAATCACAAAAAAATCCCGGGCGGTAATGGTGCAACACACTTTCGGATTTCCCGCGGATATGGATGAAATCAAAGAAATTTGCGATAAAAATAATTTAATTCTCATAGAAGATTGCGCGCATTCGCTGGGCGCGGAATATGGTTCGGCAGGCTCACCACAAGCCATGCGTAAGATTGGCACTTTTGGCAAGGCCGCGTTCTTTTCTTTCGGCCGCGATAAAATGATTTCCTGCGTTTACGGCGGCATGGCCGTGACGGATGATGATGAATTGGCGCAAAAGATAGCGGCATTTCAAGAGAAAGCCGGTTATCCGCCAAACAGCTGGATTCGCCAGCAGCTGTTGCATCCGGTGTTGATGGATTGGCTGATCTTGCCGACATATTCAATCTTGGGCAGATATTTGCTGGTATTGTTTCAATGGTTTAATGTTTTGTCGAAAGCTATCCATTGGAAAGAAAAGCGGGGTTTGGCGCCGGATTATTTTCCCAAACGCCTGCCCAATGCCTTGGCGGTTTTGGCCTTGAACCAATTCAAAAAATTAGGAGAGTTTAATGCGCATCGCCGCAAATTGGCGGAACTGTACTATAATGAATTAAAAGATAGCGGTTTCGTCTTGCCGCCGAGATTGAATGGCCGGAAGGCGGTTTATTTGCGCTTTGCCGTCCGACACGCCGGCGCGGCCGAAATAATAAGAAAGTCATGGAAAAAAAATTTACTGATCGGCGATTGGTACCGCACGCCGGTCGATCCGTTTGATACATTGCCGGAAACCGTGGGTTATAAAAAAGGCAGTTGTCCGAACGCCGAACGCTTTGCGGGGAAGATGATCAATCTGCCCACTCACATTAAAATTGGCGAGAAAGACGCGAAAATGATCGTGAAATATATAATTCAAAACCGCGAATGATCAAGGAAATCAACAATAAAGGCGAGTGGGAAAATTTTTTGGAAAAATGCGGGCGGAAAAGTTTTTTGAATTCTTGGGAGTGGGGCGAATTTCAGGTTGGGCAGGGGTTTAAAATTTTGAGGCTGGGGGCGGTGGATAACTCAAGGTTGATTGCTTTGGCGTTAGCGGTTAAAATAAAAGCGAAGCGGGGGACTTATATTTTAATACAGCATGGACCGAACATAATTGAAACAAATCCGGTTGCAATTCAAAAAATCCTTGATGAATTGTTTTTATGGTTGAAAGAATGGGCGAAAAAGGAAGGCGCGTCGTTTATCCGTTGCGCGCCGTTATTGGAAAGAAACGAACAAAATCTGGAGATATTTAAAAATTTGGGATTGCGCGAGGCGCCGATGCACGCAAACGCGTATGAAGCGACATGGAAACTGGATATTGGCCAGCCGGAGGATGATTTATTAAAAGGAATGCGCAAGACTACGCGCTATTTGATACGGCAGGCGCAAAAAAATCCCGATATCTCGGTCGAAAAAAGCGCGCTGGGAAAGGAAATTGAAATTTACGGCGGGTTGAATGAAGAACTGGCCCGGCGGCAAAAATTCGTAGCCTTCAAAAAAGATTACATCGAGCGCGAATTTAACGCTTTTGCCAAAGACGGCCAGGCGCTATGGTTTATCGGCCGCTACAAAGGCGAACCGGCGGCGGCATCATTGGTGGTGTTCTGGTCCGGCATCGCTTTTTACCATCAGGCGGCATCGCGGATGAAATTCGCGAAATATTCGATTCCGTATCTGCTGCAATGGGAAGCGATCAAAGAAGCCAAGGCGCGCGGATGCGCGATATATGATTTTTGGGGTTACACCGACCCCAAAGCCTTCCCGAAACATCCCTGGGCCGGCCCGACGCTGTTTAAGATGGGTTTTGGCGGCCGCGCTCACGAATATGTGAAAACCATGGACTTGCCGCTGTCGTGGAAGTATTGGCCGGTATACATATTTGAGAGCTTGAGAAAACTTAAAAGAGGACTTTAAATTGAAAATTGAAAAATCAAAATGAAAAATGACAATGTAAAATTAAAAATGTTAAAATACCGACATTTTACATTTTAAACTGTCATTTTAATTTTTGATATTTACATTTTAAATTAGGAATGGCCCGCCGTATTTATAAAAAACCCCATCGCGCCAAGAAGCACAAGCCTTTGATCGCCAAAGCTTCGTTTTGGAGATCGATTTGCGTTTTCGCGGTGTTGTGCGGAAGCGTATGGCTGGTTTGTTTTTCGCCGGCGCTTGAAGTCAAGGATATCGAAGTTGCCGGGGCGGAGAAGGTCAGCGAGCAGGATTGCGCCAAAGTAATCCATGACGAGGTGAACAAGAAAATCGCGTTTCTCGATTCTAAAAGCATCCTTCTTTTCAATATGGAGCAAACCAAAAAAGAGTTGCTGGCGCGTTTTCCGCAAGTGCAGAACATCAAAATTGAACGGCAATTTCCTTCAAAAATAATCGCGTCGGTCGAGGAACGGAGCGGCGTGGCGATAATGGGCGACAATTCGGGCAAAAAATTTCTGGTTGACAATAATGGTATTGCTTTCGAGGAGGTTTTTGAACAAAAAGAACTATTGGAAATCAGCGCCGCCGCCGGCCGGCCGTTGAAAGTCGGCGATGAAGCGGTATCAAAGGAAATGCTTTCGGGCATATTGCGGATTAAAGGCGATATGCTGGCGTCAAGCGGCATAAACACCGTTAGCGCGTCCATTGAAACTCCCGAACGGATTAATTTACAAACCCAGGATGGCTGGTATGTTTATTTTAATCCCCTGAAGGATATCGATAACCAGCTTTCAAAATTGGCCGCGGTGATCAGCGATGAATCGTTTAAAGAAAAAAAAGTCAACCTTGAATATGTGGATGTAAGATTCACGAGAGTGTACCTCAAGCAAAAAGTTGAAAATTGAAAAATCAAAATGGAAAATGACATTTTAAATTAAAAAGCGCCGGAAAAACAATCCGCGCTTTTTAATTTTGCAAACCATTTATTAAAAGTTGGCTATTGGATATGGTACACAAATATCGAATGGCCGATAATGGCGGCCGGTTCGTAGGCATTCAGCCAGTTATATTCGCTCGATGTCAGGTTGTCGCCCGGTTTAACCCGGGCGCGTTGGCCTTGCATAAAGGTTGCCGATACGGCCAAGTAACCGTCCTTGGGCATTTCAAAGGAATTCCTTTTGCTCCACCAGCTTTCATATTTATCGCCGAAATAATATTTCGGGTCCGCTCCGCCGAAATAGTCAATATATATTTTATCAATGCCGTTTTTTTTAGTCCAAGTTCTTAAACGCTTTAAATCCTGGCCCCAGTCGGTGTTGGAATCAACCGCGATTTTATAACCGTTGTTTGAACCGCCGGCGAAGGCGTTATAATAGGGCAAAAAACTGGGATAAGTCGATGCCGCGGAAATTATTTGCCATACGCACAGCACGCTTGCCATCGCGTAACCCGGCTTGAACCGGTTGGCGAAGGCGATTGCGCCGCCGGCGGCTAAAGCCATTGTGAACGGGAACGCCGGCATTAAATGGCGCACGCCGATGTTTAAATTTCCGGCGACACTGCTGATCCAATAGATTGCGACAAACAATAACATCGCAATTTGCGGCAGATATTCGGCAATGATTTCACGACTCTGCGCGAGCATATTTTTAAATCCGGATCGCGGTTTTCTTATTTTTGCCAATGCGTAAATCAGCGCGGTCAGCGTGAAAATATGGAATGGAACGGTTTCTTTGGACAGATACATTATCGGGAAATACGCTCGCCAGCTTTCTTTTGAGATTTGCCCCAAAAAATAAGTTGTGTTGCCGCCGGCAACGCGCTGGGTGACCATCATTACTCCCAGAAAATACTGGGCGTAGGGGCGCAGGATTGGCTTGTCCGCGGCCCAGACTATGGCCGCGGTTCCGAGCTTAAATCCGTGCGACGATAAAATATCTTTCGAATCGCTCACTTGCCGCGCGGGCGGATAATTCCAAACATGAAATTGATAAACCGGCCCGATGACCAAGAAGCAAACCGCGAACGATACGAACAAAATCCGGAAAGCTTTTTTGAAACTGAACATTCTCGCCAGCCAACAAATTCCGGCCAGCAAAATAAACATTGGAAACAAAAGAATCATCGAAAATTTCAGCAGTTCGGCGATTCCCAAGGCGACGCCCGAAATAACAATATTTTTCCAGCTTGGCGACTTTAACGCTTTGACAAAATAATAGGTTGCCGCAAACGCGCCCAGAGCCGCGGCCACATCAGTCGTGACCAAATGTCCGTGCGCCAGAAAAGTGGGCGAAAGAATGAACAAAAACAAAGCCAGCAACGCGGCCTCATTGCCGAAAAGTTCGCGCGTCCATTTAAAAAGATAGAATCCCAATATCAACAATAGTCCGATCATGGGCAAGCGGCCGTAAAATATCATTTCATCGGCCGGATTGTTCGAATCAAACAGCAACGCTTGGCCAAAATCCCATTGGCCGTTAACCATCGTTGTCCAGGCCGCGGAATCATAGGGAAAATTGATTGCGCGCACGAAAAGAAATTGCCCGATTCCGGCCAGATCCTTGACCAACGGCGGGTGTTCGGGGTTTATCCGCATATCCCGTTGCGCGATATAGGAATAACCGGCGGGAAGGTGGCTTTTTTCATCCATTGTCAGCGAATCGCCGCGCATGGCGCCAAAAGTGAGCGCGGCCATAATCATAAGGAAAATTGCGGCAAAGATATTGGCGATCTTATTGGTTAATTTCATAATATTTTATACTGTTTATTTGTTTTATTTGGCCTTGAGGGAACATAACCGAAAGCCTGTCAAAAATCAATTGATCGTATTTTATCGGTACGACAACGGTTTTATCGTTTGCGGCTATTTGATCGAGCTCGCCGGGCAAAATATAGGTTGAATAAGAATCGCAACGGAATTTGCCCATAGAACCTCCAAGCCGGCAACAATCGCCGGTTTCGATGAATTTAACGGTTTGAGCCGGCATCGGAATGCCGTCGGGATAGGGAACCGGCGTGCCGTTTTCATTGACAACGACTACGGTTTGCCAGCCTCGGCGATACATTTCCGAAGTAAGGCGGCCGATATCGACAAAAGTATCGGTAAACGCGCTTTTGACATTATTGTTATCCGCCCAAACGACAAAATACTGCCAATATCCATTTAGCGTTGTCGCGGCAATAAACAGCGTGGCGGTTCCGATAACCGCGATTTTCGGCCAGCGCGATTTCATCCAATCGTAAACCGCTGTTCCTCCGATTGCAGCCATAATCATTACCGACGGAATAACCGCCAAGGTTCGCAAAGCGTGCGGAATGCCTTCCGATGTTAAAATCCCGGGCAAAAGCATAAAGAAAAACCAAAGCAAAAGCAGAAAATATGACTGGAATTCCAATCCAAAATCACGGGCTCTGATTGATTTTATAATTCGCCCGGCGGCCAAAATAATTCCGATTAAAAACAAGATGCCAATCGGGAAGAAAAGCTCGGGAGCGCCGGGCAGGTTGTGGCGCCAGTTGGCATCGCCGTAGAGATTGAACATTCCCAAATGCAGCGCCAAAGATTTGCCCAGCTCAAGCAAGGGATTGGCGGACGCGAAAACTGAAGTCTGTCCGGCCCGGCCGATAAAATCGCCGAAATTATGCAAGAAATAAATGCCGATTGGAAGGGCGGCGGCAAAGGCCGCGAGCAACGCTGCGCCGGAAATTTTAACAAATTGATTTTTATTTTTCCAATAATCAACGAGCCAGAGCGCCATTACGCACACCAGCAACGGAACGGCTAGGCGATAGCCCGTATAAGTGTAGAATCCAAGACCAAAGAAAATGCCCGCCGCGACCGCCCATAAAAATTTCTTGGAACGGAACGCCTTGAACAGGAAATAGAAAGCAAAAACCAAAAAAAACGGTTCCAGTATTACCCGGAATCCGATGCGCGAAAAATTAATATGCCAAAACGAAGTTGCTAGGAAAAAAGCGGAAAGCAGCGCAATGGCGTTTTTGCGGCGGCCAAACAGTTCGCGGGCGAGCAAATAAATACCAAAAACCGTGATTGCTCCAAAAACCGCGCCGGGAATTTTCAGCGCCAGCGGCGTGATGCCAAAAAATGCCATCGAAAGCGCATCCAGCCACATAATCATACCTTCGCGGCCGTTGTTGTCGGTATAGAACGATTGGTAATCTCCGGTTTGCCAGCTCTGCAAAGCATTATTCCCGTTGATCGCGATATCAGGGTACAATCCCGGCGGCGTTGAATCCAGCTCGTAAAACCTAAAAAAAACCGCCAGCGCCATTATTGCCAGCAATAAAAACGGTGTTATCAGCCGCGGACCGATTTTCATATATCTATGGTTTTAATTACTTTGGATTACGAAACCATTAAATTTAAATTCAAATGCAAAGCATTTTGTAATTCAAGATAATTATACATCGCTAGCGGTTTTTTGAACATATTTATACATAACCTTTGTCCGCGGCAATCAATGGCGCGAAGTATTCATTTTGCGCGAATAGGTTATAATGGACTATTAAAGAAAAAATATGACAGGTTATAAGAAGAAACTTTACGATCCGGATTCTGCCGCGCCGTTTGCGTTGAGCCGCTCCAAGGTGGATATGTTTTTGAAATGTCCGAGGTGTTTCTATTTGGAACAGAGATTGGGAATCAAAATTCCTTCCGGGCCGGGATTCTCGCTCAATAATGCCGTGGATCATTTGCTTAAAAAGGAATTTGACATCCGGCGGGCGGAAGGAGTGTCCCATCCCTTGATGGCCGCCTATGGCATTGACGCGGTGCCGGCGCGGCACGATGATCTGGAAATCTGGCGTGAAAATTTCAAGGGGATGCGCGTTTTACACCAACCGACCAATCTTGAGATGTTTGGCGCGATTGATGATTTATGGATAAATCCGGCGGGGGAATACCACATTGTTGATTACAAAGCCACTAGCACGATCAAGGAGATTACGCTGGATGACCAATGGAAACAGTGGTACAAAATTCAAGCCGAGTTTTATCAGTGGCTTTTCCGCGCGCGCGGATTCAAAGTGAACGACATCGCCTATTTTGTTTTCGCCAACGCAGCCAAAGACCGCGCCGCATTTGACGCCAAACTGGAATTCGCCGTTACCGTGATTGCCCATAACGGCAATGACGCTTGGGTTGAGCCGACGCTTTTGAAAATAAAAGATTGCCTGGAATCCGTTCAGCCGCCGGCATCCAACCCTGATTGTGAGTATTGTCAATACATTGAAAAAGCAAAATCAATCAAAAGACCTGCTGCTTAAAAATTTCCTGCTGCAATTTCCATATTTCGGTTGCGCCGAATTCATCATTCGTCGACAGACTTAGCTTAAGTATGCCTCCTCATTCTTCATCCGGCTCGCATATTTTGCTACGCAAAATCGCTTCTGCCCCGAAATCTGAAAATTTCGCTACGGAAATCTTTAAGC
>JBARNX010000038.1:0-13094 GCA_049641805.1 Minisyncoccales bacterium
GATTGTGGCGTACGGTAAAACAGGAAAACATTTATTTAAACTCGTACCAGGATGTGGCGGAAGCCCGCACCGGTTTAAATGAATATTTTTCTTTCTACGACAATTTGCGCCGCCATCAATCATTGGATTACCAAACCCCGGCGGAAGTGCATTTCCAGAATTTACGAAAAAATTTCTAAAAAATTCTTACCATCTGATTCCTCAAAATTCCGTGTCTTGACAACCCCGACCACCTTAACCATCCAAATCTTTTTTTGGAACAAAACGGTGTCGACTCTGGTTTTTGCAACAATAATCGTTTCAAAATTATTTTGACCAATCTTCGATCGTAATGACTTTGCCGCGCTTTTTGACCACCATTTTTTGATTTTCCCTCCAGCCCAATTCGATAATCAAATCCCGCGGGATGGTAATCGACAAGGATGTTTTTCCCAAACGGGTCAGCTGGCGGATGTTTTTCTCGGAAGTTTTGCGGTTCATAAAAATTATATTTAAATATAGTTTAAATATAGCATTTTGCATTATGGCCGCGCAAACCAAAAAAACACCGTCCAAAGGTGTTTTCCGTTTCAGCTTCTGGGCTCCGATGGTAGGATTCGAACCTACAACCTTCTCGTTACACTTATCCCCGTGTTTCCACGAAGCGTGGACTATATCATCTTCCCATTGGGAAGTTTCGGTATCTAGTCTCTACGGCGCTCCTTCTTCGCCCCCTCCTTCGCTAAAGCTACGGAGGGCAAGAAGTCTACAAAGACTTCTAAAAAAAGGTTCCCACGGTATCACCTTGTTCAGATAATTCTGATTTTAGGCTTCACCGTTATCCCGAAATTTTCACTCTGGCGTTACCGCCAAAGGCTGCGATATTCACAGCGAGCCGCGCTACCATTGCGCCACATCGGAGCTCAAAAGCTGAAAATTATATTTTATTGTTAATGTAATTTATTGAAATAATCCGCTGATCTGCCCCATTATTTTGCGGTGCAAATTAACATTGCTCACGGTCAACCTCAATACTCCGTAAATATGCTTTGCTTTTCTAAATCTGTTTTTATTGTTTTTAACAATGTAACTTTTCCCAAATTGATCAAGCGGAACATTTATCAATTTTGACCAAAATTTCTTTGCCGCAATTTCATCCAAATTATTGTGAATATACAAATTCACTCTGAATTTATCCTCTGGGACGGCGCAAAATTGCCGTAGCCAACCGATCATAAATGTTATTGCCAGCGCATCTGAATTACTGAAAGAAACATTTTTATCGCCCTTGGTTCCTTCGGCAAAATACAATGCCACTCCTGCAATAAATCTATCTCTTTCCGACAAAGTACCAACTTCGTTCATTCCTTCTTTTAACAGTTTTTTTGTAATTTCTTCGCGCGCCTTAATCTTATTCCTTGCGGCAATAATACTACCCTTCAAATTCCCGGTTTTCTTGTTCAAATATAAACTTTCAAGCTGTTTTTCGGTTAATTTTACATCTCTCACCCATAAACTAATCGACGAAAGAGAAACATTCAATCGCTTTCGAATCTCTTTTATGGATAAGCCTTGCTCTCGCAATCGTTGAGCTTCCAATCTCAAATCTGGTTTTCCAGTATAACTCATAGTTCGATTATAACATCATCGAACCTTGATTATCAAGTTATATAACTACCATACTGCTTCTAAAATACCACCCGTGACAGTCTGGCTTGTTTTCTAACGAATAAATAATAGCTCAAGAGATGAAAAATATCAAGGTTGGCGATGGGCGCGGCAAAAACGGCTATTTTTTCATCACGCTGTCCACGATCGCAATTTCTTCTTCCTGGCTAAGCATCCCTGTGTTCAGCGAAATATGGTAATAGCAGGAGTCGCGATAATCATAGCCGTACAAACGGCGGCCGGCAGCGATTTCATCCACTTCGCGCTGTTGCAGAATTTGTTTCACTTCCTCAATCGATTTGCTTTTGTATTTTTCCAAGCCGAACGCCCGCGACGAACGGGTTTCCAAATCCGCCGACAAAAACACCAAAAGCACCGGCAAATTGCGCAAATAAATCGCGTAACGGCTGTCGCCCACCACATCGCCCTTGATGATCACTTGCGCAAAATCAATATTCACCTGTTCCAAATCGCGCGTGGCGCTGGTGCGCCAAAATTCCTCGAACGCCACTTCCTTATTGGGAAATTTTTGCGCCCATTTCGACCGCCACAAATCCCCCACGGAATACAGCGGCCAATTATAATTCTGGCTTAATTTCTTGACCAGCGTAGTTTTGCCCGCGCCCGGCAATCCGGAAAAGACAATGCTTTTATATTTCATCAATTTGAATTATTTTTTGGCATCACGCTGCCCACGATCGCAGCTTCATTTTCCACCGACAGCGATTTTGTGTTTATCACCAAATCATAATAGCAAGAATCGCGGTAATCGTAATTATACAACCGGCGGCCCAAAGCAATCTCATCCACTTCGCGCTGGCGAAGAATCTGTTTGATTTCGTCAAGCGTTTTTTCTTTGTATTTTTCCATTCCCAAAACCCGCGCGGCGCGGGTTTCCAAATCGGCCGTTAAAAAAACCAGCAATGCCGATAAGTCACGCAAATGAATTGCAAACCGGCCGTCGGCCACCACATTTTCCTTGGCCACAATTGCGCGGAAATCAGTATCCGTCTGCAAATTTTCCTGAGTTGAAGTCGTGCGCCAGAACCCTTCAAAGGCGATATCTTTATCGGGATACTTATCCTTCCAGCGGGTGCGCCACAAATCGCCCACCGAATATACCGGCCAACCGTAAATGCCGCTCAGCTTTTTTGCCAGCGTCGTTTTTCCCGCGCCGGCCAACCCGGAAATCACGATACTTTTGTAGATCATAATTAAATTCGAGCGGTATATGAAAAACGCAAGGTTGGCTCGCGTTTTTTCAAATTAAAATCAATAGTCGCGAAGTTTCTTCAGACTGGCGTGGTTGCGAATCTTTTCCAGGGCTTTGGCTTCGATCTGGCGGATGCGCTCGCGGGTGACGCCGAATTCCTGGCCCACTTCCTCAAGCGTGTGCGTCACGCCGTCTTCCAGGCCGAAACGCAACGCCAATATCTTTTGTTCGCGCGCAGTCAAATCAACCAAGACTTCGTGCAAACGGTTCTTCAATAAGCTCCTTGCCGCGTCCAGCGACGGCGATGTCACTTTATCGTCGGCGATAAACTCGGCCAAAATGCTGTCTTCGCCTTCTTCGCCCACCGGCGTTTCCAGCGACACCGAATCTTGAGAAATTTTTTGGATATAACGCACCTTGGAAACCTCCAAACCGAGTTCGGAAGCGATTTCCTCCGGCAACGGCTCGCGACCCAAAAACTGCAGCAGTTTTCTTTTTGCTTGAGTATATTTGGAAATGGTTTCAATCATATGCACCGGAATGCGCACGGTGCGCGCCTGATCGGCAAGAGCTCTGGTAATCGCTTGGCGAATCCACCATGTGGCATAGGTTGAAAATTTGTAACCTTTGCGCCAGTCGAATTTTTCCACGGCGCGGAATAATCCCAAATTGCCTTCCTGGATCAAATCCAGCAAAGTCAGATGCGCGCTCCGGCCGATGTATTTGCGCGCAATCGACACCACCAATTTCAAGTTTGATTGCGTCAATCGCTTTTTGGCTTCCATATCGCCCGCTTCGATCTTCTTGGCAAGGTCTTTTTCGTCGTGCGCGGTCAATGCCGGAATCTGGCCGATTTCTTTTAAATACATTTGCACCGGATCAATCTTTGACTCAAGCCGCCGCTTGGCCGCAACCGTGCCCACTTCCAAAAATTCGCGCGCCTCTTTGACTTCGATTCCGCGCGAGTCAAGCATCTGGTACAGCTCGTCCAAACCGTCAATATCTTTTTCGACATCCGGGAAAAATGACATAATTTCCGAATATGTCACAAAATTCCTTTCCCGGCCTTTTTCCAGAAAAATCTCCAATTTGCGCGGATCGAAAACCTTGGCCGACATTCCCTCCTTTTTCGCCGAAGAACGCTTTTTAACTGCCGGTTTTTTAACCTTGGGTTTTACGGTCTTCTTGATTTTTTTGGCAACTGCCGGTTTTTTAATTTTTGCCGGTTTTTTAACGGTTTTTTTTTGAGTAGCCATATGTATCATTTTTCCGATTTTGGCGGAATTTGAGCGAACGACTTTGCCAACAAATTGAATTGATCACGCAAACGCGCCGCGGTTTGGGCGTCGCCCCTTTTTTCAGCCTCAAGCAACTCGCACGAGAGATTTGCCAAAGAATTTTTAAATAGAATATCTTTTATCTGCCCGGAGTGAAACTCCGCTTCGCCGGCCGCGGCTTTCTCATTGATCGTTTCGCTTTCCGCTTCCATAAAAATCGCTTCGTAAAGGTCTTTGGCGCCGTTGCCAAGCCCTTCGCCGTTGAAATTTTCCACGGTTTTTATCTTTTCGATAATTTCCTTGGCTGAAGCGGAAAATGAATCAAGCACCGGTTTTTCAATAAGTCCCGCGATTTTGGGATATTTGATGGAAAGTGCCAACAGGCGTTCTTCCAAACGCTTTTCCCGCGGCAGTGCCGGTGCGGACGCCGCGTCCTTGACCTCTTCGGATATATATTCGTTTAGCTTAACCTTTTTTAGCTCTTGGCGCAAGTAATCTTCGTAATGGATATCGCGCACCTCTAACCGATCGGCAATCTTTTGTAACCAATATGCCTGCTCCACCGCATTGGGAATCATTTTAATCACTGGCAAAACAAAGCCAACTATTTTTTTTCTGCCTTGGGGAGTGTTCTTGTCGCTAGCCGCAAACGCCCGGTCGAAATAGAACTCCATAATCGTCCGGGTATTCGCCACGGCCTTGCGCCACTCTTCGGGGCTTTGAGCGATAACATCGGCCGGATCTTTGCCCTCAAAAGGCGGTCGCGCCACGCTCACATTAAAACCCTGAGCCAATGCCAAATCAATGCCGCGGCGATTCGCGGTATCGCCGGCAATATCCATATCGTACCCTAATACGATATTGTCAGTAAACCGCTTGATCATTTTTAATTGCATGGCCGTAAGCGCGGTGCCCGAACTTGCCGCCACATTTTCCACGCCTGCCTGCGCCGACATAATCACATCGGTGTAGCCTTCCACCAAAACACAGGCATTTGATTTTCTGACCGCGAGCTTGGCACGGTCAAGACCGTAAAGAATCCGGCTTTTATCATAAAGCAAGGTGTTGGTCGTATTCAAATACTTGGCTTCTTTCACTCCAACCGCCATGGTTAAAGTTTCGGCGGCTAAACCCTTGCTTTCATCTTTGGATTTATTTTCGAATATCCGCCCTCCAAACCCCACCACTTGCGAATTAAAATCAAAGATTGGAAACATTATCCGGCCGCGAAAACGATCATAAACCCGGCCGCCATTCCCGGATCCGGCCAAACCCGCCGCGATGATCTCGGTATCGGTATATCCTTCCAAAGCCAGAAAATCATGCAGTCCCTGCCACGCGTCCGGAGAATAACCGATACGCCACATAGAAATACTTTTCTCGGACAAACCCCGGCCCAGAAGATATTCCTTTGCTTTCTTGCCAATCGCGCTGGCCTCCAATTGCTTTTCAAAAAATCTTGACGCAAGTTCGCAAACATCGTATAACCGCTGCCGTTCGGTTTTCATTTCCACCGCTTCGCGCGTTTGTCTCTTCAATTCAACGCCCGCTTTAGCCGCCAGAATCCGTAGCGCATCGCCGAATTCCACGCCCTCGATTTCTTGGATAAAAGTAAAAATATCCCCGCTTTTCTGGCATCCGAAACACCGCCAAGTCTGCCGCGCCGGCGAAACGAAAAATGATCCGCTCTTTTCGGAGTGGAACGGGCACAACGCGGAAAAATTGGCTCCTGTTTTGCGCAATTTCAAGTATTGCCCGACAATATCAACAATATCCAGCCGGCTTTTTATTTCCTCAATCGGTGAATCCATGTTTCAAAAAATTAATTAAGCTAAAGACTCATCCTCACAGTATGGATATATTATCACCAAACCACGCCAAAAACAATTTAAAAAGTCAAATCCGCAAATGTCTTGTTCCTGCAGAATGCATTTTGGAAAAAACCGATAATCGGATAGAATTAAAATATGAAAATCGCGATCATTTCGGACACTCACGACAACTTGGCAACGCTGGATAAATTTTTGGATTATATCAAAAAAAATCCGGCCGCGGCAACAATCCATTGCGGAGATATCGCTTCGGGCGAAACTTTGGAGCGGCTGGCAAAAAATTTTGGCGGCAAAGTGTTCGCGGCTTTCGGAAATATGGATTATCGGCCAAGCGTTGAAATTACCGCCAAAAATTATCCGCAAAAAATCACGCTTTTTGAAGATTTCGGCCAAATGGAATTTAACGGTTTGGAGATCGGCTTTTGCCATTACAGGGAAATCGCTTTATTGCATTGCCAAAAACAAAAATTCGATTTTATTTTTTACGGACATACCCACAAGCCGTGGATTGAAAACATCAACGGCTGCCAGCTGGCCAATCCGGGTACTCTGGCCGGAATGTTCTACCAGGCAACTTTCGCGATACTGGATACTCAAACAAAAAAATTAGATCTGAAGATTGTCGGCCGCCTATAATAAAAATCTCCCGCCCGAAGACAGGAGATTTTCCGAAAAACATTATTTAATAACCGAGTTTGAACCGATTTCGGGCCGTTTTTTGGTAAAAACATAAATATAGATTATTTCCAAAATACCAACGGTGTTCACGAGCATCAGCGCTGTAAACCAATATAATTGGTTATTGCGAGCGGCTTTCCAAAGCGCCGCACCTTTCCAAGCCAGCGACCAAACCACGATAGCGATAAAAAGCCAAAAATTTATTTCCGGCACCGGACTGCCGGTGGTAAAAAACCAGTTCACTGAACGGGGAAACGATTCTATTTCCATTTTTTTATCAAACCCGCCTTTTAAACAGCGGATTGATTATTATTTGCTTGCTCGCCCTTTTTCCTCC
Organism: Minisyncoccales bacterium; assembly: GCA_049641805.1. Lineage (GTDB taxonomy): Bacteria > Patescibacteriota > Minisyncoccia > Minisyncoccales > UBA5738 > UBA5738. Next base: position 6,985 of record JBARNX010000038.1, read on the forward strand.
CCGCGAAACGCTTAATCAATTTTATCTCCCGGTTGGGAACAATATGGATTGAACCGCCGCTACCCTGCAAAATGGTGCGGCGTAGCGACACTTCCATAACTTTTCCGGTAACTCCGCCAATTTTAACTTTGTCGCCGATGCTGTACTCGCCTTCAATGATTATAAAAAATCCGGCGATGAAATCAGTCAGCATATCTTTGGCCGCCATTCCCACCGCCAACCCGGCCAACCCGAGCCCGGCCAGTATTGGCCCCAAATTAACCCCGAATTCCGGCAATACAGTAATAATCGCAATCACCCAAATCGTCGTTGATAATGTGTTATTAAGAGCCTTAACCACGGTTTCGATTCTTTTTCTCTGATATTCTCCGATTATATTCTTATACTTAGGACGGGGAATATTGTCAATAACGGGCATCAATCTTTTTCTCGACAGAACCGTGCGAAACAAACCGTTGACCGCGGCGGCAATCAAGATCACCAAAAGCACCCGGCCGCCGTGCTGTTCGACCCAATGCAAAAATAAACCGTAGGTCTCGTTCAACAAAATTGATATATCGATTAACATAACAACTTTTGCGTAAGTTCCGCATATTTATCATAACACATTCGCCCCCAATTTTAACAATAGCTGTTTTTCAATTCTTTGCGGCGAACGGCATAATCCGGAATCGCGCGCGCCACCAAATCCCAAAATCGGGTCGAGTGGTTAAGTTCGCGCAGGTGGCACATTTCATGTACCACGATATAATCGGTCAGATGTTCGGGCAAAAAAACGATGCGGTAATTAAAATTCAAATTACCCTTGCATGAACAGCTTCCCCAGCGCGTGCTCTGGTCGCGGATGGCAACGCGGTTGAAGTTGACCCGATAGGTTTTGTTGAACTGCCCGATCTTTTCCAGGGCCAGCGCCCGGGCTTTGGGCGACAATCGTTTGAAATCCGCACGGGTGCCGGCCGCAAGAATCGGCTGCTTGTTTTTTAGAAGATCGATCTTGGCAATCACCCATTCCGATTTTTGCGTTAAAAAATCATCGACCTTCCGGTCGCTGACAAAATTTGGTTTTATCGCCGCCACGATTCCGCCGGGCTTGATCGAAATCCTCAAACTTCTCGCCCGCGCGCTGGTCTTCAAAGAATAAGTCACCTTGCGGCCCTGTAAATTAATTTCTCTTTTTTCCTCTTTACCCATTTAATTATGATTGCTTTCATTAAATAGACCTACTGCTTAAAGATTTCCTACTGCAATTTCCATATTTCGGCTGCGCCGAATTCATCATTCGTCGACAGACTTAGTTTAAGTATGCCTCCTCATTTTTCATCCGGCTCGCCCGAAATCTGAAAATTTCGCTACGGAAATCTTTAAGCAGTAGGTCTAATAATTTTTTCTCTGCGAGCGCGGCCACCGCGAACACGAGAAATTCGCCGGCAGACGAACGCTCGCGGGCGGTGGAATATTTCATAAAAATAATTTATCGATTGTCCCCCGATCCATGCAACACGCCGCGCTCCTTGCGCGATTTTAATTTTTCCAGATTTTGCGCGGCAATGCCTTCCAAATCCAAACCAACTTCCGCGGCCAGATTGGCAACATACCACAGCACATCGCCCAATTCCTTGGAAATCTCTTTCACTTCCTCGGGGTTGATGAAATCGCGGCCGTCGCGCACGATCCGTTTTATCTTTTCCGCCACCTCGCCGGCTTCGCCGCACAGCCCCAGCGCCGGATAGGCAAAATTCTTGCCCGCACCGCTGTAAATTGCGGTCGCCCGCGCCTTTTTCTGATATTCGTTGAATTCCATGTTATTTATTTTAATTTGATTTTTGCCGTTTATACGCTTTAATGATTCTATTGAGAAAATCCCTTGGCCGCACTTCATATTTTTTAAATTCTTTTATGTTTTCTCGATTCAAATGAAGCTGTCCCTCGCCACTATTGCCTCGATGCTGCCCTTTTGAATAGTATCTGTTATTTTCTATCTCCCTTGAAGTAAATACCCAGTATTTAACAGCATCCCGCCAAACCGCAACCCAAACAAAAACATCACAATGCTTTGGTTTTATCTGCTGAAAATTCATATCAAATTGTTTTTTCGAGTTCAAAGCCAAAGCTTTAATATAAAGCGGATCATCGCTTTTCGCATCCACGGCTCTTGAAGCTTTAACTTCAATTTTAATTCTTTCTTTGCCATAATCGAAAAAGAAATCATATTCATTGTCAAAATCAAGACACGATTGTTTCGTTGGTTTCTTTATTTCTGGAGCGATTGAATGCACATGCGACTGCGCCCAAGTAATACCAAAAGAAGTAGGCGACCCGTATTTTTCAAAAATATGAAGATACTCGTTCCTGACAAGATATTCTTCTCTGATTTTAAAATAATCATCCAACTTTATCTTTTTAAATCCCAATAGATTCGAAATAATGTATTCATATTCATTGAACGGATAAACTGAAATTAAATCAACAAGTTGATTTTTTATTCTTTCCTTATCTTTCCTTGATAAAGTATCGACTAAGTTTTCCAAATTTTTCTTGAGAATTTCCATATTATTGAAATTTTACAACATATTCCTTTTCTTCCGTCGAAAGATTATACCTATCGATAATATAATTATCCAGTTTTTGGAAATTATTCCTATTTTCGATTGTTTTATCCGTTAATTCAATAATTTCGGAAAAAGTTTCTTGATCCCACAAAGGCAATGGCAATTGTTCAATGTGGTTGCGCAAAACTTTTATGCTTGAAAATTTTTTCTGAAATATGAATTGGTACAAAGAAGAATTGAACAAAGCAGCAATTACTTTTATCGAATAGTTTGGAATTTTTGGGATAAGGATATTTGCGCTATTTAAAGTCAGCCGTTGTTTATTGTCGTAAGCAAAAACCAAATTTTTTGAAATGAATTTATAAATCAATTTTTCTTTCGCGCGATACTTTTCTATCGGCGCCACCTGTTGAAATTTTTCCGGAACAAAGCGAATATAATCAAGCGGGTTGCCCAATATAAATCTTTCAACACTTTTGCCTTTATAAATCGGCTCAAAACCTTCCCCCGGATATGTTATAATAAATTCCCTGTTATTCCCTGTCACAATTCCCAGCGCCCAATCCGCTTTGCCTTTCAATGTCGTATGGTTTATTTGATATATTTTATCAATTATTTCATTGTCGCGGCCGCTGGAATGAATATCAAAAATGAAATTCTGGTTATTGGCCCAGCGAGATTGGGCAATTCGGTATCCTTGATTTTCTTTTTTGATTTCCACTTCATTCTCAAGATTATTGTCTCTGTTTTTTTTGAAATCAATTCTGATTACTGGAGTAAAAACATTCTTAAAAACACGGTTGAGATAAACGATTTTTTCAATCTTCGCATTTTTTAAAATAATTGCCCTAATATCTTTATGCGCTTTTACATTTAAAATCGATTCCGGCAAAATAAAGGAAATCATCCCATCGTTTCGAAGCAAATCCATGCTTTTTTTGAGAAAATACGAAAAAGATTCAAAAGATGTTATTTCTGAATAAATTTTTTTTAGCTTTTCAATGTCTTTCTTTGAAAAATCAACGCCCCATGGCGGATTTGTTGCAATAATATCGAAATTTTTAATATTATCGCTATTGGCGCTGAACAAATCGAAATTGCCAACATCAAAAAGAGCGTTTTTGTAGAAAACATTGGGAACAAAGTTTCTATTTCTAAACTTTGCCAATAGATTAAGACGCGCTATTTTAACCGCGATCTCGTCAAAATCGATCCCATATATATTTAAAGGATTTTCAACAACATCGGAAAAAGCCAACAAAAATTGCCCTGTGCCGCAACAAGGATCAAGTACCTTGGAATCCCTTTCCACATGTTCAGTAACAATTTCATCAACAATTTTCGACGGCGTGTAATACGACCCGCTTTGAGACTTTTTCCCTTCAATCAAAAGAGATTGATACAGAAAACCCAAAACATCGCGATGGTTAGGAATATCGCAATCAAGCAGAAAAGATAAATTATCGGTTATTTTTCCTTTATCCAACTCCGAAAGCCAAAGGTTTATTTCTTCTTTTATCTGTTTATTTACCGAAAATAAATCATTTCCCCCAATAATGTCCCGCATGCTTACTCTCAATAAAATTTTTTCTTTCTTCAGCCAATTCAAACCAACAAGGAAAAGAGCGCAAGACAAATCAACATTATTTGTTTTAATAAAATTGACTATACGATCCAGTTCCAAAAAACCCACCCCATCTTGCGCATACTCAGCCGGAATAAAATATCTTTTTGCATTCGTTTTATTGGCTCTTGCATCCAATTTTTTCAAATTACCGTTTAAAATTCTTGTTTTTGCCCGTTCAATGTCATTTTTGCTAAAAACAAAGCTCCCGCTTTTATTGAATGTTTGCAGATGTCCGCACTTAACCCAGTTCCGAACGGTAGCCGTTGAAATACCTAAAGATAGCGCCGCATTTTCCATATTGAGCAATCCCCCGGTGCTAGGAAAAATAGTATTTTTTGAACCTTGAAACATATTACCAATAATTGCCTTTATTTTAACAGAAAATTACCATTTTAAAACTCCGCTATCCGGTTTTCTCCCGCTATTAAATTCTAATGCGCGGGCGAAAACCGGCCGAGAGAACCGAGTGCTTAAAATCAGAAATTTTCATCAGGAAATTGAGTGAATCGATTTGCGATATTTTTTCGACCTTGCGGCTGTCTTCGGGAACAAGCCACAAACAAATTCTTTCGACATCCAAAGTCTGGCCGTCCAAAACCAGCTGGCCGCGGCGCGCTTGCAGATATTTGATCGCGCCGATTACCTGGTCAACCGCGTAATTCGGGGCTTCGATATTGCCGAATTTGATGAAATATAATGTACTGTCTTTATAAAGATCGATTTTATTCACCCGATACTTTTGGTCGATTGCCGCGATTGCTTTGCGGCAATCAACAAAACCGGCGCGCGCCTGCGCTTCAATAAATTCATCCAAATTTTTCGCTTCCGCCGCTTCCTCGTTTCTTTCAATCGCGATCGAATCCGCTTCGCGCCGCAAAAAATTATCAAACGATTGGTTATAACGGTACCATTTGCCGTCAATCAAACAAATCCGGTCTTCTTCGTCATGAAAATCGATCAGTGATTTTAAATTCTTCGACCGTTCGCGGCCTTCGGGATCATAAACTCTGACTTTGATCTCATTGATTTGTTCCAGCAAATTTATATTCTGCGAATTAAAAAAATTTTGCAAAGCTTTTTTGTCGAATTCGCCTTTGTCGGAAAGATTGCCATAGGCTCCCTGCAAATAAAAAGAATACTGGCAGTTTTCATTGGCAATCAAAACTATTCCGCCATGATCCTCTCCGGCCAAAGTTCGCACCATTTTGGCGTCCAAATCTTTTGCCTTAACGCCATCGCGAATCGCAATCACCTTGGGTAAATCCATCCGCGCGGGCCGAGCCAAAGCCGCCTCAATCCTTTTAATAAACGGCGGCAATTGGTCCGGCGCGATATCCATTGAAAACTGCACCGAAGTGCCGAAATTGGCTTCACTGCCCCACAATGCCGGATCAATCGTGGACGCGCGGATCATATCCAGCGATTCGCCGCTGTCGAATTCGATGCGGTTGCCCGCCTGATAGTTGGAGGTTACGCGGTTGCGCCGCGATTTGAAAAATTTGGAATTCTTTATTTTCACGCGGTCGGCGGCGATGCGCTGGGCCATATTGATGCCAAAATCCGGGTCGCAATAATTCTTGATCGCAAAATAAGTCTTTCCCAACGCCGCGGCGTAGCAAAAATCATCGCTGTAAACAAAAAACGCCGCGCTGTAAACAATATTTTTGGGCAGCTCCGCATTGTCCAGAAAATCCCGATAAGTCTTGGTCCACCAGATATCCGACCCGTCCGGATTGCGCGAAATCAAAAATTCCAGCACGCACCCGTCGGCCTCAACCTTCTTGGCCATCTCCAGCCCGTCCTTGCGCAATTTTTCAATCAATTCGAACCGTTTCTCCGGCAAAATCCTATACAAATTATATTTGGCCATAATAAATTGGGTTCTTGCGTCGGGGTATTAACCCCGCCGCAACCAGAGGATGTTTCCTCTGGAC
>JBARNX010000072.1:0-4168 GCA_049641805.1 Minisyncoccales bacterium
TTCATAGTTTTATTTTCCGGGAATACTTTCAACAATAATATGCGGATATGGCGTGTATATTATTTCGGAAAGCGTCCTTAACGATTTGATTTTAATCTTTTTTGCCCTTTTTATCAATTTTCCCGCGATTGTCCGTATCGCGGCAAACAAAGAAACCGGTGGATACCGGTTTCTTTGTTTGCCGCCCCCCTAAGGCAACTGCTTTTGCAACTCTCCGATAAGCTGAGATATCAATTTTATCAGCAATTGCTTGATTTGGGCGATCTGATTTAAAATTTCGGCACGGGTCATTCCAGATCTCGTATTAGCTTCTTCAATCTCGTCCGCAACGGCCGGTGATTCGGTTTCAAGGCCGTCCTCGGAAGCGACGCAATCGCCGCCGCGGCAAACTTTGTCGTCGGGACAATTGAAAGTGTCCTGCCAATGCGAAGCGGCAAAACAAGCGTCCTCCGAACATCCCCGCCTGAATACTTGGCGTTGGATTTGATTGCCCGAACAGCGGTAATTTGATGTAAGTTCGTCGTTGCCGCAATTTTGTGCCAGCTCTTCCTGTATGCCGCAAGAATTATACCAATACAAATCGCCTTCATCGCATTTTTGGGTTGTTCGCGACGCGCAATTCGCAACGCATTGTCCATCGGAACACGCTTTGCCGGTCTCGCAAGCGCCACAGTCCACCGTTTTGCCGCAACCATCGCTCCATAAGCCGCATTTATAGTTGCCCAAACTCGCGCAAGTTTTGGGAACGCAAACGGTAGAGCATTGGCCATTGGAGCAAGTCTGGCCCGAAGCGCAACTGCCGCAATTGAGCGTTGTGCCGCAACCGTCGGCGGCAGTGCCGCAATTATATCCCAGAGCCGAACAGGTTTTGGGAGCGCACGCGGCGACGCAACCGCCATCGCGGCATATTTGTCCGGACGGACAGGCTGACCCTGCCCCCCATTTTAAACAACCGCCCGAAAACCCGCACGCTTGCACCATACCGTTGGCACACCTTTTGGATCCGGAAACCGAACATTCGTTGGCGCAAGAAGCCGCGCCAAGAGTTAACGCGCCATAGACCTTTCCTGAAGATACATCGGTTTTTTGCAGCGATACCGCCGTTGAATTGTTGAAATGGATTTCCGCGGCGGCACCGATAGTGCTGTACATATACTGCCCGCCGGCCGGCTCAAAAACGCAATTATTGCAACGAACCGTGGAGTTTTCGGCAACGAGGGAATTAAAGCTTGATTTGAGACGCACCGCCTCAACCGCCAGCGACTTCGCCCGATTGGCATAGATGTCAACGCCGGCATCAATCAATCCCCCGCTCAAAACCACCGGCACCGGCTCTTGTTCGATCCAGACCGCGTGATTTTTTGAAGTTATATTGGTGGTTATTGAATCTATTCCGATCCTGATCTCTCCCCGATCGGCCAACGGATATGGCGTGTTATGGTTGTTTTTAATATATACCGCGCCGATAAGCCCGAGATTTGAGATGTTCGTGTTAATTTTCAAATTGTTTATCGTGATGCCGCCGGCTCCCGGATATTCCTCATTGCCGATTTTTAATATTCCGTTGTTGATTTCGGCGCCGTCAATCGTCAAATCAAGTTTGTGGTCGCCCACATTGATGATTTGAAGCGCCACCGTGCCGGAAGCAACGGTGCCGTCATTGATAAATTTTAAACGGCTGGCCCTTATTTTTTCGCCATTGTCAAAAACCATTCCCGCTTGCCGGTTATCGTGGCTGTAGATATTGTCCAGATAAGCGTAAGCTTCCCAGCCGCTGCCATTGTTGCCCAGATACAAACCGGTATTCGGAGAATTTTGCAATTCCAAATTGAAAAATTTGCCGCCGGTTCTTTCGCCGCCGGTGAGAATCAGTCCGGCGCCATCATACCAAAACGGCGCCTGCTTATCCTTGTTGCCGTCCAGCGTCATATTCGCCAAAGTCAATGCTGTGTATCCCAACCCCAAACCATTGCTGGCAAAAAATATCAGTGCCTGATGGCCGGAATAATATTGGTTATCGCCGAGCTTGAGAACGGTCTGCCCCATACCCGCGCCGTAAATATGGATACTTTTCCCCCGCAAAGGAAGCGCGGTGTAATAATGCGCTTGCGATCCGGAAAGAACATTGTTAATCGGAACATTTTGGTCGGCGCGCAAACCGTCATAAGTACCGGCACCAATGTATAACGATCCGTTGTCCGGAGCCGCGGCAATCGCGTCGCGAAGAATTTTGGTATAGTCCGTACCGGAAGAAATCGTGTTCCCCGAAGCGTTTTTTACCGCCGCCGTGCTTCCGGATTTGGAGATGGTGACATCATAAACCGATGGCAGAGGAGGTTGGCCATTGGCGCACGCGCCATTTACGCATACTTGACCGGCGGCGCACCGCGTGCTGTCGTCGCCCCAATGATGGGCCAGATTTCCGCCGCTCCCCAATGTTTGCCGGCAAACCCGGCATCCTTGAATCTGTCCGGCCGTGCCGCAATTATAGGAATCGGCGTTTACCGAATTTAAAAAACCTGAAACCAGCCAGATTCCGGCAACAATCGCGCCTAAAAGAAATTTTTTATTTTTCATATAATATAATTCTAATTATAGAACAGATATTGCCTTCCAACAATAAAGAGAATTAAAAAAAACGCCATACGAGTAAAAAAAAGGGAGCATCTCTGCCCCTTTTTTTACTCGTGAACGCAAATTAAATATCTTATTTGAGTTCCACTTTGGCTCCCGCGGCTTCAAGTTTCTTTTTGGTCTCGTCGGCTTCTTCTTTCTTCACATTCTCACACACCACTTGAGGAGCGGACGCGCTGGCGTCAACCATATCTTTGGCCTCTTTTAACCCCTTCTGGGTAATATCCTTGATCACTTTGATCACTTCGATCTTTTTGTCGCCGGGACCGGCCAAAACAACGGTGAATGAAGTTTTTTCTTCTTCCGCCGCCGCGCCGCCCGCCGCCGGAGCCGCCGCCATCATCATGGGCGCGCTGGCGCTGACGCCAAACTTCGATTCCAGAACCTTGACCAGTTCGGCCAAATCCAAAACCGACATTTCTTCAATTTTCTTCACCAAATCCGCGAATTTCGCAGGCACTTCAACTTTTGTTTCGTCTGCCATAGGTCATGAAACCATATTGTCATAAAATCATTCAATCATAAAACTCCAATTGAATTTATGATCTTATGATCCTATAATCTTATGATTTAATATTTAAATAATTATTAAGCTTCCGCTTTTATTTTCGATAACACGGTTACCAAGCCGCGAATGTTGCCTTGCAATACTCCCGCGAAATTCCGGCTGGGAGCGGACATCGTGCCCACAAGTTTGGCATACAATTCCTGTTTGGAAGGAAGTTTTGCCAAATTCAGCACCTGTTCCAATGTCAAAGCGTTCTTTTCCAGCAATCCGCCCAAAATTTTTATGTTCTGGTTGGTTCTGGAAAATTCGTAAACCGTTTTCGCGGGCGCCGTTTCGTCATTATAACCCATTACCAAAGCAATTTCTCCGGACAATGCTTTGGGATCGATATTGATGCCCTTTTCCTTGAACGCCACCTTCATTAAAGTTTTTTTGGCGACTTTGAATTCGGCGCCGCTTTCGCGAAGCTTGGCCTTGAGTCCGGCAAGGTCTTTCACTTTCAAACCGGTGAAATCCGCGAACACGACCGCTTTTTGCCGCCCCAGCTTGTCGCCAAGTTCTTTGACGATCTCTTGTTTTTTTGTTTTGCTAATCGGCATATTTACGCTACGCGCAATTTTCAATTTTCAATTTTCAATTTTCGCGCATAAGCGCATCCCGCTAACGCGGGACAAGGAATACTGAAAACGAAAACTGAAATTGCTTAACTTTTACGACCTTTTAGAACGGAAACGCCCGCTTTCCGCAGGCGCAAGAATACAAAAAAATAATAAATTATTTTGCATCCTCGGCAAGACTTATCCCCCTTTTGGTTAGCTCGCTTTCTACGGATAAATTATTTATAGCAACTTTCAGCCGATTGTCAACCCATCCCAATGTAACCACTCACTGGGTTTAAAATTGAAGGGTCTATCCCTCGTTAATGCGAGGGTTAGACCCTTCAATTTTGCATTCGTGATTCTTTACAAGGGTCTAACCCCTGCGAGTACACAGGGGATAGACCCTTAAAATGCGAACCCCAGTGAG
>JBARNX010000010.1:0-2751 GCA_049641805.1 Minisyncoccales bacterium
TTTGCGGCAATATCGGTTCTTGGTTTCGCGGGTTCCAACTGCGCGCTATCGTTGTCGTCAAGCGCGCCGGAGCCGGTATAAACCGGCGGAGGGAAATAACTCTGGCTCGCGGAAGCGTTGGCATCATTTCCGGCGCCGATAGTTCCCAGCCCCAAAACATCGCCGGCGGTTGGAATGTCATTGCTCGAAACCAAATCTTCGCGGCGGGCGCAACCGCTCCCCGCGCACGGCGTCAGACCATTGGAAGATTGGACGAATTGCGTTGATTGATCTGAACCTTTGTCCGTATTTCCCGGAGAATTTCCCGAGTTAACCGCGGGCGGACCTCCGGTTTCCGGCAAACCGGCCGTGCCGCTTTGCGTCCCGCTATTGTTTGTATTTGTTCCCTTATTCGTATTGGCATTATCCGCGACGCTTCCGGCAAGATCAGAGATGTCTCCGGCCAGCTGGCCCGCATTGCCGCCGGAACTGTGCGCCCGCAAATTGCCCGCGGCCTGCGCGAATTCCGGGTTGGTTTCAGCGTATTTCTGCGCCTCAGGCGAAGCAAGATAGTCATTGAGCGCTTTAATGATCGCGCCAGTATCCCCGCCCGCGGCCAAAGCCGCCGCAAACTCCGCCTTGAACGCCGCAATCTTGGCCGCCACCGCGCTCCCGCCACCTCCGCCGCCGGTGCCGTCCAGCCCGCCGACATTACTGTCTGAACTACCGCTATCATTCGCTCCGACATCGCCCAGTGCATTAACCATAAAAACATTTAAAAAAAACAAGAAAGCAAAAGCTGTTAAGCAAAATAAAAGCTTAAATCTTTCTTTTGAAAAAACAATCATTATATTTGAAAAGCGGCTATCCATTATTTATTTTAAAATATGATAAATTATTTTATTATAACTTTTATTATTTTTTTCCAAAACTCTTGACTTTTTTAAAATATCATTTATAATTTATTTAGATCTTTTCAAATTAGACCTTAGGGTCGGTTTTTAAAGATCGAACAGCAAGTAGGTAGATTAAAATGAAGATTGTTGCAATAATATTGCTTATATTGATTTTCGGCGTATCAGTTGCTAACGCCGACATTTGCGAGATGACTATACTGGGAAAATTTTTTATCTTCCCTGAAGAACAACAAATCCTAACAATCCAGTCCGAAACCGGGCCCTGTAAGCTTGTAAACAATCCGCCGGATATTGAGGTTGTCCGGCAAGCCAAAGGACTCGTGGATCGTAATAATACTGCGACGAAAGATCACAATTTGACTATCTACGCCCAAACATTACAGATGGCGATCAATACAATAGATACTCAGTCTGACCCCAACATATGGCTTTTAAGCTATCCTGCCCAAACAGCGATTGTTCCCCAAAATACCAAGATTACCGCAGGGAATGCCATCGCGATAATAATGAAAGACAATATCGCGGTCGGAAACAAATTGGTCGATGTATACAAAGTAGATAACATCAACCCGCCTTGGGCGGGTATGGAAAAAGGCATTGAGTGCAACGGTGCCGTCAATGCCACAAATACCGATGAAGTAATACAAACTTTCTTTATCGGGAAAGTGGACAGTATCACACCTGTTACATAATCGCATAATTTTCTCTATTATTTTTTGAGAAATTATCGCGATTTTTATTTTTAAAACGCTAACAACATTTTTAATATTTTGGAACCCCGCCAAACCCGAATGCCTCAAAGGGTATTTTTTGTTTTCGCTCCCTCTGCCCAAATGCAGCTTTATAAAAAAGAAGAGGCTTAGAATTGTAATAATATCGAGGCAATGAAACTTTGTTGAAATCTGTTGAAATTTGATTTCAACAAAGTCTTGGCAAATACACGCTGTCCGCGCCGGGAGCCGAAACCTGCAAATCGATCGAAGTCTGGTTTGCGGCGATATCGGTTCTTGGTTTCGCGGGTTCCAACTGCGCGCTATCGTTGTCGTCAAGCGCGCCGGAGCCGGTATAAACCGGCGGAGGGAAATAATTCTGGCTCGCGGAAGCGTTGGCATCATTTCCGGCGCCGATAATCCCCAGCCCCAAAACATCGCCAACGGTTGGAATGTTATTGCTCGAAACCGAATCTTCGCGGCGGGCGCAACCGCTCCCCGCGCACGGCGTCAGACCATTGGAAAATTGGACGAATTGCGTTGATTGATCTGAATCTTTGTCCGTATTTCCCGAGTTAACCGCGGGCGAACCTCCGGTTTTCGGCGAACTAACCGTGTTGTTTTGCGTTCCGCTGTTGTTTGTATTTGTTCCCTTATTCGTATTGGCATTATCCGCGACGCTTCCGGCAAGATCGGAGATGTCTCCGGCCAGCTGGCCCGCATTGCCGCCGGAACTGTGCGCCCGCAAATTGCCCGCGGCCTGCGCGAATTCCGGGTTGGTTTCAGCGTATTTCTGCGCCTCGGGCGAAGCAAGATAGTCATTGAGCGCTTTAATAATCGCGCCAGTATCCCCGCCCGCGGCCAAAGCCGCCGCAAACTCCGCCTTAAACGCCGCAATCTTGGCCGCCACCGCGCTCCCGCCACCTCCGGTGCCCATACCTGATTCGTCGCCGCTGTTATCAAAACTCCCAGTCTCACCGCCGCCATCATCAAATGCAACAACCATCGAAAAAAATAAAAATACTAATAAAGAAATTATTATTAAAAAAAATTTTAAATATTTCTTATTAAATAAAATTATTTCTTTAAAAGTTTTTTCCATGCGAATTAGTAATGGATTAGGATATTGCTAAATTGTTTTATTA
>JBARNX010000037.1:0-10702 GCA_049641805.1 Minisyncoccales bacterium
CAGAAGCTGAAAGGTGAGGTGCGCGGGAAGAAAAAACTGGCGAAGTTGTTATACTTTGTCGATTTTGGTTTGTATGAAAAAGATCAAAAGTCGGTTACTGGCGATATTTATCGCGCTTTACCAATGGGGCCGGTGCCGATGCAATTGGAGAAAATTATCGGCGAAATGGAAGATAAGAAATTGATATCGATTGAAAAGATCGAAGAACGCCAAGGATACTTGCCGACGGAAGTTTACCGATGCAAGACGGAGCCGGACAACGGTTTTTCAATTTTTGAGCGTTTATGTTTGGTACAATTCAATCCGACAAATCCAAGGCAGGTGGTAGCGCCTGCCTTAAGCTAAGTCTGTCGACGAATGATGAATTCGGCGCAGCCGAAATATGGAAATTGCAGTAGGAAATCTTTAAGCAGTAGGTCTAATATATACTTTTGCGGATGGGGAAAATTTGCGCGGGAATTGAAGTCCGCGGGGGAGTCTTTCTTCTGCGGATTTTTTGTTTTGGATGCAATTGAAAAAAGGGGAGAAAAGAGGTAGGTTGAATAGGTGGTTGATGAACGCAAAACCAATGGGCGGGAAAAAAATTAAAAAGAAAAAATCAGGATTGGGTTTGCTTGGGCTGGTGAAGCCTTACGGCTGGTTTGTCGCCGGCATTATCGCGTTGACCGTGGCAAGCAACGGATTGAACTTGGTTGTGCCCAAGCTGATCGCGCGCGCGATCGACGCTTACGGCTCCGGCGGTTTTAACATCCAAACGCTGGCAATCGAGTTTTTGCCGGTAACGGTTTTTATTTTCATATTCACTTATTTGCAGGGCGTGGTGCAGACTTACGCTTCCGAAATGGTGGCGCGCGATTTGCGCACCGGGCTGGTGGCGAAGCTGGCGGGGCAGAATTACTCGTTTATCGAAAGCGTCACTCCCGCCAGAATTTTGACAAACCTTACTTCGGACGCGGATGCGGTAAAATCGTTCGTGTCGCTGGTGATACCGTCGATGGTGTCGTCGGTGTTCCTTATTTTGGGCGCGAGCGCCCTGATGTTTGTTATCGACTGGAAACTGACGCTGGCGATTCTGGCGGTGATGCCGTTTATCGGTTTGGCGTTTTTCCTGGTTTTGGGGCGGGTGCATAAATTATTCACCAAATCGCAAGAAACGATCGACTGGCTGAACCGCGTGATCAACGAGAGCATCCTTGGTTCGGCAATCGTGCGGATTTTGAATTCCCAAGGATATGAGTATGAAAAATTTTCCGCGGCCAACATCGAATCGAAAAATATCGGGCTTACGATTTTGAAATATTTCGCCGGATTGATTCCGGCGGTTACATTCATCGCCAATCTGGCGACATTGATCATCGTGGGGCTGGGAGGGTATTTTGTGATTGGCGGAACGATGAGCCTGGGAAGTTTCGCGGCTTTCAACAGCTATCTGGCGATGCTGATTTTCCCCATTATCATCATCAGCTTTATGAGCACGGTCATCGCCCAAGCGGATGCGTCTTACGGCCGTATCAACGAAGTATTGGACGCGCCCGAACCCAAAGAAACTGGGATGTTTGCCGCAACTTTGCGGGGCGATATTCTGGTGGAAAACGCCGGCTTGGTTTACGGCCAGAAAACCGCGCTTAAAAGCGTAAGCATCAAAATCAATGCCGGGACGCGGACCGCAATCATCGGGCCGACCGCGGCGGGCAAAACCCAATTGATGTATATTATCGCGGGATTGCTGGAACCGGCATCCGGCGCGGTTTACTATGACGGGAGGAATATCAATGAATACGACAAAGCGTCTTTGCACCGGCAGGTGGGGCTGGTTTTCCAGGACAGCATAATTTTCAATATCAGCCTGCGGGAGAATATCGCTTTCAGTTCCGCGGCGGCCGGTGAAGATGTGGACAAAGCGATTGGCGCCGCCGAACTTAGGGGGTTTGTCGATTCGTTTCCGGACAAGCTGGATACTATCGTGTCCGAAAGGGGAACGAGTTTGTCGGGCGGACAAAAACAGCGTATTATGCTGGCGCGGGCGCTGGCGTTGAACCCCAAAGTCCTCCTGCTCGACGATTTTACCGCGCGCGTGGACAACCAAACCGAGCGAAAGATTCTTGCCAATATCGGCCGCCAATATCCCGGCATAACCTTGGTGTCGGTAACGCAAAAAATCAATCCGGTCAAAGATTACGACCAGATCATCCTTCTGATGGAAGGAGAGGTTCTGGCAAGCGGCACGCACAAACAGTTGATGAAAACTTCGCCCGAATACATGCAGATATATAATTCGCAAAAAAGCACCAATGAGTATGAATTACGCGCTTAACGCCGACAAAAACAAAAAAAGAAAAGGCGAGGCAACAAGGGCGTTGAAAAAACTGGCGCCGCTTTTGGCCGGTGAAAAGAAAAATCTCGCGCTGGCGATTTTTATGGCTTTGGTTTGGGCGGCGGCGGCGTTGCTTGATCCGATAATCATCAGCCGGGCAATTGACTTATATATAAAAAACAAAGATTTTCACGGGGTTGTCGTTTCCGTGTGGCAATTGCTGGCAGTGTACCTGGTTGCGCTTGTTGCCAGTTATGTCCAGACTCTTTCCTTGGGCGGCGTGGGCCGGAGGATGCTTTTTAATTTGCGCAACGCGCTTTTTGCCAAACTTCAGGAATTGCCCGCGGCGTTTTTTAACCAGAACAAATCCGGCGACCTGATTTCCCGGATAAACAACGATACCGACAAATTGAACCAGTTTATCGGCCAGGCTTTGATGCAATTTATGAGAGCCTTGTTTATCATCGCGGGCGCCGGAATTTTTCTGGTATTTTTGAATCCCCGGCTGGGTTTGTCCGCGCTGGTTCCGGCGGCTGTTGTTTTGATTGCGACGCGATTGCTGGCGGGCTGGGTCAAAGCCGCCAACCTTAAGAGCTTGCAGTCGATGGGCGGTATGAGTTCGGAGATACAGGAAAGCCTGGCGAATTTCAAAGTGGTCGCGGCGTTTAACCGTCTGGATTATTTCCGCGATAAATTCAACGGAGTGAACCTAAAAAATTTTTCCGCTTCGGTCAAAGCGGGGATTGCGAACAATATTTTTACCCCGATATACGGCGTGGCGTCAACTTTGGCGCAACTGGTTGTCCTTGGCTATGGAATCTATCTTATCGGCGCGGGAAATTTTACCATCGGGCTGTTGATCGGTTATCTGCTGTATGTCAACAGTTTTTACGGCCCCTTGCGCCAGCTGGCAACTGTATGGCCGACATTGCAGCTTGCTTTCGCGGCGATCAACCGCATCTCGGAAGTTTTGGCGATGAAATCGGATATGAAAATCGTCGAGGATAAGTTCGGCATCCATAAAACCGATTTCCAGCTGGAATTCCGGGATGTGTCTTTCACCTATCCGGAAGGGAAAATGGTTTTAAACAAGGTTAATTTGAAACTCCAAAAAGGAAAAACCTACGCGCTTGTCGGCCCGACCGGCGGCGGCAAGACAACCACGGCGTCATTGATGGCGCGGCTTTACGACGCGTCGGAGGGCGATATTTTATTTGAAGGCAAAGACATTCGTTCATATCCGCCCGAAGTCCGCGCGCAAAGGATCGGTTTCATTCTGCAGGAGCCGATTTTATTCACCGGCACGATCCGCGACAATATTGTCTACGGCAATGGAAAATATGCAAATTGCGACGATGAACAGCTTGCGAAAGTTCTGGAAGGCGCGGGTCTTTCCGGGTTGGTCGCGCGGTTTAACGACGGCCTGAAAACAAAAATTGCCAGCAGCGCCAATACCATCAGCCTGGGGCAGAAACAGCTGGTTGCTTTTATCCGCGCGGTTTTGCGCGAACCCGATCTGCTTATCCTGGACGAAGCCACGGCCAACATTGACACCGTGACCGAACAGCTTCTGGAGGAAATCATCAAAAAACTTCCCAAAGACACCACCAAGGTAATCATCGCGCACCGCCTCAACACCATCGTTAATGCCGACGAAATCTATTTCGTCAACGCCCAAAAAATCACCCCGGCCGGCTCCATGTCCCAAGCGGTCAAAATGCTAACGGGCCAAAAGCGCACCAGCTAATCTAAATTTATTTTTTGCAACGCAATTTCTCGCCGAGGCAATTTTCTGGTATTTTAAGGGTCTATCCCCCGTGTAATCACGGGGGTTAGACCCTAGCAAAAGATCCCGCATTCTATGATTGCAGTCGATTCCATAATGACAGCAATCTTTACATTGCTATTGACAATATATTTTACATTTAGTAAAATTGCTTTATAATATCAAAAAATGATTTCTCAATTTATCCAAAAATTAAGAACCTCAAAGGGGTTGAACCAGGAGGCGGTGGCGCAGAAGCTTGGGGTTTCGCGGCCGACTTACGCCCAGATCGAGCAAGGCGAGCGCGACATAACCGTGGTTGAAGCCAGAAAACTCGCCAATCTTTTCGACCTGACCCTCGACGATTTTCTGGCGGAAAAAAATTCGGCTGTTTCGGTTAAAATCGAATCCGCAAAAGAAAATCCGGCCAAGAAGGAGGAAGTTTATTGCCGGATTGATGTGCCGCAGGAAAGGGCGGATAAGTTCCGGGAAGTTTTGCTTTATATTTTAAAGAAAGTTGGCGGAAAGCCCAATGTTGGAATGACGGTTTTGTATAAAATCCTTTATTTCATCGATTTTGATTACTACGAAAAATACGAAGAACAGCTGATGGGTGCGCTGTATATTAAAAATCAGCACGGCCCGACTCCGGTTATGTTTGCTAAGATTGTTGACGGGTTGGTCAAGAAAAACCAAATAGAATTGATAAAAAGCAAATATTATCAATATCCGCAGACAAAATATCTCATCAATCCGGAAACCGAGCCGAATTTGAGCATTATCGATGGCTGCGAAAAAGAACATATTGATTGGGAGCTTGACCGCTTGTCCAATATGACCGCAACAGAAATTTCCAAATTATCCCACAAGGATGTCCCTTGGATCACGGCCAAACCGGGAAAGCCCATAGATTACGAATCAGTATTCTATCGCTCCGACGACACATCGGTGCGCGACTATGAAGATGAAATATAGCCAAATCGATTTATTCGAAAAAGACTTGAGGCGTTTATTAAAACGTTTTTATTCTTTGAATATCGATATTGAAAAAGCGAAAACCAACGCGATTGAACTTTATCACATCGGGAAAATAAATAACCACAGCATTTTTCCGATTTCCGGTTTCTGTTTTGAAAGCGTTATTATTTGTAAACTGAAAAAATTTTCCTGCAAAGTATTGAAGGGCCGCGGCAACCAAAGCGGCATCCGAATAATCTATGCCTATTATCCATCCGAGTCCAAAATCGAATTCATAGAAATTTATTACAAAGCAGACCAAAAGATAGAAGACAAAGACCGGATAAAATTATATCTTAAATCAATTAATCCATAATATAATAACTATGAGCTACGATCGGGAAAAATACTTTGAAGCGGTGAAAGAGCAAGCGGCGGAGAATAAGTATACATTTTTGCACTCGCTGGAGTTGGAGGCTTGCATGGGAGGCATCTATGATTATTCGCAAGAGCAAGGGCAGTTGGGGGGCGAGGAGCCGGGGCGGGAGGATTGGTTATTGGCCGGATTGATTCATGATATTGATTATTGCAAAGGATATGAAGCAACCCATCCTGCCAAAACCCGGGAGGTACTGGCAAAATATAATTTGGAAATTTCCGATATGGTTGATGCAATTATTAAAGCGCACGCGCCGGAGCGGACGGGCGTGCGACCGCAGAACAAAGCCCAATGGGCGTTGTTTTGCGCCGACAGCCTTACCGGATTGATTAATTGCGTGGCGCTGATTATGCCGTCAAAGAAAATGGCGGATGTGAAATTATCGTCGGTGGTGAAAAGATTTTTGAAAGACCCGAAGTTTGCCGCGGGCACCCGCCGCAACGAAGTGGCGCAATGCGCCAACCCCGAAGGTTTGAATATCCCCTTGGAAAAATTCATTGAAATTTGTTTGGTTTTAATGCAAAAGATTGCGCCGGAAACCGGGCTTTGACCAAAACCTCCTCTTTAATCCATCCGGCTAAAAACAAAAAATATTCCAAATGGAATATTTTTGATTTTTTGGAGTGTTATTTGGATGGAGTTGACAGAAAGCCATAAAATGCTTAGAAAGGGTAAACGAGCGGTTATTTAACAAATTAATCTCAACCGCTGCTAAAGGAGGTTGTGACATTGAGAAAATCAAGATTGCCGCTGGGCGGCAGCAACTTGTTCCAAGAAATCAAGGAACAGTGCAGAAAAGCTGAACAGGACGGAAAGAAAATTATCAATCTTTCCATCGGCCAACCGTCAGGACCTGCATTATTTAGCGCAAGAAACGCGGCTTCATGGGCGGTCATGAGCGATCGGGAACCCATGCATGGGTATCAGGATAATGCCTCACCGGGCGTGCCCGATTTTGCCCGCCGATTTGTGGCGGCGCATATTAAATACCCGATTCCGCCTGAGTCGGCTGCATACTTGCCCATTCCGGGGATAAAACCAATCCTTGGAATGATTCCGCAAGCTTGCGGAGCGATAACAAATCCGAAGTCTGTTGTCGTTGCCACAATGACAGACCCCGGATACCCGACGCCGGCAACGCAGTGCCGATATTTGGGTGTGCCATACTACCCTCTGCCGTTGAACCAAAAAAATGAATTCCGGTTCGGGGTGGATGATATCCGGCCCGAAACGAATCTCTTAATGCTAAATCTGCCCCATAACCCTTCGGGACAGATTGCGGATAAAGGTTGGTGGGACCAGATTTGCGGCTATTGCGCGAAAAACAATGTTCGGCTTTTCAATGATGCCGCATACGCTGCGTTGAGCCATACACCGGAGAGTAGCATGCTTGCCGAGATTGCCGTGGGTTATCCCACGCTTTCGTGGGCGGAAGCTTTTTCCGCCTCAAAGCTGATCAATTTCACGGGCTGGCGGGTTGGCGCCATCGTCGGGTCGCCGGACTTTGTTGGTGATATCGGAATCATAAAAGGCAATACCGATTCCGGGTTTGTCGCGCCAATGGCGGCGGGCGTTATCTTCGCGGTTGAAAACGACCAAGCGGGAATCGGGGCAAACCGTCGCCTTTACGGCAAACGGATTACTATCCTTAAGGAGTCGCTGGAAGATTGCGGGATGAGGTTGGCGGTTGAACCAAAGGCTGGTTTTTTTACGCTTTGGGAAGCTCCGAAGCAGGCTTTTGGCTGCCGGATTGCCAGTGGCCGGGATTTCAACGATACCATGATCGAAAAAGCCGGGATCGCCGGAGTTCCCTTCGGAACATATATCCGGTATTCCGTAACTTCTTCCGGCATTGAAAGCATGGCGTCGGACATAGCCGAGGCTTTCAAGGCCGCAAAAATACGGTATGATTAGAGCGACAACAGCCGCTCTCTTTTTTTAATTTACCCGTTCAAAAAAAATAAGAAAAAACATCTGCATGTATGGATCGTATCAGGTTATTTTCAAATGGGCGGCGGGGATGGCTTGTTTTTGTTCGCGGGAAATTGGCAAAAATGTAAATTATTATAGATTAACCATAGTAAAAACGGGAGGTTAAAATGTCAGGTAGTATAGACTGAGACAAGTATATTGAATCACTCCGGCCGGTTTCATGGAACAAGCCGTAAAAATGCTCATCGGTCAGAAACGGGCAAGCTAATGTGTGTTGGCTTCTTGAAATTTGTACGGGCGGCGCGCTTTTGAGCGATATCAATTTTCTAAATAATTGCCGCGAAATTGTCGCAAGACTATTGAAATAACGGTTGAATCGTGTTAATTTTAACAGAATGAAAATTCTAACCAATATCCGCTTCTATAATCTTGCCGGGATCGCCCAAACCTTATCTTCGTTGGCTTCTTATGTGAAGAAACAAAAAAACTCCAATAATTTGGAGCTTGTGGGAGTGGAAATGGCCAAGAACGAAAATCTCGGAGCATCCCCCGAAGTTAAAGAAAACCGCGAAGACAATATCCGGGTGATAACCGCTTCCATGCCGCATCCCGATATCAAAGAATTGGTGAAAAAATCGGACAATATCGGCGAGGTTCAAAACAAGTTAAGCCCGATAATCGACCGGTACAGAGAAATTATCCGGCGGGAAAAACCGGATGTAATATTGCTCAACGGCACTTATTATCTTCCGTGGTGTTTGTTTCTGGCGGCGCGAAATACGGTGAAAAATATTGTTTTGCATTATCACGGAAGCCTAACCAAGGAAACCGAACATTATCCCGAAGCGATGCGCCGGATTTTCCAAGGCATAGAAAAAACCTTCGATTCCGACAATTTAAGATATATCTTTCCTTCTTTATTCGCGAAAAATGCCGTGGCCAAGGATGTTTTCGGTCGCGAGCCGAAGCATTTTTGCGTTTTGCCCAATGCGATTCCGCTTCATTTTTTTAAGACGAGCAAAAAAAAGAATGATACCAACAATATCGGAATTATTGCCAGATGGCGGCATGTGAAGAATAAATCTTTTATTAAAAAATACGCGCTTCATAATTCAAAATCAATAAAAAACAATGTTTTTAGTCTGTTGAGCGATTTTCGCGCCGTGGTTGATATTCCAAAACATATTTGCGATTCGGTTAGAATGGTCCAGCCGATGGAAAACGCGAAAATGGGGCGATTTTATTCAAAAATGGATCTTATAGTTTGTCCTTCCCGTTTCGAGACATACGGCAATGTGGCGCAGGAAGCGGTTGCTTGCGGAACGCCCGCGCTGATCAGTTCCAATATGGGGGTGGCCGAACAATTCCGGCGTTTCGGGCTGGATAAATGGATTTTACCGTTCGATGTGCCGGCGAAAGTATTTAAGAAAATCGACCGGATGATGGGAGAAACGGTTGATCCGAAGGTTAGGCTTGAATTAAAAAATGAGCTCAATCCGGATCGTATCCACGGGTTGCTTCTCAATTATGTCAAATCGAATAATTATTCGAAATGAAAATATTAACAAGCGTTCATTTCCATAAAATCGCGGGCATAACGCATTATGTTCTTTCTTTGGCGGATTACATCAAGACGACATATGAAAAGGAAAAAGTCGAACTGATCGGCGTTGATATCACGCAGGCCGACAGCAGCCGAGAAAAAGCGCTGGTTAATGTTTCCGGAGAAAAAAATTGGAAGCTTTATTCGATTTCAATCCCGTTTGAAAATATCGGCGATCTGGCAAAAGCCGCCGGCAGTCTTGGGGAATTTGAATCATCGATGGAAAGTATTATTCTCGAATACGAAAAAGTGATTGCGGCGGAAAAGCCGGATATAATTCTTCTTAGCGGAACATATCATTTGGTTTGGTGCCTGTACATCGCGGCCGTTAGGGCGCGCGCGAAAAAAATAGTTTTGCATTACCACGGGGTGATTTCAAGAGAAGTTGAAAAATATGAAGAAAGAGCGAGGAATATTTACCGCGAAATGGAAAAAAGCTATCTTGACGATAGCGTGTTTTATATTTTTCCTTCGAATATCGCCCGCGAAACCGCGGAAAGAGAAGTGTTCGGCCGATCATTGAAAAAATACAAAATTCTTCCGAATCCGATACCTTTGTATTTTTTTAAAAATACTTCAAAAATCGGAGAACTCGCAAACTGCCCTTTACCGGAACTGGCTGGAAGAAGCGGTATTAACGCGGGATTTGTTATGCGCTGGACATACGAGAAAAATCCCCGTTTTATCGCCAGGCTCGCGAAATTCAATTCATCGGCAGGCGATAAATTGAATATTTGCGCGGTTGCAAGTCTTAATCCTCGAAGCAGGATATATGCCAAATTGAAAAAAGATATAAAATTCGTTTCTCCGATGCTGAACAAAGAACTGGCGCGTTTTTACAGGATGATGGATGTTGTAATTTGTCCTTCGCATTTCGAAACTTACGGCAATATTGCCATGGAAGCGGTTGCTTGCGGCACGCCCGCGCTGGTCAGCCGCAATATGGGGGTGGCCGAACAATTCCGGCGCTTCGGGCTGGAATCGTTTATTGTCGGTTTTGAAAATACAAACAATGTTTTTGATAAAATAAAAACCGTTGCAGAACGCCGGGTCGGACGGGAGTTGCGCGCCGAATTAAGATGCAATTTGGGCTCGGATGTAATTTTCAAGCAGCTCTTAGGCTTGCTTGGCGAGCTGTGATTTTCGCATTTAACCAAAAAAATAATGATTGATGATTTATCAATTATCATTCCTTGCTATCCTCCCGATATTGTAAATATCGGGAGGATGATGGAGAGTTTGCGCCGCCAAACCTGCCTTCCGGGAGAGGTTATCGTCGCTTTGAGCGAAACATCGGAAAAAGACGGTTCCGTTCTTGAAGAAAAATATTCAAAATATCCTTTTTCAGTGAAGTTTTGCGTTACCGGCGAAAAACAGTTCGCGGGCCAGAATCGGAACAGAGGAGCCAGGCTGGCCGCGCATAATATCTTGGTTTTTTGCGATGCCGACGATGAGTGCCATCCGCAGAAAATCGAAATAACCAGAAATGTTTTTTTAAAATACGATCCAAAATTATTTTTGCACGGTTTCAAGAGGGACGGTTGCGGATTTGAAAAGTATGACAAAGATAAAATTCCGTTTGTTTTCAGCCGGCAGCTGATGGATTTCACTTTCGGCAATCCTCCCAAAAGAGACAATTCCAAATTTATTTTTATCGACCGTCCGGCGGAAGAAAAATGGATAGAGGGGGCC
>JBARNX010000041.1:0-5991 GCA_049641805.1 Minisyncoccales bacterium
CCTTGTCCCTTTCAGATTTCTTCTCGCGAAGAACACCCTAGACGCGGACTCCTGCTCCTCGCCGAATTAAATCGAGGCAGACGGGATTGTCCCGCTTGCGCTACCAACTGCCGGGCACACCAAAAAATGGGCCTTGCGGCCCATTTTCAATTCGCGAAACAACTCTCGCTAACTGCTGCTAATCGCGCTGAGAACCAGCGAAATAACCCCTTTCGCCAACAACGCCACCACAATGCCAATCGCGGCAAACATTATTCTCTGGCGCGCCGTGTTGATCTTCTCCGTATCGCCCGACGATGTCACAAAAGTATAACCGGCCCAGATCACATAAAATACCGCAACAATTATCAATATCCCGATCGCGTAATTCGCGACCGTGTTAAGGGTCTGGTCAAGCGGCTGATCCGACATTTTAACATTCTTGCCGATATCCCCCGCCAAACTGCTATCGGCTTTCGGCGTAATTGAATCAGCGGCAAAAATCAACGCGGGCGACATCAATAAACTTAACAATAAAGAAGCGATTATTTTTTTCATTTTTTTGCGTTTAAACTGTTACTTTGATATCTATATATTTGATTTTAATCTCTGGCGGCAAAATTTGCAATAGCGCGCCACGAATCGCACTTTATCCGGGTTGCTCGGCTTCCTATTCCGAACCGCTTGGAGTTGAACTTCCCTGGCTGGTTAAACCGGTGGCGATGCTTACGATTGTTGCCGCCAACCCGGCCACGATCAAACCGATAACCGCGTAAGTGATGGTTTTCTTGGCGGTTTCGGTTTTTGTCTCGTTGCCGCTGGAGGTAACATACTGAAACGCGCCCCAAAGAATCATAAATACCGACGCCACGATCACCGCGCCGAAGAAAAGATTGCGCACATTAATCAGAACTTCTTCAAGATTGACCTCTTTTACTTCCCGGCTGATTTTATCGGCACCGGTATCGGCCGCTAAAGTTAAAACGGGAATCAACAACCCGACCGCGGGTACGATCAATTTCTTTTTTAAAAAATTTTTCATATTTATTGATTTTGATTATTCGGTTTCAACGCCCAAAATACCTTTTATGACCGCCACGAATGTGCTCGCCAGCGCGATAATTACCAATCCGACAAGCGCGTAAGTGATTTTTTGCCGACCTTCCTTGATTTTAGTGTCCGCGCCGGCCGCGGTCGCGATCTCAAACCCGCCCCAAATAATGAAAATCGGGCAAATCAGCAGCGCGAGTCCGAAAATGAAATTTATCAATCCCTGGATGATATCGGTCAAATCCTTATCGCCCAAAGGATTGCCAATCGTTACCGTATCGCCCGTATCTTGTGCCATTGCCAAGCTGGCGGACGACAAACCAATAACCGCAGTCACGGCAATTTTGGAAAACATTTTTTCAAGATATTGCATATTTTATTGTTAGGCCTTGTTTATTTTTTCTCGAAAACTATGCCAAAATGGAAACTTCCGGCTTCAAATTCGCTTGCCAAAGAAAATCCCGCGGCCCGGGCGATGTCTTTAACCTCTTGGGGCGATATCTTGTCCGCCGGGCCGATTGCGGCGTTCTTCGCGTTCTTGTTCCAGTCGACCGCCAGAACTTTGCCGCCGGTTTTCAAAACCCGGAATGCCTCGGCGAATATCGCTTTTTTATCGCCGGCCTGGAACAGCAGATTGCTCATCAACACTACATCCAATGAATTTGCAAGCAGGCGCGAAATCAGTTTTTCCACATCGCCTTTGACGATTTCAATGTTTTGCAGATTTTTTATTCTTGCTTTGCTGCGCACGGCCGACAGCGATTCATCCAACAGATCAATGGCATATACTTTCCCGTTAACCAGAATTTCGGCCAGCGCGGCCGCCCACTCCCCCGATCCGCAACCAAAATCCGCGGCCAGCATATTTCTCTTAAGCTCAAGGCGATCGGCTAAAATTTGACGCGGATTTATGAAAGCGGAAACCATAAAAATGTAAAGTTAAAAGATCAAAATGGAAAATGACAGTGTAAAATTAAAAGTTAAAAATGCTTGGACATTTTACATTTTTAATTGTCATTTTTAATTTTGATATTTACATTTTTAATTTATAAACCTTCTTATAATATATTTTATAACTCTGGAAGTTTATATGCAACTTGCCGACGCCACTTTGTCCCCTTCGTCGAGGCGCATGATGCGCACGCCTTGGGTGGCTCGCGACAACTTGGAAATGCCTTCAATCGGCACGCGGATCACTTGGCCCTTTTTGGAAATCACCATCAATTCTTCCTCATCGGTGAGCATAAACGAAGTCACCAGATCGCCGGTCTTGGCCGTGATCTCGGCAACCTTGATGCCCGAACCGCCGCGGTTTTGCATCCGGTATTCCTTGATGTTGGTGCGTTTGCCGTAACCGTTTTCCATCACGACCAATACCAGCCTTTCAAGCGGTTTGCCGTCGGCGCCGACAGCGGGTTTCGTCGGCACCACATCCATTCCCACCACTTCATCGCCGCGTTTCAGAGCTATCGCTTTAATCCCCGCGGCTTGGCGGCCCATCGGCCTCGCTTGGCTTTCCTTGAAACGCACCGACTGGCCTTTTTTAGTAACCACGATAATCTCGTCGCCGCCGCTGGTTTTGGAAACTTTGCGCAACGAATCGCCTTTTTTCAAAGTAATCGCGATCAAACCCGAACGCCGGATATTGTCGAATTCATCAAGGCTGGTCTTTTTGGCCACGCCGTTTTTGGTCACAATCAGAAGATATTTATCGCTGTTGTCCTGCCCTTCTTTGGCTCTCGCGGCTTTTTCTTTATCGGTCAACGATTTCCCCAAAGACATTGTGTAAAGCACTTTCTCTTCCGGCCCCAATTCCAGAAAATTAACCAGCGCCCGGCCCTTGGCCACGCGCGCGCCTTCGGGAATTTCATAAGCAAGCGTCTGAAAAACCCGGCCCGCATCCGTGAAGAATAATATCCGGTCGTGCGTGTTGGCGATCAGCGACTGCTCAACGATATCATCGCCCACGGTCTTCAAACCGATGATGCCTTTACCGCCCCGTTTTTGAATTTTGTAAGTCGTGGGGTCGATGCGTTTGATATAACCTGAATTCGTCAAAGTAATCGCCACTTCTTCGTCGGGAATAAGATCCGCCTCGGAAATTTCGCCGATTTTGTGGGCATAGACTTTGGTACGGCGGTCATCGCCATAGGTTTCCTTGGTTTGGATAAATTCTTTTTTCATCACCGCCTTAATTCTGGCCGGACTGTTCAAAATACCGGTATAATCTTTGATTTTTGCCAGCAATTCTTTCAATTCGTTATCAATCTTTTCCCGTTCAAGCTTGGCCAGCGCCGCCAGCTTGGTTTCCAAGATCGCATTGGCTTGAATTTCATCAATCTTAAAGCGTTTCATCAAGTTATTGCGGGCGTCTTCGCGATTTTCCGATTTGCGGATAATGCGGATCACTTCGTCGATATCAGCCAGACATTTCACCAAACCTTCCAAAATATGCGCCCGTTCTCTGGCCTTGTCCAATTCAAATTGCGTACGGCGGGTGATCACCTGCCGGCGATGATTCAAAAAATGCGTCAAAACATCGGCCAGATTCAAAACTTCCGGCTGAATACCATCCACCAAAGCCAGCATATTCAAATGGAATGTCCGTTGCAGCGCGGTGAATTTATAAAGCCGGTTTAAAACCTTTTGCGGCTGGGCTTCGCGCGTCAGATCAATGGTAATCCGCATACCATCCTTGTCCGATTCATCACGCACATCTTTTACGCCATCAATCTTCTTTTCCGTAACCAGCGCGGCAATTTGTTCCAACAAACTCGACTTCTGTACTTGATAAGGAATTTCAGTGATGATGATTTGGTAACGGTCGGTTTTTTCATTCTGAATGATCTCGGCCTTGCCGCGGCAAACAATCGGCCCCTTGCCTTGCGAATAAGCCGCGATGATTTCGCGGCGGTCAAAAATTTCGCCGCCCAGCGGAAAATCAGGCCCCTTGATGAATTGGAACAAATCTTCCGTGGTCGCTTTGGGCTCGTCAAGCAAATAAGCCAGCGCGTCGCAAACCTCGCCCAAATTATGCGGCGGAATATTGGTAGCCATGCCCACGGCAATACCCAGCGAACCGTTCAATAAAAGTTGCGGCAAAGGCGACGGCAAAACCGACGGCTCCTTGCGGGTGCCATCATAATTTTCAACAAAATCAACCGTATTTTTATCAATATCTTCAAGGGTTGCCTCGCCGATGCGCGACAAACGGGCTTCGGTATAACGCATCGCCGCGGCCGAATCGCCGTCAATGGAATTGTGCACGAAGACGCCGGCGGCAAGCGCGAAATTATGCGATTTTTCAATCGTCAAATCGTAAACATCTTCTCTTTTGTTGATTTTCTCAACCTTAACCACTTTATGGTTGCCGTTTATTTCCTGCAAAATAAGCTCGGGATTGTTTTGAAAATATTTTCGCAAACCGGTTTCCCAAAAAGGAGCTCTCCCGTAAGGATAAATTTTTTGTCTGATTTTTGAATAATAATCGCCGTTAATCGCTGAAAATTCTTTCAAAGTTTCTCTGCAAATTGTTACAAACTTTAATTTTCCGGTCGCGTTAGTAATCCGGTTCTTATTGGTTTTAACGATTTTTCCATGCATCGACGCCTTATATTCCGGCGTACGCCACAATCGCTTCAAAGTTGCAGTCGCGCGCAAACTTAATTCCCCGCGTTTTTCCGGATGTTCTTGGATATATTTTTTGTTGATATCCGAAAGAATCCTGGCCATTTTTTGGCGGTAGACCGGATCTTGCCAATTTTGTTCATTTCTTTTTGCGGCGGCGATCGCGTACCTTGCCCTATTCTCCGGTTTGGCCCAAAATTCTTTTCTACCCCGGGCAATTTTTTCCCGATAATCCGCTTTCAGATGCTGCCCAGCGGCTTGCTCGTAATGGGTCTTCCAGTGCTGACCCCATTGCATTCTGATGATATTGTCGGGATTATTATTCAGTTTGTTGAAATCAATGTGGTGCCTAACCCGGCCGGCGCTTTTCGCATACTTTTTAGCCGATAAGTTATAATTATCCGCCAAATTATGGGCCGGCGCCCATTCATCGCTCTTCGGCTGGTAAATTAAAATATATCCTTCCCTATTAATCCTGTCTGTTTTCCCGGAAAGCTTCTGATATAGCGGCATCAAAGATTCTTTTTCAACTAAATCTTCAGCTTCTTTGTAAGAACCGTCTTTTGTCATGAACAAATGATTCGGAGTGCATTCGATCTGCGCGCCATTATCAAGCGTTACTTTTACCAACTCGGCATCTTTCCTGGTTAATCTCGGATTTTTTATTTCAGCAATTGAAATTCTTCCAATGGAATTAACGGTATAAGTATAATTTTTCTTGCCCGATTGATGTTCTTTAACCAGGTCGCCAAACGACAAATCCCTGCCATCGGCAAGCTTCACTTTCGTATCTTTGGTAAAGCAACCAAAATTGCCTTGGCCCTGCACCAAGGGATACCTCAAAGTGAAATCCTGCGCCAAACGCACCATTGTATCATAAACCGAGCTATCGCCGTGAGGGTGATAGCGGCCCAGAGCGGAACCAACCACCGTGGCCGATTTGCGATATTTGGCCGTGTGGCGCAACCCTTCCTCGAGCATCACATATAAAACGCGGCGCTGAACGGGTTTTAACCCGTCGCGCACATCAGGCAAAGCCCGCGACACAATCACCGACATCGCGTAATCAATGTATGAATCTTTCATCATTGAAACGATCTCGGTCGATTTGACTTGTTCGAATTCCAGTTTTCCCTGATCTTTCTCCGGTTTTTTCGATTTAGCCATGTTATCAAATGTAAAATGTAAATATCAAAGATTAGTTTGGCGGGCAGTTTTACTAAACTGACAATGACAAATAAATCGGGTTCTTGCGTCGGGGTATTAACCCCGCCGCAACCAGAGGATGTTTCCTCTGGACTCCTCATTCTTTTTGTTCCCCGCAGCAAGCTGACG
>JBARNX010000042.1:0-5029 GCA_049641805.1 Minisyncoccales bacterium
CGCGAAAGCTCGGAAAACGAGAACGCCAGCGCGGCCGCCGCGGCAACGGCATACGCCCAGAACAGCGGACCGGCCTTGACCCAAACCGCCAGCGGCATGGACGAATCAAATCCAACGCCGACGACTACGAGCGGAGTGAAAGATATCACGAAAAAAAATGTCCAAACCGCGACCAAGATATTTTCCCAAGCGCGCCGGCTTTTATCCAGCACATTCTTTTCCGGAAAATTCATAGAATAAAGGCAGAACCCGGCGAAAAAAAACGCCAACAACGCGTAAACGCCTCTCAATGCCCACGCCGCGGCCGGGCCGGCCAGATGTTCAGGAAGAAAAACCGGCGCGAAAATACCCGCCGAATCCAAATCAACCCACAAAAGCACGAAAAACGCGCCCAACAAAAAATTCCGGCCGGGCCGGGCATGGCGATTGGAAACATACGCCCAAAGCATCAACTCCGCCCCCACCGCGTTGATCAAAAAAAGCAAAAGCTTGGCGATCATCGCGGCATAATTGATTGTGCCGAAAAAAACCATCTTAAATAATTTATATCACCGCCTATTATTGATGATAACACAAAAACTTTTTCGATACTTCAGAATAATGTCCCGTTGCGGCTGATTTTATTTTGCGGCAAGCGCTTGGCCAAACCCGCCAGGCCCAATTCCAACAACGCCGCCGCGGATCGTTCGGCGCTAAAATTTTCAAACGCGCATTTTGCCAAAACCGCGCCCAGCGGCGCGTCGGCGCGCATTGTCGTCAATCTTTGGAAATTAATTATTTTTTCTTTGTTTTCCAAAAGAATGTTTTCCATTCTCTCGAACCGCGATCCTTCTCCCAAACAAAAACCGGCATCGTTTTTTTCAGCCGCCGCGTAAAAATTTTCCAGACTGCCGCATTTTTCCAAAATTTCAACCGCCGCTTTCGGCCCGATCCCGGGTGCGCCGGGAATGTTATCGGAACTGTCGCCGGCCAGCGCTTTGAACGCGGGAATTTGGCAAGGCATAACGCCAAATACCTCTTTCACTTTCGCGGCATCGTAAAGTACGGCATTTTTAATGCCGCGATTGATGATAAACGCTTTAACGCCCCCGCCGACCAATTGCAGACTGTCGTAATCGCCGGTCAAAACAAAAAAATCAACCGGCGCGGCCGCCGATTCCCGGCGCGCGGCGGCGATTGCCGACGCGATCAAATCATCGGCCTCAAATCCCTCAAGCGCGAAAACCGCGCATCCCAATTCCGGCAAAAGTTTTTGTATGGTTTTTAATTGCGGAATCAAATCCGGCGCCGTCGCCGGTCTTTGCGCCTTGTAGGCTAAAAATTCCTTGTTGCGAAACGACCCGCCTTTGGTATCAAAACATACCGCCAAATAATCCGGGCGGAAATCTTCCGCGGCCCGAAAAAGCGCCAGCATAAATCCATGTACCGCGGCCACCGGATCGCCGTTTTTATTGGTAAGCGCCGGCATCGCGTGAAACGCCCGATGCGCCACAGAATTTCCGTCAATGACCACAAATGTCTTGTTTTTCAACATATTTCCCCCGATTATTCCCCAACTTTTCCACTTCAATTATACCCCCGATGCCGCAACCTTGCCAGCCAACCCTCCCGCAAGAATACGCCATCCCATTTTTTGATCCCATATGAATCTTGCGGCCGCAAGCTTCATATGGGATTGGGTTTTTAAAAAGACGCTAGCCGTAAAATTCAATCCGGCGTTTATTTTCAGAAATAACTTCAAAAGTTATTTTCAAAATGCCTTTGGGCAAAATGGCTTGCGCGATTCGGGGCCATTCAATGGCAATAATATTGTTCGGGCCGCTCAAAATATTTTCAATCCCCAGCGGACGCAAATCATCGCCCGATTCAAGCCGGTAACAGTCAATATGGTAAAAAGTTTTAAAATCGCCTTGGTTTCCCAGCGGATATTTTTTCATGATCGCGAATGTGGGACTGCCGATCGTTCCCTTAATCCCCAGCCCGAAAGCGAATCCCTGCGCGAAATGCGTTTTCCCTGCGCCCAAATTGCCGCTCAACGCCAAAACGCGCGCGGATTTGCCGGCGGCGTTCGCCAATATCGCTTTTGCCAGCAACGCTCCCAGCTTTCTTGTCTGCCCAACCGATCCGGTGATGTAGATTAATTGTTTGCTTGCCATAATACAAAATCCATTGTTGAAATCCATTGTTGAAATCAAATTTCAACGAGCTCGTTGAAATTTGATTTCAACAATTTGCCACCCTGCAATTAAAAATAAAGGAAAAATTGACTTTTCGCAAATTGTAAGATAATTTGAATTAAATCTTGATCCTCTATATTCCATTCCCATTTATATTTCCATTTTCGCACGATTATGCAAGTATCCCAAAAAATCACCCAGAAAATCGCCATACCCCGGGAACTTACCGATTCGTTAAAACAAAACCTCACCGGCTTGGCGCCTTTCCGCGCCGAAATTGAAAAACGGATTGGCGACGCGTCCGGAACCGTAACTCAAATCATCGAATTGATCCTCGCCGGCGGCATCGTGCTGGACGCGTCCGATATTCACATTGAGGGCCAGGAAAGCGATGCCAAATTGCGCGTGCGCCTTGACGGCGTGCTGCAGGATGTGGTGTCGTTTGATAAAAAAACCTACAACAATCTGGTTTCCCGCATCAAATTGCTTTCGGAAATGAA
This sequence comes from Minisyncoccales bacterium, assembly GCA_049641805.1. Taxonomy (GTDB): domain Bacteria; phylum Patescibacteriota; class Minisyncoccia; order Minisyncoccales; family UBA5738; genus UBA5738. The sequence goes on from JBARNX010000042.1 coordinate 2,678, forward strand.
ACTCAATATCAGCCACAAGCCGCAAGACGGCCGTTTTTCGATCCTCGCCGGCGACGACTCGGTGGAAATCAGAGCTTCGATATTGCCCACCGAATACGGCGATTCGATCGTAATGAGAATTTTAAATCCCAAAAGCCTGATCAGTTTGGAACAAGCCGGTCTGCGCAAAGACCTTTACGACATTTTTTTACAGCAAATAGCCCGCCCCAACGGCATGATCATTGTCACCGGCCCCACCGGATCGGGCAAAACCACCACGCTTTACGGTTTTCTGAAAAAAATCCAAAACCCGGAAATAAAAATCGTCACGATCGAAGATCCAATCGAATACCATCTTGAAGGAATCTCCCAAACCCAGGTTGAACCCGACAAGGGCTATGACTTTGTTTCCGGACTGCGGGCGATCGTGCGCCAGGATCCGGACGCGATTCTCGTGGGCGAAATCCGCGATCTGGAAACTGCCGATATCGCTTTGCAAGCCGCTCTTACCGGCCATTTGGTATTTTCCACTTTACACACCAACGACGCCGCCGGCACGATTCCGCGCTTGATCAGTTTGGGCGCCAAACCGTTCAATATCGGTCCGGCGCTGAATATGGCCATTGCCCAGCGGCTCGTGCGCCATATTTGCGAAAAATGCGGCGTGATGGAAACGCCCACGGCCGAAGAGCTGGCCGAACTGAACGAACTGCTGGCAGATGCCGCGCCGGCATTGGCGCAAAAAGGAGTGGCAATGCCCGCGATCGACGCAAATTTGAAAATCCCGCGCGCGAAAGGTTGCGCCCATTGCGGCAACACCGGCTATCGCGGTCGGATAGGTATTCACGAAGCGTTTATCATCGACAATGAAATCCAAAACTACATTTTGGGGACGCCCACAATTCCCGGCTTAAAAGAGATGGCAAAGAAAAAAGGCATGCTAACTATGTATCAGGACGGCCTGATAAAAGTGGTACAAGGAATCACTACCTTGGACGAAGTAAAAAGAGTGGCAGAAAAATAAAAAACCCCGAAATCGGGAGTCAAATTGGTTCTGCGCCCAATTTTTGGAATTCCCCGAGGTATAACCCAGCCGCAGCCAGATTACCCATCGTAAAAAACTCCAGACTCCCAATTTCGGGATTTTTTGCAGTACCTCCGTATTATAGTATACTCTGTTTTTTTTGTCAATACCCCCGCATCAAAGACGGCCCATTGCCGCAAAAACCCGGCGAGGTTGACTAATCAGCTTTCTTGATGTAAGATCGTGCCTATAAACACAAAATAATAATTTTGTGATGATTTTTTTGTGAAAATAGCTGCTACCCATACTAACTAATACAATAATTATTTTATTTAATTTCCAATTTTGAATTTTCGTCTGAAAATTGAAAATTGAAAATTGAAAATTTCATCAAGATGTCCGGACATTCACACGCAAAAACAATCGCCCACGATAAAAATATCGCCGACCAAAAACGCGGCGCGGCGTTTTCCAAAATGGTAAGGCTGATCACGGTCGCCATCAAAGAAGGCGGTCCCAACGCCGAAACCAACGCGCGCTTGCGCATGGCTCTGGATATGGCCAAGGGCATCAATATGCCCAAGGACAATATTGAACGCGCCATTTCGCGCGCTTCCGGCGCTGACGAAGGCCAGGTGTTCACAGATTTCCTGTTTGAGGCCTATGGTCCCGGCAATGTGGCGATTTTAATCGAAGGCATCACCGACAACAAGAACCGCGCGTTCAACGATGTTAAAACCATTGTCAACCAGAACGGCGGCAAGCTTGTGGGCGAAGGCGCCATCCGCTGGATGTTTGAGCGCAAAGGCTTGGTGATCGTGGAAACGGAAAAACAAACTCCGGAACTGCAAAACAAAGAAAATCTGGAAATGGCCGCCATAGAAGCCGGCGCCGACGATATCTATTGGTTTGAAAACATTCTGGAAGTCCACACTTCCCCGGCCGATGCCGAAGCGGTCAAAAAGGCTCTGGAAACCAAAGGAATAAAAGTTGAATCGTTCTCGCTGGCATGGCTGGCCAAAGAAGAAATTGAAAGCGACGAAAAAATCAAAGAACAAAACCGGCGTTTCATGGACGCTCTAAACGACAACGACTCGGTCCAGGAAGTGTATTCCAATCTGAAAGACTGAAGCAAGCCTCGCAAAACAATATCCGCATAAAAACTCCGGCCGCGCGGAGTTTTTTGTAAGTTTGGCCAAACTTTGACTATGATTTTTATCAAACTAAAACATATCTTGACTTATATTTTGGTTTAACTGCACCTAACAATGCTAAATTACAAAATCAAAATAGTTTTTCGGATTAATGGTTTCCAGCGACGCTTCCGAATAAGTTTTGAGCCATTCGTT
>JBARNX010000065.1:0-7014 GCA_049641805.1 Minisyncoccales bacterium
ACCACATTGAACAATGTAGCCACGGTCTACGCGGGCAACAATTCGGCCAATTCCAACGCTTCGGTATATGTTTACCGCCGCGGAATTCAAGGCGCCACCACGATCTCAACCGGTTTTGACGGCAATATGATGATTGGGCTGGGGATTGGATTGTTGGTTGCGCTAATATGCGTAGCTTGGGTTGTTAAAATCCAAATCATCGATCCCAAGCGCGACCCGCGCCGTATCTTGCGCGACAAAATCTTGGCGATCAGAAAAAACTTGTAGAAAAAGAAATCAAGCCAAAAAACTCCCGCGAAAGGGAGTTTTTTGTCGGCTTGAATTTTTTCCAAAATACGATAGAATCGCTTTATTGGGGCAATTAGCTCAGTGGCAGAGCGCGACCGAGGCTTGGCCGAGAAAGTCCCGAGGAGAGCACGACGAGGGATGGAGTTTATCCTGAGGAGGGATTGACATCAATGGTAAAAATTTTGGGCAATTAGCTCAGTGGCAGAGCGTTCCGTTCACATCGGAAAGGCCACAGGTTCAAATCCTGTATTGCCCACATTTAAAAATTAAAAATGTAAAAATCAAAATTTAAAATTGAGGTAAAATTCCTGCCGGAATTTTGATTTAATAATTTTTAATTTTAAATTGTCATTTTGATTTTTGATTTTTACATTTTTAATTTTTATGTTTGATTCCAACAAAACCACAAAACTGCTTTTTGCCTGCCTTGATTGGCGTTTGCATCCGGCGATTGAAAATTATTTCGCGCGAGAAAATGTCGCCTGCGATATGTGCATCACCGCCGGATCCATAAAAGATTTAATCAATCCCGAAACGCAAAATTTTTTTATCAAGCAAATTGAAACTTCAAAAAATTTGCATCATTGTCAAGAAGCGATTTTGACCATGCATATGGATTGCGGCGCCTATGGCGGATCGGCGGCATTCGCCGGACTCGAAGAAGAAATTGCTTGCTACACGGAAGAACTGCGCCGCGCCAAAGAGATTATCGGCGGGCGTTTTTCCGGGTTGGCGGTCAAAACATGGTTAATCGGGCTTGATGAAAAAAATGGCGAATGGGAAATATCGCCCAAAGAAATAGATATTGATTAGAAGAGTCCAATCCTTTTTGAAATTATGTTGTTTGGATTACGCCAAGTTTGATTTTAATATGCCGAAATTCGAGAACATTAAAACATTTCTTTACTCTTGGGGAGTGCTCACCAACACGATCATCGGCATCGGTATTTTTGCGTTGCCCTACGCGGCGCTGAAAGTCGGTTTGCCGCTGGTCTTGCTTTATTTGGTGGTTTTGGGATTCGTGGTGTCAATGATTCATTGGATGTTCGGCGAATTGGCGCTGAAAACTCCCGATTACAAGCGATTGGTGGGTTTTGCCGGAATTCATTTGGGAAAATGGGCGCAAATCGTGGCGGTGGGCGTTACTATTTTCGGTTTTTTCGGCTCTCTTTTGGCATATATCATTATCGGCGGCCAATTCCTTTACGAATTTTGTTCGCCGTTCGCGGGAGGGTCGGAAATTTTCTATGCCGTTGCCTATTTTGCCGCGGGCGCGCTTTTCGTTTATTTGGGAATAGATTTCATTTCCCGGTTTGAATTTTGGGGTATGGCGATTTTTTTCGCGATTTTGGCGATTCTGGGATTTGGCGGCGCGCCGCTGATTACAATGGAAAACTTATTCGCGCGAACCGGCACGATACACGACATTTTTTTTCCGTACGGACCGATTTTATTCTCGTTTTGGGCATCCTCGTCGATTCCGGAAATCGAGGAAATGCTGGGACGCCGCGGCAATAAAAAAATGCTGGGGAAAGTGATTGCCGCTTCGGGAATCACCGCGTTTTTAACTTACGCACTGTTTATATTATTGGTTGTCGGGATCAGCGGAGCCCATACCGCCGAATCCGCGCTGGCGGGATTGCGCCAAGCGCTGGGAAATAATGTCGCGTCAATGTTGTTCTTTTTCGGATTTATCACCACCTTCACTTCGTTTGTACTCACCGGTTTGGCATTGAAAAAGATTTTCGCCTATGACCTGAAAATAAACAAAACTTTGTCGTGGGCGATTGTTTCAATTATTCCGATGTGGCTTTTTCTAAGCGGTTTGCGCGACTTTATGATGATTTTTTCTTTAATCGGCGGGGTATTTTTGGCGATTGACGGAATTTTAATAATTTTAATGTATCAAAAAATCCATCCCGACAGAAAAGTGCTTGTATGGCCTTTGCTTTTAATTCTCATTGGCGGTATAATTTATGAATTATCGTATTATACAAAATGAAAGCGTTGAATATTGGATAATCGATTGGCAAATTTTTTTAAAATTTAAGCTTAATAGCTTCTTAAAACAATAAAGAATAGTAATCATTCAACGCTCTAAAAGCAGGAATAAATGTTTTTTTATTTTTTTATTTTTTTATTTTGTTGCGGCGCGCTCTATTTCGCCGGCAATTGGGTGGTGTCGGGAATGGCCCGGTTGGCCAAATTTTTTGGATTAAAAGAGTTCGTGGTGGCGTTTTTTATTATGGCGCTGGCCGCGACTTTGCCCAATTTGTTTTTGGCGATTATGTCGGTGATTAACGATATCCCCGAGCTTTCGCTGGGCGATATTTTGGGTGGCAATGTCGTGGATATGACTCTGGCAATCGCCTTGGCCACATTTTTTTCAAAAAATGGAATTGATACCAAGGGCGGCACCATTCAAACCAGTTTGATATTCACATTCGCGGCCGCGATTTTGCCGCTGGCGCTTTTGCTGGATAATAATTTGTCGCGCATTGACGGAGCATTGCTTTTGGCCCTGTTTTTTGCTTATGTTTATTGGTTGCTTTCAAAAAAAGAACGGTTCAAAGAAATCTATAGCGGCCATCAGGTTTCCGCTGACAAGAAATTCAAAGATTTCCGGCGGGATATCGTCAAAGTCGGCGCCGGAATCGTTGGATTGGTAATAATCGCCCAAACTCTTATTTTTTCGGCTCAATCGTTTTCCGACCAAATGGGAATTTCTTTGCCGGTGATCGGCATCTTGATCATCGGTTTGGGAAATTGTTTCCCGGAAATTTATTTTGGCATTGCCGCCGCCAGAAACGGGAAAACAAAGATGATTATGGGCGACTTGATGGGTGCGATCGTCATTTCCGGCACTTTCGTTCTGGGATTGGTGGCAATGCTTTCGCCGATAGAGATCGGACATCTGGCAAAGTTTGCCGCGGCGCGCTATTTTTTATTTGCTTCGGCGCTATTTTTTTACATTTGCGCCCGGTCCAAGCAAAAAATCACCAAAAAAGAGGCTTTGATGCTTTTGGCGGTTTATATCGCGTTTTTGATTACCGAAATCTTTGCCAAATAATTTACAATCCATCTTTTGTTTTTAGTTTGATTTCCTGAATTTGCGCGCGGATTTTTGCGGCTTTTTCAAATTGTAAATTGCGGCGCGCCAGATCCAGTTTGGCGCCCAGCTCTTTTTGATATTCCCTGATAAACTCGTCGTCGGGCAATCTCTCTTCCTTTTTGTCGCGCGCCGACAAGGTTTCTTTGATCTCTTTATAAATCACTTCCGGCGAAATGCCGTGTTTTTTATTATATGCTTCTTGAACCTTGCGCCGGCGGTTGGTTTCGCTGATAGCGCGGCGCATTGAGCCGGTGGTGCTGTCGGCATACATAATCACCAACCCTTGCGGATGGCGGCTGGCGCGCCCCATAATCTGCACCAGCGAAGTTTGATCGCGCAAAAAACCTTCTTTGTCGGCGTCAAAAATTATGATCAAAGAAACTTCCGGTAGATCAAGGCCTTCGCGCAAAAGGTTGATTCCCACCAAAACATCAAATTTTCCTTTGCGCAAATCCGCCAGAATTTTTGGCCGGGCCAAAGTTTTGATTTCCGAATGCAGATATTCGGCTTTAATTTTTCCTTTGCCGGCCCCAGCTTTATTTGAAGGCGGGTTTTTCAGATGATCCGCCAGCGCTTCGGCCAGTTTTTTGGTGATGGTGAGGCACAATGTGCGTTGGCCAACCTCCTTGCGCTTTTCAATTTCTTTGATTGCGTCGGCGATTTGATTTTCCGTGGGGCGGATGCTGATCTCGGGGTCTAGCAGGTAGGTGGGGCGCACGATTTGTTCGGCAATTTGCGCGGAAACTTTCTTTTCATAATCGCCGGGCGTGGCCGAAACGAACAAAACTTGATTGATTTTTTTTAGGAACTCGTTATATTTCAGCGGCCGGTTGTCAATCGCCGACGGCAGGCGGAAACCATAGTTGATCAGCGGCTGTTTGCGGGCGAAATCGCCGGCCTGCATGCCGTGAATTTGCGGCACGGCAATGTGCGATTCGTCAATCATCACCAAGTAATCCCGGGGGAAATAATCCAGCAGGGTATAGGGCGCCGAATCGGGTTTTCTGAAATCCAAATGCCGCGAATAGTTTTCAATGCCGCGGCAGCTGCCGGTTTCGCGGATCAGCGAAATGTCATATTCGGTGCGCCGGCGGATCCGTTCGGCTTCCATCAATTTTTCCCGTTTTTTGAAAAATTCCGCTTGTTCCTCCATTTCGGCGCGGATATTTTTGATGGAAATTTCGATTTTCTCCTGGTCGGCCATCCAGAATTTTGCCGGCCAAAAATCGACTTCGCCGGCGGGTTCAAATTTGCCGAACGGCGCGGGGCTTTGGGCGATGCTTTTAATCGCGCCGCCGGCAATTTCAACGCGGCAAACGGTTTGCGCGCCGGCCAGCCATACATCAACGAAATTCATCCGCTTGCGGAAGCGCCCGGGCGCCAGTTCGTAATCGTTTCTTTCATATTGCAAATCCAGCAGGCGGCCGAAAAATTGTTCAAAGGTTGCCGGATCGCCGGGCTTGGCGATGAACCGCTCGCGCAAGTAGGTTTGCGGCGATCCCAAATTGTAAATGCAGGAAACCGACGCCACCACGATCGCGTCGCGCCGGCTCAGCACCATCTGCACCGCTTCATGGCGCAGGCGGTCAATCTCTTCGTTGATCTTGGAGTCTTTTTCAATGTAAGTGTCGGTGGCGGGAATATAGGCTTCGGGCTGGTAATAATCATAATACGAGACAAAATAGCCCACCGCGTTGTTGGGAAAAAATCCTTTGAACTCTTCGTATAATTGCGCCGCCAATGTCTTGTTGGGCGAGATTATCAAGGCCGGCCGGCCGGTTCTTTCAATCACCTTGGCCATGGTGTAGGTTTTGCCCGACCCGGTCACGCCCAAAAGCGTCTGGAATTGATTTCCGGCGCCAATCCCCGCGGCCAGCTTGTCAATCGCCTGCCCCTGGTCTCCCCGCGGCTCAAATTGTGATATGATTTTCAGTTTCTGCATTGTATTCAGGGTCTATTCCTTGTGTAATCGCAAGGGTTAGACCCTAACAATAGAATTCATCTTGTCCTATCCTTGACATTTTATTTTTTTTTGTTAAATTTGGGCTAGTGGTTTTAAATGGAAATTATAATAAAGAAAGTGGGAAAAATCCTGATCATTGATCTGGGTGATAAAAAGGAAATGCAATTTAGAAATAATATCAAATGGAAAGCTATAAAAGGGGATCGTATAAATATACAATCTCAAAGCACTTGGATAATAAAATCGATTGATATGAATTCAAACGGGTTTGAACTTCGTATCGTCGGCAAGTAGCTTTTTATAACTTTCCAATTTTTTTTACTCGCCTCAATTTATTATATCCGATGGCGAAGCGGTGGGCTTCGTTGCGGATTTGTAAAAACAAATTTGACAAATTCGGCGGCAATTTTGACAGTTGCGCGTAGTTTCTTGAAAATTTGGTAAATAATTTGCCGTCGCTTGTGGTGAATGTAGCTGAACTATTATCGCCAATTTTTGCCAGCGCAATTGTTGGTATATCAATATTCTTGGCGGATTTCAACTGGCCTTTGCCGCCGTCAATCAAGATCAGGTCGGGGAGCGGCCATTCTTGGCGCTTCATCCGGCGTTTTAATATCTCGGCCAGCGACGCCACATCATTCTGGCCCTTGACGGTTTTTATCTTGAATTTGCGGTATTCGTTCTTATTTGGCAGGCCGCCCTCAAACACCGCCATTGATCCCACCGCCAGCGTCCCCTGCAAATTGGAAACATCATATCCCTCCACCCGCAAGGAACTTGCATAGGTGACACCTATGCAAGTTTTGCCTTGATAGATAGACAACAGAATGCGCAACAGCGCCATTATTCCATTATAATTTTTCTTTGCCTTTTTATTTTTGTTCGCGCACGGCGCGGTACACAGCCCCAATGAATGATAAAAGCACGGCTTTGAGGGCAGGTTGTGGCACGACCGATAGGGCAGCGCCTTGCGAATCTCTTTTAAAAACGATTTCACCTCTCTTCCGCTCACAAACGGCCCATAAATAGTGGAGGTAGTGGAGGTTTGACCTCCACTTAGTGGAGTTAGTGGAGGTTTGACCTCCACTAAATTTGGTTGGGGTTGGTGGGTGAGGGAAACGCGGGGAAATTCGTCATCGGATAAAGCAATATAGAAATAATTTTTGTCGTCTTTCCACTCCACATTCCAGCGCGGCTGGAGTTTTTTGATGAATTGCTGTTCCAAAATCAATGCGGCGTTTTCGGTGTCGGTCAAAATAAAGTCAATGTCAGCGACTTGGGAAACAAAATCAAAGTTGTGCTGGTCCGGCTTTTGAAAATGGTTTTTCACCCGCTTTTTCAAATTTTTCGCTTTTCCAACATAAATCACCCGCTCGGCAACATCCTTAAAAAAATAAACCCCGGCCCCATCCGGCAACTCCTCAATTTTATTCTTCAAATCATTATCCATCTTTAAACCCTATCATATCGTCTATCCCTTGACAAGATTTCAATAGTATGCTATGTAATTAGCGTAAAACCAACGGCACCCAATGGGCTCAATCCGATCACTTACTTTTCAACTCGCGCGAGAGCGCGTGTTTTCGTTTCCGGTAGCGCGCTATCTTTTCCGCGGGTGTTAAAAAATTCAAACAGTCATATATTTTCCGCT
>JBARNX010000020.1:0-25388 GCA_049641805.1 Minisyncoccales bacterium
AATTTGACTTCAGCTTTTGGGAAGTCAATTTTCACCGAATGCGGCGGCAACCGCGCGAATTCTGGCAGCCGATGAGCGCGCGCCGCTCGCAATCAAATTTCCACGATTACATTGAAAATTGATTTCAAAATTCGCTGTTTCGTAATTCAAAGTAATTTATAAAAAATATGTTTATTGAATTGCAACCATTATTTCAACTGACGGTTACAATTGCGCTTTGCGGGCTGATCGGTTTGGAGAGGGAAACCAAAAAAAAGGGCGCGGGTTTGCAGACCTACAGCCTGGTGGGGTTGAGCGCATGCGCGTTCACGATGCTGGCGATGAGTCTTTATGCAACGGACGGTTTCGCGCCGATTGATTTGTCGCGCGTTATCCAGGCAATTACCACAGGCATCGGTTTTATCGGCGCGGGCCTGATTTTTAAAGGGGACAAAGGCGGCATTGAAGGCCTGACGACTGCCGCGGGTTTACTGGTGGTTTCGGCCATCGGCGTGGCGGTGGGGTTGGAGAATTATTTTCTGGCGATATCAGTGACCGCTTTCATGCTTTTCGTGTTTATAATTTTCGGGATGCTGGAGATAAAATTTTTTCATAAATAATATGCGTTTTGTCGCGGATTTGCACATTCATTCGCATTATTCGCGGGCTACCTCGCCCCGGATGAATATCGTTTCGCTTGACCGGTGGGCGAGGGTCAAGGGGATCAAAGTGATGGGTACGGGCGATTTCACCCATCCGGCGTGGTTTGGCGAGTTGAAGGAAAAATTGGATCCGGCCGAGCCGGGTCTTTTCGCATTAAAAAATTCAAAGAGCGGCTCGCGTTTTTTGTTAACCGCGGAAATCAGCTGTATCTATTCCAAAGGCGATCGGGTTCGCAAAGTGCATATCGTGATTTTCGCGCCGTCGTTCGAGGCGGCGGGAACGATAAACTCGCGCTTGGGCAAAATCGGCAATTTGGCGGCCGATGGCCGGCCAATATTGGGGTTGGACGCGCAGGAGCTGGCTAAGATGGTTTTGGACGCGTCGCCGGGTTGCATGGTGGTTCCCGCGCACGCGATGACGCCGTGGTTTGGGGTTTTTGGGTCAAAGTCCGGGTTTGACTCTTTGGAAGAATGTTTTGGCGATCACGCGAAATATATTTACGCGATTGAGACCGGATTGTCCGCGGACCCGGCAATGCTTTGGCGGATTCCGGACGGACGGAATGTTTGCTTATTGTCGAATTCCGACGCGCATTCACCGGAAAAGATCGGCCGGGAAGTGAATATTTTCGACATCAAACCGGATTATTTTGAAATGATGAAAGCGATAAAAGAAAAAGATCCCAAGAAATTTTTGTACACCATTGAATTTTTTCCCGAGGAGGGGAAATACCATTTGGACGGACATCGGAATTGCGGCGTGTCGCTGATGCCCCAGGAGTCGATAAAAACAAACGGTCTTTGTCCGAAATGCAACCGGCCGCTGACGATCGGGGTTTTGAACCGGATACAGGAACTGGCGACGGAACCTGAAGGCTACAAACCCGATGGTGCGATACCATACAAAAGCCTTGTGCCGTTGCAGGAAATAATCAGCGATGTTTTGGGTGTTATGGTTGCCAACCAATCGGTAAAATCGGAATATGCCAAATTGGTAAAAGCATTCGGTTCGGAATTTTCCGTATTGCTTGGCCCGGGTTTATCCGAACTCGAAGTTGTAACATCCGCGGAAATCGCTCAAGGCATTGTTAATGCCCGCGAAGGCAAGGTTGAGTTGATTGCCGGTTACGATGGTGTGTTTGGCCGCGTGAAAGTCGCAAAAAACAAAAACGGTTCCGTTTTTAGCGGAACCGGAGAAAAAAATAAATTTATTCCACAGCAAGGACTTTTTTAAATTTTCCGGTTTTTTCCATGGATATGGCGGCGGATAAAACGCAAGTTCCGGCAACAAATCCGGCGATGACATCGGTGGGGTAATGCGCTCCCAAATAGATACGGGAAAATCCAACCGAGGCGACAAAAATTATCGCGGCAATATCAAATGCGGCAAGCAAATGTTTGTTCTTTATTGATTTGTGCGCGATATAGAGCAAGGCGCCGTAGAAAACCAGCGAATTCATTGAGTGGCCCGAGGGAAAGCTGTAAAACGAGGCGTCTTCCAGTGGCGCGATGTCGGGCCGGAAGCGGTGGACCGAATATTTGATCGCGTTGTTGGCGATGACGCTAACCAAAAGGGTGGCTCCGAGAAACAAGGCGGTTTTTCGCCGGTTTTTGAACCAAAACGCGGCAATGACGACCGCGGTCAATAATCCGGTGGCCGGCGTCGAACTGACCGAGGAAATGCCATGCATTATTGCAGTTGCCGCCGGATTTCTTAACGAATAAATATAATTTGAAACCCCGATATCAAAATTTGCGGTTTTACCATTGGCGACAGCAACAGCGATAACCAAAAAAAATGCCGCCAGCGCCGCTAAAGATAAAAACTTGACTTTCCCGGTTATTGCCATAGATTTAGAGTAATATCCAGTATAATACAATAAATTTTGGTTTAATAAAATGCATACAAATATTTATATTTTCGGCGACAGCATTGCATTTGGCAAATATGATTCCGACGGCGGGGGTTGGCCGCAAAAATTGAATTACTTTTTAAGCAAACAATATCTTTCCGGAGAAAGCGAAGAATTTTACATTTACAATCTTTCGATATCCGGTGACCGCAGCCGGGAAATACTTGCCCGATTTGATGCCGAAATGTTTGCCAGGAAATCCGGCAATACTTCAAAAGAGGTCGTGATTTTTGCCATCGGATTAAACGATTCGGCTTATGTTTTAAGCCAGAAAGAAAATTGGACAAATAAAGAAGATTTTGTAGCCGGTATCAAGGAACTGGTTGTTGCGGCAAAAAAATATGCCAGCGAGATTTTATTTGTCGGTATTTATCCCGTCGATGGAAAAATAACAAGTCCAATGCCTTGGGATTTGGATAAAACTTACAGCAATGAAACGATCAGGCAATATGACCAAATGCTAAAAGTTGCGGTAGAGGAAAGCGGCGCGATACATATTCCACTTTTTGATAAGTTCGCGGTGCTCGATTATAAAAAATTACTGCACGACGGCGCGCATCCCAATTCCGCCGGACACGAATTGATTTTTGAAGCTGTGCGAGATTATTTGTTGGCCGGCAAAATCATATAAATCAATTTAACCGACAACGGACATTCCAACATTCTTGAGAATGTGAGAATGTCCGTAAATTTTTAATTTATAAGATAAATATGCTTGATATTCCTTTTGTAAAAAATCCGGGCGGGCAATGCGGACAAGCTTGCATGGTCATGGCGTTGAAATACTATTTTCCCGAAAAAGAATTTAGCATCAGACAAATGAGTGAGTTGATGAAGCGAAGAGACGGAAAATGGACATTTCCGTATCAAAACGCGGTTGCGCTTGATGAGTTTGGTTTAAGGGTTAAATCATTTTCAAGTGTTGATGTGCCGGTTGAGCGGCAAGAAATGATTAAGTCGTTCAAAAAAGCATTTAACAAAGATTATGACGAAATTATTAAAAACATTGATCTGGATATTTGTGAATATTTTATAAAAATTGCTAAAGAAAGGAAAATTTTTGAAGTGCGGCGCCATTCGCTGGATGATATTGAAAAATATGTCGGTGCGGGATATTTGGTGATGGTTTGCGTTGATTTAAACATATTAAACGGTAAAGAGGATGTATTTTCGGGGCATTTTGTTATTATTACTGGTATTGATGACGAAAATATTTGGCTAAACGAGCCAAATCAAGGAGCTAATATTCGTTATCCGAGGATGTTATTCGAAAGTGCTTATACCGCGTTGGAGATTGACAACGATATTTTGGTAGTTTTTGGTAAAAAATAACCTATGGAAAACCAGATTACAATCCGGCGGGCCGAGGGGAGGGATTTGGATGATATTTTGCGGCTGACCGCCCAGCTTTGCCAAGAGGAAAAAGAAAATTACGATAAAGATTGGGATACGGAGTGGGTTTACGGCCAAGGGAAAGAAATAATAAAGAGTGATTTAACCTATGAAAACAGTTTTATCGCGGTTGCCGAGTTGGATGGCAATGTATTCGCGTTTTTGCGGGGAAGCTTGTATTGGGATGGCTGGATGTCGTGGAAAAAAGGCAAAGGCGCGGAACTGTGGGATTTTATTATTGAAGAAGGGTTGCGCAATCGGGGAGTCGGATCAAAACTTATGAATATGTTTTTTGAATGGTGTAAACAGAAAGATGTTAGTTATGTTTTGTTGAATGTTTCTGTGGAAAATGCCAGAGGAATCGAGTTTTATAAAAAATTCGGATTTGGAAAACATCAAATAATCATGGAGAAAAAACTGAAATGAAAAGGGAGATTTCCTTGGAAGAAGTGAAAAATATTATAGATGATTTTGTTTTGGCGAATACGGAATTTTTGGCCGGGATCGATTTTGTGATTGGCGTGAGCCGGGGAGGGTTGGTGCCGGCGGCGCTGCTGGCGGCAAAAATCGACAAGCCGCTGGCCGCGGTTTATATTAATAAAAACGATGAGATATTTTTTGACCGGGGCGAGTGGATTGCGGGCAAGAATGTTTTGGTGGTTGATGACATTATCCGCTCGGGGAAAACTTTGTGGCTGGTTAAAAAACATTTGGAAAAATGTTGTCGGCCGAAATCAATTTCGTTTTTCGCGCTATTCAAGGTAAGTTTATTGAACGATAAAAAATACGACACCCCGTCATTTTTTCGGGAAGCCGGCGAAGATGTAATGTTTCCTTGGGATTAAAATATGATCTATAATCCGGAGGTCCATCATCGAAGGTCTATAAGGTATAAGGATTATGATTATTCGCAAGATGGAGCGTATTTTGTCACAATTTGTGCGCAAGATATGAAATGTTTGTTTGGGGATATTAAGAATGGCAAGATGGATTTGAATGAGGCGGGCAAGATGGTTGATTTTTGGTGGCGGGAAATTCCAAATAAATTCAAAAATATTTGACTTGACGAATTTACGGTAATGCCAAATCATTTTCACGGGATTTTTTGGATTTTGAATTCGTGTTGTAGGGGCAACCCTTGTGGTTGCCCAAATGAGGGAAGGGCGGGCACAAGGCCCGCCCCTACGAACACAAAAACTGTGGGGAACATTGCGGGCGCATTCAAATCATTAACGACAGTTGAATATATTCGCAATGTGAAATTGGGTAAATTCCCGCCGTTTGAAAAATCGGTTTGGCAGAGGAATTACTGGGAGCACATTATTCGCGATGACGAAGATTTGAACCGCATTCGCGAATACATCATCGATAATCAATTAAATTGGGAAATCGACGAATTCTATTCTCATTTGTAGGGGTTGCCTCGCCATAGTTTGACGAAGGCGGGTAATCGCCTGCATTGCTGGATTATTTTGGAGCGTGTGTTATGTTAAAAACACAATAATTCAAAACATATGGCAACAAAAACAAGTGCGAAGAAGAGCGCAAAAGAAAACGCAAAATCGGCGCGGGAGGAATTCAAAGTTTCCGGGGAGAAGGTTGTCCAAAAGATCAAGGAATTGATCAAGGAGGGCAATGTGCGCCGGATAATCATCATCAACGATAAAGGCGAAACGATGATGGAAATCCCGCTGACTTTTGCGGTGGTGGGCACGGCCTTGGCGCCGGTTTTGGCGGCAGTGGGCGCGCTGGCGGCGTTGATTGCCAACTGCACGATTATCGTGGAAAGAAAATAAATCCGCGAGCAAAAAAGTATGTATTCAAACATTATATCTGCTTTGTTGCAAGGGTCTAACCCTCGCATTAACGAGGGGTAGACCCTTATGCCGATACATTTGAATTATCAAGGGACGGTTTGCCAAAGGTGCGGGGCGGAATTTATCGCCCACAGCAAAAATTGCCTGTGTCCGGCTTGCGGCCAGGCCACGGATGATTTTTGCGATTTTGCCGCCGGGACAATCGCCACAATGAAAGACCACAAACAGCTTTATGGAAATTATTTTCCGCAAAGCTGGTTTTCCGGTTCGATCGCCGACACGGTGCAGGGAATAATTTTTGAATTGTTCGATAATTACGAAGCCCAAAATCCCGAAGATTTCACCGCGTTTGTTTTGACGCAATTGGAGGACGCGGTGTGGGAAGAAGGGCAGGAACATTTAGCCATCCAAGTTGAAGGGATCGCGCTGGAAGTTTTTGATATTTATCGGCAAGACCCGGATTTCAAAGGCGATGTTTTAAAGGCAAAGCCGATAAATCCAAAATTGAAAGATATCCAGCCAAAACCGTCCGATACGCCGATTGATATTGACAGCGCGGCAGGTTTTTAAAAATTGGCATCCTTCATTTTTTGCCTTGAAAGAGGGGCTTTTTTTGTATAATATCAAGGATAAGTTATGATTAAGCCAAAATGCAGTTTACCGAAGTCATATTTTGGCGATTAAGGGAAGATTTTTTTGGAAGGGTCCGACCATTTTGTAATCAAAAGGGTTGGACCCTTGAAATTCAAAATGCAAAAAGCGGAAAATGTTGTCAAGGGAAAATTGGCGGAGAGTTTGGTGGAGCAGATGCTTAAGGCAAGCGGTTGCCGGGTTTATCGTTTGGGGGCGGACGCGGCGCTGGAAAATATCGCTCAGCTGGAGGACGAGTTTTCCAAAGACAGTGATCTGGGCAAAAAGATGGCGTCAATTCCCGATTTTGCCGTGATGGGATGCCGCGAGAGGCCGGTGTTTGTGGAAGTGAAATTCCGCGCCGAACCCGAATCGCTGGAAGAAGAACTGCTCCTGGAAAAAGACGCGCAAGAAGGTTTTTGGAAAGCGAAGATTGTTTTGGTGACCACCAAGGCAAAGCCTTATTTTAGAGTGCTGACGCCGCCTTATTTTTCCAAAGAAAAACGCGAAGGATGGCCCATTCCGGTGGCCAACTGGAAACCGCTTGCCCAAGACGAGGATTTGGGATGCGGCGAAGATATCATTAAAGAATTTGAAGAATTGGCGGAGAAATATTATCAAAAATAATTTTCAGTTTTCAATTGCCAGTTTTCAATGAATTATCATTTGTTCAATGATCCAATTTACAAATAAAATGCAAGTCCGTATTTGGTTTGGCCCATTGGTGCATTGAAAATTCAATGAAAATTGAAAACTGGCAATTGAAAACTGAAAGATAAGCGAAGATAAGGTATTTCAACATGGAAAATCAAAAAAACAAAAAAGAATATCAGCCGCAAATGATTGAGCCCAAGTGGCAGAAGATTTGGGAGGAAAGTGATTTATACCGGGCGCAGGATTTTTCCGATAAACCCAAGGCATATC
Organism: Minisyncoccales bacterium; assembly: GCA_049641805.1. Lineage (GTDB taxonomy): Bacteria > Patescibacteriota > Minisyncoccia > Minisyncoccales > UBA5738 > UBA5738. Next base: position 7,318 of record JBARNX010000020.1, read on the forward strand.
TTTTGGTGGAATTTCCCTATCCTTCCGGCGAGGGATTGCATGTGGGGCATGTGCGATCATATTCGGCAATGGATTGCGTGGCGCGCAAGCGCCGAATGGAAGGGGAGAATGTTTTATTTCCTATCGGCTGGGACGCGTTTGGCTTGCCGGCGGAAAACTACGCGATTAAAACCGGTATTCATCCGAGCATTACGACACAAAAAAATATTGCCAATTACACGCGCCAGTTAAAAAGTATGGGGCTTTCCTTTGATTGGTCGCGCCAAGTGGATACCACTGATTCTGGCTATTATAAATGGACGCAGTGGATATTTTTAAAACTTTATGAAAGAGGGATGGCTTATCAGGCCGAGATTCCGGTAAATTGGTGCCCGAAATGCAAAACCGGATTGGCCAACGAAGAAGTTATTGCCGGAAATTGCGAACGATGCGGAGAATCGGTAACGCGCAAAACATTAAAGCAGTGGATGCTAGCCATCACCAAATATGCCGATCGGTTGATAGATGATTTAAGCAGAGTTGATTTTTGGGAAAAAATAAAAATTCAGCAGAAAGAATGGATTGGGAAAAGCGAAGGAGCGACAATTGACTTTGCGATTGCCGATTCTGCCGAAAGGGTGAGTATTTTTACTACGCGCACGGACACGATATTTGGCGTTACGGCTTTGGTTTTGGCGCCAGAGCACGAATTGGTGGCTAAATTAAAAGGCCAAATTAAAAATTGGAATGAGGTTTGCGCTTATATTGGAGCAACGAATAAAAAATCGGAATTTGAAAGATTGAATTTGGAAAAAAAGAGAACCGGTATTTGTTTGGAGGGGGTGCTTGCGATAAATCCGGCAAATAATGAAAAAATTCCGGTGTGGCTGGGAGACTATGTGATTGCGGCCTATGGCGGTGGCGCGGTGATGATGGTGCCGGCGCACGACGCCCGCGATTATGATTTTGCCAGGCGTTATCAAATAAAATCAATTTTGGTTGTTCAGCCTCGTTCAAAGAATGATATTACGACATATAATACCCATCCCTCGTTTGCGCCTGAGATTCTGGAAGGAGAATCTGTTGATGATGCGACAGAGCGTAATAGAATGCAAGAATACAATTTAGTTTTAAATGGAAAAAGATGTTATACGGGGGGAGGTTTGCTTGTAAATTCCGGAGAGTTTAATGGTTTAGGTTCTGAAACTGCCATTGAAAAAATTTGTGAGTGGTTGCAAGAGAAGGGAGCGGCCAAAAAAACCGTGCATTACAAATTGCGCGATTGGATTTTTTCGCGCCAGCATTATTGGGGCGAGCCGATTCCGATTATTCATTGCGAAAAATGCGGCATTGTTCCGGTGCCGGAAAACGAATTACCGGTCAAATTGCCTCATATTGAGAAATACCAGCCTACGGGAACGGGAGAGTCGCCGCTGGCCGTAATTGATGAATGGGTAAATGTCAAATGTCCGAAATGCGGTGCCGCGGCAAAAAGAGAAACCGATACCATGCCCAATTGGGCGGGTTCAAACTGGTATTATGTGCGTTATTGCGACCCGTATAATGAACGGCAGATTGGTGCCAAAGATAAGTTGGGTTATTGGCTACCGGTGGATTGGTATAATGGAGGAATGGAGCACACCACTTTGCATTTGTTATATTCGCGGTTTATTTATAAATTCTTGTTTGATATCGGCGCGGTGCCGACGGCTGAACCCTATCAAAAACGCACTTCGCAGGGGATGGTGCTGGCGGCAAATAATCAGAAAATGTCCAAGTCGCGCGGCAATGTGGTGAATCCCGATGATATCGTCAAAGAATACGGCGCGGATACTTTGCGGATTTACGAGTTGTTTATGGGGCCGTTTGACCAGGCGATTGCGTGGAGTACGGATGCGGTGCGGGGAAGCCGCAAGTTTTTGGGACGGGTGTGGAATTTGGTTTTGGAATGCGCGAACAATGAAAATAGCGGCGAGGATGTTTTGCGCCGCGTTCACAAATTAAATCAAAAAATCAGCGGTGATATTGAGCAATTGAAATTTAATACGGCGATTGCGGCGTTTATGGAATGCTTGAATTTCGCCGAAAGCCATAAAGAAAATGTCGGCAAGGACGTGCTGGAAAGAATGATTTTGCTTTTGGCGCCGTTTGCGCCGCACATCGGCGAAGAGCTATGGCAAAAACTGGGCCATAACGAAAGCGTTTTTAAACAGCCATGGCCGCAACCCGACAGAAATTTGGTCAAACAAGATATGGTGGAAATCATTGTTCAAGTCAACGGCAAGATGCGCGGTAAAATTTTAGCATCAATTGATATTGATAAAGAAATGACCGAATATGAAATAGCGAACGAAAACGAAAATATTACTGAAATCGCCAAATCATCGCCAATAATAAAAAAATGGATAGGTGATAAGAAAATTTCAGGCCATTTTTATGTAAGGGGTCGGTTAATTAATTTAATGATAAATAAATAAAAACTATGTGCGGAATAATCGGCTACATTGGCAAAGGGGAGGCGTTTCCAGTGCTCATTTCCGGGCTCAAGCGGATGGAATACCGCGGCTATGACAGCTTCGGTTTTTGCATCCAAGATCGGGATAAAAACTTTTCTTCGTTCAAGAAAGTGGGCAAGATTTCGGGCGCGGACGGGGATTTGGCCAAGGTAAGCGCGCCGGGCAATGTGGGCCACGCGCATACCCGCTGGGCCACGCACGGGGGGGTGACCGAGGTTAATGCCCATCCGCATTTGGACTGCCAAGGGGCGATCTCGGTGGTGCACAACGGCATCATTGAAAATTACAAAGAGCTCAAAAAAGAATTGGAGGCCGAGGGCCACGCCTTCATTTCTCAAACCGACACTGAAGTGCTGGCGCATTTGATTGAAAAATATTTTGACGGCAATTTGGAGCGGGCGGTGAAAAAATCGGTGGCGCGCGTGCGGGGAACATACGGGATCGTGGTGATTGCCAAAAACGATCCGGAAAAAATCGTCGCGGCCCGGTCGGGCAGTCCGTTGTTGATCGGCATCGGCGAGGATGAATTTTTGGTGGCGTCGGATCCGGCGGCGGTGGTGGCCAACACCAAAAAGGTGGTCTATCTCAACGAGGGCGAGATTGCCACCCTCACCCCCGAGGGTTATTCAATCTACGCCCAGCGCGAGCCGCAAGAAATCGAATGGGATCTAAGAGATGTGGAAAAAGGCGACTACCCGCATTTCATGTTAAAGGAAATCATGGAACAGCCCGAAAGCCTGCGCAACTCGTTGCGCGGTCGGCTGTTGCCCGAAGAAGGCAAAGCCAAGCTGGGCGGCCTGATGCCCATCGAAGATCGTTTGCGCGATATTGAGCGAATGTATGTTGTTGCTTGTGGTACTGCCCGTTATGCCGCATTGGAGGGTGAGTTGATGTTTGAAGAATATGCCGGTATTACAACTAAAGCTGTTGCGGCGTCGGAGTTTCGTTATCGCAAATCAACGATTGACCGTGATTGCGCGATGCTGGCGGTTTCCCAATCAGGGGAAACGGCAGATACTTTGGCCGCGATCCGCGAGGTCAAATCAAAGGGGGTTTTGACTATCGGAATTACTAATGCAGTGGAATCAACTCAGGCGCGCGAGACCGATGCCGGGATTTATAACCACGCTGGGCCGGAAATCGGCGTAGCCTCGACCAAGGCGTTTACTTCGCAGCTGACGGTTTTGGCGTTAATGGCGCTGTATTTGGGCCGCCAGCGCCAATTATCGTTGGTGATGGGACAGAGGATCGTTGACGAATTGGTGAGAATTCCGGAATTGGTGGAAAAGATGCTGCAAAGCGCGCCGCAAATAAAAACAATTGCCGAAAAATACAAGGATTCCCAAAGTATGCTGTTTTTGGGCCGGAAATATAATTATCCAATCGCAATGGAAGGGGCGCTTAAGATGAAAGAACTTTCCTATATCCATGCCGAAGGCGTGGCCGCGGGTGAAATGAAGCACGGCTGGATCGCGCTGGTTGAGGACGGGTTTCCGGTGGTTGCCATTTGCCCCAGTGATTCGGTTTACGAAAAAAATATTTCCAACATCATGGAAATGAAAGCGCGCAAGGCGATCATTGTCGCGGTTGCGACCGAGGGTAACGAAGAGATCGCCGGCATTGCCGATGATGTGATCTATATTCCCAAAACTTTGGAAATGTTGACGCCGATAGTTTCCGTTGTCGCGTTGCAACTGTTGGCTTACTACACCGCCTTGGCGCGCGGCTGCGACATCGACAAGCCCCGCAACCTAGCAAAATCCGTAACGGTGGAGTAAAATGAAATTATGAATGGAAAAATAACGATTACGGCGGAATATTTTGGTAGATACAGGAAAGGGCTGGGATTTTCCAACCAAATTGATGTCAAAAATTTTTTTGGCGCAAAAGATATCATTCCGGGCGTTGATTTTGATTATTTAAAATTATTGAATCGCCGCCTTTTTGAGATTGTCAAAAGGATAAATGGTGCGGTTGCCACCGAAATCAGAAATGATGATTTAAAGTCGTTTAAAAAAGAACATATTGATCGTTGTTTCGGCACAATGAAGAAAAGCGGCATTTTGTCCAAGTTGAACAATCAAGGCCGCCGACCCGAACAGGTATATTTTTCGTGGATGCGAGGATTTGTCGTTTCAAATTATTTTTTAAAGGCGGTGAGCTTGATTTTCGGTGTTGATGTTTCAAACATTGATTTGATCGGCGATGATGATTTCAAGAGCGTTGAGTCGTTTAAGAGAACGCCGAAAGCTGATTTGGAAATTAAATTAAACGGAAATGAAACCGTAAGGATTGAAATTCAGTCCGGTTTTACGGGTATCAACGATATTAAGCAACATAAGGTTTTGGAGGCGAAAAGATATTTTCGCGAAACTGGCAACCAAACGATAGCGATTCATTTCGATTTGTATAACGGCCAAGCGGCATTTATAAAGCTTGGCGAAATTGAAGATAATAGTATCAATTGGATAACGAGGCAACAAATGGAGGGGCAAACGGTCTTCAATATTGACCAAAATTATTTTATTTGGAAAATTACGGAAAAACCCGTAAAGTATGATGAGATAAACTTTAATTGATTTTTATGGAGGGAAAAAAATTAAAAGTTATTGATTTATTCTGCGGGGTGGGGGGGCTAAGTTATGGATTTGCGCATAATAAGAATTTTGAAATTGTTGCAGCTAATGAAATTTTGCCGAATATGGCAAAAGCGTATTCGTTAAATCATCCCGCGGTGAATGTTTATGTTGGAGATGTCAAAAATTTTAATGCTCAAAAAATCGAGGATGATTTAGGCATAAAGGCAGATGAAATAGATATTATTATCGGCGGTCCGCCTTGCCAGGCCTATTCAACGATTGGTAAGAGATTGATCGGAGATCCGCGCGGAAAACTTTTTCAAGAATATTATCGGATTTTAAAAGAATTTAATCCGAAATTTTTTATTTTTGAAAATGTTAAGGGGATTTTATCAATGCAGGGGGGCGAATTATTGAAAATCATTATTTTGCTTTTTAAATCGCTTGGATATGGTGTTAAATATAAACTTTTGAACGCAGCGGATTTTGGCGCGCCGCAAATAAGAGAAAGAGTAATAATTGTCGGTTCGAAATTAGAAAATTGTTTTTGTTATCCCGAGCCGACTCATTGCGACATTTCTGGTGGTAAAAACTTGTTTGCGGGTTATTTAAAACCGTATTTAACACTTGGGGAGGCGATTGGCGACTTGCCTTTTATAAAATCCGGAGAAACAAGTTTTGAATATGCAACAATACCACAAAATGATTTTCAAAAAATGGCAAGGATAAATGCGCCCGAGAAATTAATGGATCATAATGCTCCAATAAACAATCAAAAGCTTGTTAAAATAATGGAGTTATTGCCTGATGGTGGTACGCCTCGTGATTTGCCCGAAGAATTACGACCGGTTTCCGGTTTTCAAAATACTTATTGCCGTCTTTGGTGGAATCGTCCCGCGACAACAATAACACGCAATTTGAGTACGCCGTCATCGTCGCGCTGCATTCATCCGAAAGCGCCGCGACCGCTCACTACGCGAGAGGGGGCGCGGCTTCAATGTTTTCCCGATTCTTATCAATTCTACGGTTCAAGAAGCGATAGAAATTTGCAGATAGGAAATGCAGTACCGACGGTTTTATCCAAAGCGCTGGCGCGGGCGGTATCAATAAATTTTCAAAGAGATGAAGATAGGGAATGTCTTAGCGATGAAAAACGAAAAATTTTAACTCATTCATCTATTTAACAAGCCCCGTAATCTGGCAAAATCCGTGACCGTGGAATAATTAAGATAAAAAGGGAAAATCGGTTGACAAATCTGATGCTAAAAGTAGTATGAAGTTATGGCGAAACAACTGAAAAAGAAGCACATAATGGAATATACTGTTCTATTTACTCCCGATGAGGAAACTGGCGATTTTGTGGTTGAGGTTCCGGCATTACCGGGTTGCGTTACCCAGGGCAAAAATTTGGCCGAGGCCAAAAAGAACGCGCGCGAAGCGATAGAATTATATTTGGAAACATTGGCCGAGAGAAAAATCGCTTTTCCGGAAGATGTTGATCCCAATTTTTTAAAAAGCAAAGTGAGCGTGGAAGTAAATTATTGCCCGGCTTAAAATATGACGCAACTTCCGGTTTTAAAACCAAAAGAGGTTGTGGCGGTTTTGGAGAAGTTGGGATTTAGAAAGCATCATCAAAGAGGCAGTCATTTGATTATGGTGCGCGATGGCGACGCGATACACCAGCCGGTGATTCCATTGCATCATAAAGATTTAGCCAAAGGCACTTTGCGCGCTATCGTCAGGCAGCTTGACATGACTGTGGATGAATTCGTCAAATATCTTTGATTTATAATATTTTATGGAAAATGGCAGTTCAAAATGTTAAAATTGAACTGTCATTTTAAATTTTACATTGTCATTTTGATTTTTGATATTTAAACTTTAAATTTTTCAATATGAATAAATTACTTGAAAATTCAAAAGGGAAGAGGGCGATGTTTTTGGGGAATGAGGCGATCATCCGCGGGGCGCTGGAATCCGGGGTGCAATTCGTTTCCACCTATCCGGGAACGCCCGCGTCGGAGATCGGCAACAATTTTTTCGCCTTGCAAAAAGAATTGAAAGACGATCCCAAGTTTTTGTTTGAATTTTCCACCAATGAAAAAACCGCGATGGAGGCGGCCATCGGCGCGAATTTTTCGGGGCTGAAAACCTTGGTGGCGATGAAAAATTTCGGCTTGAATGTCGCTCTGGAACCGCTCTTGCCGCTGGCCTATACTGGCACGCGCGCCCCGATGGTGATTTTTGTGGCGGATGACCCGGGGTGCCACAGTTCGGCGCAAAGCGAGGAAAACACCCGGCCGTTTTCGGTGTTGGGGCATCTGCCGATGCTGGAGCCCAGCGACGCGCAGGAGTGCAAAGATTTCACGATTGAGGCGTTTGCGATTTCGGAAAAATTCGGGACGCCGGTAATCGTGCGCATTACCACGCGCACGGCGCACCAGCGGGCCTTGGTGGCTTTGGGCGAATTGGCTCCCGGCCGCAAAGTCAACCTGAAAGGCGAATTTATCAAAGACAAGCGCAAATATGTGACCATGATGCCGCGCCTGCACGGAATGAAAAAAGAAATGCTGGCCCGCGAAGAAAAATTGGCGCAGTATTTTGAAAAAAGCAAATTAAACCGCGTTGAAGGCGTTATTAAAGGTAAAAATCAGCCGTTGGGAATAATCACTTCCGGCATCGCTTATTTGCACGCGCAAGAGGCGATGGAAGAATTGGGCGTTGGTTTGCCGGTGTTGAAATTGGGGATGTTTCATCCTCTGCCGGAAAAAAAGATCCGTGATTTCATCAAGGGGTTGAAAAAGGTTTTAGTGCTGGAAGAAATGGAACCCTATTTGGAAAAGAGGATCCAGATGCTGGCCAAGGATGCCAATTGCAAATTGGAGATCCGCGGGGTCGATTGGCGCACGCAGGTCGGCGAGATGAAGCCGGAGATCGCGGCCGAAATGATTGCCAAATTCACGGGCAAAAAATACACTCTGCCCAAATTCGCGCCCAAATTTGAACTGCCGACGCGGCCGCCGCAATTGTGCCCGGGATGCCCGTATTGGCTGGTGTTTGCGGCGGTGAAAAAGGCGGTGGATGAAAGCAAGGTGATTTTTGGCGGCGATATCGGCTGTTATATGATCGGCGCCTTGCCGCCGCACGAGCTCTATGATTATATGTTTTGCATGGGGTCGTCAATCGGCATTGCCCACGGGATTAAAAAAGCCGCCGCGGACCAAAAAGTGATTGCCTTCATCGGCGATGCCACATTTTTCCATTCGGGAATTGAGGGATTGCTCAATGCGGTTTATAACGGCTCCAATCCTTTGGTCATTATTATGAATAATGACATTACTGCGATGACCGGCCATCAGCCGCATCCGGACTCCGTCGGTGCGGTTCATCCGATTCCGATTGAAAATATGGTGCTGGCCTGCGGGGTCAAACCGGAAAATATGAAAATCATTGACCAGGGCCAATCCGAAGAGTTCATCGCCGCGGTGCGCGAATTTGTTGACAAGCCCGAAGTGAGCGTGATCATTGCCCGCCGCCCGTGCAAGTTTGTGGAAAAGAAGGAATAGTATTTTGTATTTGAGGTCGTTCCCCTGCGTAATCGCAGGGGTGCGACCTCGGTAAACTGTATTTTGATTTGTATTTATATCCGTAGGGGCGAATGATTATTCGTCCTTTTGCATCCAAATGCGGGCGGGCATAAAGCCGCGCCCCTACAATTCAAAACGCGTTGCGCGTACATATTCAAATATGTGATTGAATACATACATCTTTCGCCTCTTTACATTTCTTTAAAAAGTTGTATGAGAAACATATAGCTCGTTTATAATTCGGCGTGAGAGAGATGAAAATGTGAGAGGTCGGATTATAAACGGCTCAAAAGAGGGATTTGATGAAAGAAAGAAGTAAGATGATTAGTAGGGGTAAAACACCTTGTCCCCACTGCGAAAGTGGAATAAATAAGTCTGACGGGCAGGTTTTTAATAAATGTCCATATTGCGGGCAAGAAATAAAACCTGTCTTTAGAACCGAGGGGCGGGGGGCGAAAGTAAAGAAATATATGAAACTCCCGGCTGAAAGCCGTGTGACCATATTTTCCGGGATGCCGGTTATTCCCAGTCCGTCTTAATTTTGGGGCACTTTTTATTTTTTAAGTGTCCTCTTCTTGTTTTTGAGTTGATAAATAAGAGAATTTTTAATAAAATAAATTCATAAATGCAGTTTATCAAGGTCGCACCTTGCCGTGCTCAGCAAGGAACGACCTTTTGAAATTCAAATCTATGGCGGCTAAAAAAAATATCAAATTGGTCAAAAAAGAAACGGAACAAAAAGTGTTCAATTGCGTCATCGTGGGGACCGGCGGGCAGGGGCTGATCACTTTGCTGGAAATTTTGTCGGACGCGGCGGTGAAGAATGGGCTGGATGCCAAGACTTCGGAATTGCACGGGCTGTCCCAGCGGGGCGGATCGGTGGAGGTGCACATCAAATTCGGCAAGAAGGTTTTTTCGCCGCTGGTGGAAGCCAAGAAGGCGGATTTGATCGTGGGGCTGGAAATGCAGGAATGCTTAAAGGCGGCGTATTTTAGCGGGCCGCAAACCCAATATCTGATCAACAAAACCGAGGTGATGATCCCGGGCAAGCCGTTGCTGGCCGAGGAGGAAATTATCGGCAACTTGAAAAAATTCACCAAAAAAATTGAAGTGATTGACGCCAATGGCATTTGCCAAAGAGAATTGGGAACGGCCGCGGTATCGGGAGTTTATTTGCTGTGTTTGGCGGCATTCAAAAATTTGATTCCGCTGTCGCCGGATTCAATGCGGGAAGCCATCAAATCATCGGTGGCGGAAAAGCATCTTGAGCTGAATGTGAAAGCGTGGGAATTAGCGAAAAAAAACGCGCAAGCATGATTTTTGCATTTGTAGGGGCGACCTTTATGGTCGCCCTTTGCAATACGGAATGCGGGCGGGCACAAGGCCGCGCCCCTACAAACGCAAATGCAAAATCCGGCGCAAGCCGGATTTTTTAATTTTATGATTAGCGAAGCGTATGATTGAATGTTTATATGATTAAATGATTTTTACTCGCCGATCTTTTCAATGTCGGCGCCCAGCGAGCGGAGTTTTTCGTCAAATTTTTCCGAACCGCGTTCAAGGTTGGCAATGTTTTCCACGATGGTTTGGCCTTGGGCGATCAGCGCCGCCAGAGTGAGCGCGGTGCCGGAGCGGATATCGGACGCGTCCACGGTGGTGCCGAACAGCTCGGTTTTGCCGAAGATCAGCGCGCGGTGCGGGTCGGTGATTTCAATGTCGGCGCCCATTTTGCGCAGTTCTTCAAAGTGGCGCAAACGGTTCTCATAGAGCGGTTCGTGAATCAAAGTTTTTCCGGCGGCTTGGGTGAGCAAAACCGAAATTTGCGGCTGCAGGTCGGTGGGAAACCCCGGATAGAGCATCACCTGCACCCGCGCCGCTTTGAAATCGGCCGATGGATTCACGGTGATTGAATTTTCGCCCAAATTGAAATTAACGCCGATTTCCTTCATTTTTTCCAAAAAGAAAGTGAGATGTCTCGGGTTTGTATGGGTGATTTTTCCCTGGCCGCCGGTGATTGCCAGCGCGATCATAAAGGTGCCGGTTTCCAATGGGTCGGGGCAAATTTCATGGTTGGCCCCGCTAAGATTTTTTGTTCCCTGGATTTCAAGAGTGTGCGGATGCGTCCAAACAATTTTGGCGCCCATATTTTCCAGCATCATTATCAAATCCTGCACTTGCGGCTCGGCGGCGGCAATCTCAATAACTGATTTGCCTTCAATGCCCGCCGCCAGCATCATCGCGTTTTCGGTGGCGGTGACGGAAAATTCTTTCAAAATAATGTGCGCGGGTTTGAGATCTTTGGGAGCTTCAAAGCAATAGAATCCGTTTTCGCGCCAAATCTTGATGCCGAATTGTTCAAATGCGTCAAGATGGGTGGAAATGGGGCGCAAGCCAATCTTGTCACCGCCCGGATGGGGGACTCTGAAACTCCGAAAGCGCGCCAGCAGGGGGCCGATGAGCAGAACTGAAACCCGCATTTTTTGAAAGATATTGGCCGGAATTTTCTGGGGATCAAGATTTTTGGCATTGACTTTGACGGTGTGGTCGTCGATCCATTCAATCTCGCCGCCGATCTGGCTCATTATTTCAATTTGATTGAGGACATCGGAAACCTGCGGCAGATTGGAGATGATCGACGGTTTTTCGGAAAGCAAAGCGGCGGCCAGAATCGCGCCGGCGCTGTTTTTGTAGCCGGAAATCTGCACCTGGCCTTTGAGCGGATTGCCGCCTTTGACTAAAAATTTTTGTGCCATGAGATTGAATTTAAGGTATTTTTAGAGTATCATACATTCTAAGGAATAAATGCGATTTTGTCTATGATCGTTGATAAAAAGCGAAAAACCGCTAAAAAAATGAAGATTGTTTGTATTGGCGGAGGGACCCAGATTCCGCCGCTGCTTTTGGACAATTTGCGCAAGCGGCCGGTTGAAATCGTTGGTATTACCTCAATGGTGGATTGCGGCGGCTCGGGCGGATATATGCGCGCCAAATTCAATGTTTTGCCGGCCAGCGATATCCGGCGCCATATTTTGGGATTATCCAATGCCTCGCAATGGAAAAAGGACTTGTGGAAATTCCGCTTTGGAGAAGAAGTTTTTGAAGATGGGCACAAGGGGCAAGTGTTTGCCAACGCGTTTATGGCCGGGTTGGAAAACGCGTTTGGCGATTACCGCAAAGTGTTGCGCTTCGTGTATGAATTTATGGAACTGAACGGCAATCGCGCTTTGCCGGCAACCGTCGCGCAAACGCATATTGTTGCCGAATTGGAAAACGGCGAGATTGTGAAGGGTGAGGCCGAAATCGATGTGCCGCGCCGCCATGATTCAAAATTGAAAATTAAAAAAGTTTACCTTGAGCCGAAAGCGGTGGCGTTTCCCGAATCAAAAAGGGCGATTCTGGAAGCGGACGCGATTATTATCGGTCCGGGCGATTTGTACTCCAGTATCGTGCCGTGCTTTCTGCCCATTGGGATTTCGGCGGCATTAAAAAAAACCAAAGCCAAAAAGATATTAGTTTCCAATTCACTGGCAAAAATGGGCGAGACGCAAGATTTTTCCATTGCGGAATTTGCAAACGAAATTGAAAAATATATGGGTACGAATTTGGATTATATTTTGTATCATAATTTGCCCATTGGCAATAATTTGTTGACAGAATTGCAGAAAGAGTTTTCGCAGATTTCCGGATTTTTGATCGTAAACGATAATTTACCCAAAAACAAATTCATCGGTAAAGATATTATGAGAACCGACAAATTGGCTTATGATTCTAAAAAAATTATTGTTAACATTTTCAAATTATTAAAATAGTATTATTGTTGAAATCAAATATCAACAGAGGTTTAAAGCTGTTGATATTTGATTTCAACAGATTTCATTATGAACAACCAACCGCTTCAAGCCGTGATTTTGGCCGCGGGGGAATCATCGCGGTTTTGGCCGCTGAATTCAAAGCACAAAAGTTTGTTGCAAATTATGGGCAAGCCGCTGATTTGGTATACGATTGACGGTTTGCGCCGGATTGGCGTGAAAGATATTGTGGTGGTGCAGGGGGCGAGCCGGAATGTTGAAGAGGGATTGAAAGAATTTGATTTAAAAGACATCAAATACGCGATCCAGCAAGAATCCAAAGGCATGGGCGACGCGGTAATGAGCGCGCGCGATCATATTGCCGGCCAATTTTTCGTGTTGAACGCCGGCCGGATTGACTGCCAAGAAATCGCGGCCGAAATGCTGGACAAAAGCCGGCAAACCGGCGCCAAAATGGTGCTGGCCGGACAAGAGACCGATAAAACCTGGCTTTATGGCATCGCGCGCTTGGACGGCGACAAGGTTTTGGAAGTGATGGAAAAACCGGCCGAAGGCAAGGAGCCGTCAAAAATCAAAGTGACGGGAGTTTATTTGCTGGATAATAAAATTTTTGGATATATTGAAAAAGTTTTGGGAAGCGCCAACCAAAACGAAGAATTTGAAGTGGCAATGTCGCATTATGCCAAAGAAAACGATGCGCGCATTGTGATTTTGGACAGCGGTTATCAAAGCGTGTCGTTGAAATACCCGTGGCAGTTGTTTGACGCCCAAAAATATCTTTTTGACAAATATCTGACTAAAAAACAGATTGCCAAATCGGCTTGGATTGCCAAAAATGCCGTGATTGAAGGCAATGTGTTTATTGGCGAAAACTGCAAAATTTACGAAGGCGCGGTGATAAAGGGCCCGTGCTATGTCGGGGATGGTTCCATCGTTGGTAACAACAGCGTGGTGCGCGACTATTGCGACTTGGAAAACGGTGCCATGGCGGGGGCATTTTGCGAAGTGACTCGCACGATTTTTCAGCCCGATGTCCATATCCATTCGGGATATATTGGCGATTCAATTCTGGACCGGGGAGTGCGGGTTGGCGCGGGTGCGATCACGGCCAATGTGCGGCTGGATCGGGGGCAAATATCCGCGCGGGTGAAAAAAGAAAAAGACGGCGTCAAGGTCTTGGCCAAAGTGGACACCGGCTTGAAGGCCTTGGGAACAATCGCGGGCCAAGACTCAAAAATCGGCGCGCGAGTGACCATTTTGCCGGCCCGTTTCATCGGCAAAGACTGTCAAATTGCCGCCGGCGCGAAAATCTCGCGCAATCTTGACGACAACCAAAAAATTTGACTTTTGGGTCAGAATATGCTACACAAATAGTGTCAAACAAAATCAAGCCACGGAGATAATCCGTGTGTTGTGTTTTGTTTTGCGAATAGGAGGAAGAAGCAAGTTGAAGCGAGAAGAAATATTTTGTCTCAATCCAGTTTTGGATGAGTCGATAGTATCTGAATTGGAAAAACTTTCCAACCAGCAATTATGTGGCGCGGAGAGAATAGCACTTAAACAATTCAAATTTTCAATTGTGGCAGTTTTAATCTGCTAAATGGCCGGGTTATGTTTGCATTGGCCATTCTTTTTTTATATGAATTGGCGTGGTGTGGTAGAATGGTAGTAAATTCAATTATCAATGATAAATTATCAATTATAAAAATGATAAAATGGTTAAAGTTCAAAGTTCAATGTTCAATGTTGGAAATTTTGTGATCGGGGTGGACGGGGGAGGAACCAAGACTGCCGCGGCGCTGGCGGATATGGACGGCAAGATTATTGCCCGGGCGGTTTCGGGCGGATCAAGCGTGCGCGATTTTGGCATAGAATTGGCGGCGGAAAATGTTGCCAAGGCGATATACGACCTTATAAAAAGAAGAAAGAATGCAAAAATAGTTTCAACTTTCATCGGTTTGCCGGCGATGGAAGAAGAATATGAAAACAAAGAGCCGCAAATTATCAAAGAGCTGAAAAAACAAAAAAAGATCGCCACGATTTTTAAAGGCAAGGTAATTATCGGTTCGGATCAATCGGTCGCTTTTCGCGCCGGTTCTTATACCAAAGATGGCATTGTGGCAATTTGCGGCACGGGAAGCGCGACTCACGGATGGAATCGCAAAAAAGAATTTCTGGCCAACGACAAGGGATGGCTGGCGTCAAAAGGATCGGGAATTTGGATTGGCGCGCAAGTGGTGCAAGCGATCTTTGAAGATTTGGAGGGGCGCGGCTCAAAAACAATTTTGGGAGAGATGATTTTTAAAAAATTCAAATTCAAGAATATCAATGATTTTTTAAAATTTATTTACCAAAACCCAACGGCGAGTTTGCCGCAACTGGCGCCGATATGTGATCATGCGGCGAATCGAAAAGACAAAATTGCACAAGAAATTTTGACTGGTGCCGGAATTGAAATCGCGCGGGCGGTAATCGCGGTGGCACAAAGGCTTGATTTTGACGGGCAGGTGCCGCTGGTGCTGGTGGGCGGAGTTTACAAGTCACGCTGGGTGGCCGATACCGCGGCCAACGAGATTGAACGGCGCTATCCGAATAAATTTGATTTTGTGTTTGTCGGCGATCCGGTGGTTGGAGCAATACGGCTTGCCGCAGAAAATGTAAAATGTAAAAATCAAAATTAAAAATTACAATTAAAAATGTAAAATGTCTTTGTATTTTTATTTTTAAATTTTACATTGTCATTTTCCATTTTGATTTTTAAATTTTCAATTTTATTTTTTGCGGTATGGGGAAAGATATTTATTTTTTGGCGGTGGAAACATCTTGTGATGATACTTCAATCGCGGTGATGCGGGCAAGAGAGAATAAGGGCAAGCTCAAAAAGATTGAAGCATTGTCAAATGTCGTTTCTTCGCAAACGGAATTGCACGCCGGATATGGCGGGGTTTATCCGTCCTTGGCCAAGCGGGAGCATCAAAAGAACTTGCCATTGGTTTTTGAGCAGGCGATAAAAAAAATCGATGTTTCCAAAATCAAATTCATCGGCGTGACCAAGGGCCCGGGATTGGATCCTTGCTTGTGGACGGGCATAAATTTTGCCCAAAAATTGGCAAAAAATTGCGGATTTCCGCTGGTCGGCGCCAATCATTTGGAAGCGCATTTTTTGGCGAATTTAATAACCTTGGGAATTGGCGAAGATAAATTTAAAAAAGACTACCTGCCGGCGGCGTGCCTGGTGGTGTCGGGCGGCCACACTTTGCTGTTCTTGGCCAGGGGTATCGGCGATTACGAGTTGTTGGGACAAACGCTTGACGATGCGGCGGGCGAGTGTTTTGACAAGGCGGCCCGGATTTTGGGGCTGGGCTATCCGGGCGGCCCGGAAATCGCCAAATATGCCCGAAGCTATATTGCAAAAGTTGCGAAGGTTAGACCTTCGCATACTGGCGAAGGTCTAACCTTCGCAAAAATTCAATTGCCGCGGCCGATGATGAAACAGAAAAATTATAATTTCAGTTTTTCGGGGTTGAAAACCGCGGTGCTTTATCTTCACCAAAGGCAAACCGAAGAAACCAAGAAAATGCCGGAATATTTACAAGCGATGAGTTATGAAATCCAACAGGCGATTTTGGAAGTTTTGGTTTCCAAAACCGCGCGCGCGGCCAAAGAATTTGCCGCCAGATCAATCATTATCGGCGGCGGTGTGAGCGCGAATCTGGCGTTACGCTCGGCAATGCAAAAAGCGGCCGATGAATTGGAAATCAGATTTTTATCGCCGGCGGTTGATCTGTCGGTGGATAACGCGGCCATGGCCGGCGTGGCGGCGTATTTTGCTTGGAAACGGGGCGAAATTACCGCCGACCCCGATGAATTGGAATCCCAGCCGAATTTGGGGATATGATCGCTAATCATTGATCATTTATTTTAATCTTTGACGAGAAATCCGCGAAAGCGGGTTTTTTGCTTGACAAGATGCTATTATGAATATATATTCAAAATAGAAGGAAAAAATAAAGGTCGGAATGTAAAAATGTTGATCAATTTGGAATTTCCAAAAAAAATTTCAAATTAAAAATTATGCCGAGATTTGACCAAACCGGCCCGATGGGCCAAGGCGCGCGCACCGGCAGGGGAATGGGCCCTTGCGGCGGCGGTTATGGGTTCGGATGCGGAATGATGGGATTTGGCCGCCGGAGATTCATTTCTCCCAGAAACGAAATGGCGGCGCTGGAAAACGAAGCGGAAATCCTGGAAGAAGAATTGAAAGCGGTGAGAGAAGAAATTGCCGCGCTGAAAAAAGAAAAATGATTGCAGCGGCCGAATCGCCCCTTTGAGAGCAAAGGGGCGTTGCATTGATTAAAATGAATTTTGGGGGTATTTTATAATCATCAATTATAAATTTATTATGGCGACATTAATAGCGATTATTCTGGCGACTTTTTCCATCAGTTTGTGCGTTTGGGCGGCGGTGTTGTTTTTGTATTTCAAAAAAGAGACGCTGGATAAAATCACGATATTTTTGGTGTCGCTTTCCGCAGGGGCGCTCACCGGCGGCGCGTTTTTGCATTTATTGCCCGAAGCGGCCGAGGAGATTTCGGCCGACAAGCTCTATCTCATCGCGCTGGCGGCGTTCGTGGTTTTCTTTTTCATGGAAAAATTGCTGTTTTGGCGGCATTGCCACAAAGAAAATTGCGCAATCCATACTTTTGGCTATATGAACTTGATTGGCGATTCGGTGCATAATTTTATTGACGGAATGGTAATTGCCGCCGCATTTTTGGCCAATCCCGGTTTGGGCGCGGCCACGACCTTGGCAATCGCTTTGCACGAAATTCCGCAGGAGATTGGGGATTTCGGGGTATTGATTCACGCGGGGTTTAATAAAGCCAGGGCGCTGGCGATCAATTATATCGTCGCGCTGGTGGTGGTGGCCGGCGGGGTTTTCGGATATTTTCTTTCTTTTGCCGCCCAAAGCGCGACTCCTTATTTGCTGCCGTTTGCCGCCGGCGGGTTTATTTATATCGCCGCCTCGGATTTAATGCCCGAAATCCGCAAAGAAAAAGTTTTGAAAAAATCCGTGGGCGCGTTTTTGGTGTTTCTGCTGGGGATCGCGATAATGTTTGCGGCTAAGTTTATCGGTGAATAGATTTTATATGACAAGACCAAGATTGTGCCGGAGGGTGAGATTTAATCCGGAAGTTACCTATTTCAAGCCGCAGGGAATTCCCGTGCGGTGCTTGGAGGTGGTTGAAATGTCGCTGGAGGAAATGGAGGCGTTGCGGTTGAAAAACTTGGAGGGGCTGGAGCAGATCGAAGCGGCGAAAAAAATGAACACCTCGCAAAGCACTTTTGCGCGGATTCTGGCCTCGGCCAACCAAAAAACCGCCGATGCCCTCATCAACGGCAAAGCGATTAGGATAGAACAAGGGAATAAACATTGAACATTGAACATTAACTATAAACTATCGGCTGTTTGTTACTAACAAAAATTCCGCCATTGGCGGAATTTTTTGGTGTGCCCGGCAGTTGGTAGCGCAAGCGGGACAATCCCGTCTGCCTCGATTTAATTCGGCGAGGAGCAGGAGTCCGCGTCTAGGGTGTTCT
>JBARNX010000013.1:0-2520 GCA_049641805.1 Minisyncoccales bacterium
GAACAAGCGTTTTGGCGAATTATATTGAAGCCAATTCCGCGAGCAGTAAAAAAGATTTTATCAATTTTTTCACTCATTCATTGAAATCGGCCAACGAATCAAAGGTATGGTTGACATTATTGCGCGATACGGAAAAGGGCGATGTCAGTGAATTGGAATGGCTTTTGGGCGAATTGGTTCAAATCGCGGATATCCTTGCCTCAAGTATTCTTAAAATGAAGGGCAGAAAATAATTTTGTCATTTTATATAATGTTTTCACATTTGGTATTTGGTTAAAAAAGGGTCCGACCCTTTTGGAAAGGGTCCGACCCTTTCAAACCTTGGCGCGCTTCCGGCAAGAATGATTTTTTGCTATCATCAAGATATGAAAGCGGGACGATAAAAATAAAAGGAAATGTTGACGCGGAATTGGTTTTGCACACAATGATTAAGCGGGATAATTGCGATGAAGCGGCGCTTATTTTCGGGATTTTGAATATCTTAAATATTTACTTGAAATGCCGGAGAAAATAAAACGAAACGGACTCGTATAGAATCCGCTTCATGTTTAGTGGTTACAGCCTATCATTTTTAAAAAATATGTCAAGCGAAACAATCAAAAACAAGGCGCTGGATTTTGCCAAATACCACAACGGGTTTGTTATCGGGTTGATACTGGTGTTTTCCGGCGGCGCGGCCATTTTTGCCGCCGATTCCGGGGCGCGGGAGGCGGTTCTGGGAAAAGAAATCGTTTCCCAAACCGGCGTTGACAATGCCGCGATTCTGGCCGCCGATCTGGATGATTTTGATTTTGAGATCAAGATCAACGAAGTTGCCGAAGATGAAAACAGCTACTATGTGGATTATTCTTTCCGAACGCTGGAAATCCAAGACAACATCTGGCAAGCCGCCCAGCGCCGGTCGTCAATGACGATTGACAAATTGTCGCTGGCCGGCAAAGATCTCGGCCTCTATGTCCAGGAACAGCTGGTGCAGGTCGCGCAAAACGAGCAAAACTATTTAAAACAAGTTCAAGCCGCCGAAACAAAAAAAGGGCCCACGCAAATCGCCCGCGCCGCGGAATATACCGGTTTGATCGGCTTGGTTTTGGATGCCAAGAACGCGATCTTGCCCGGCTATGATCCGGTGGTCAAACCCGCGCCGGCGGAATTAACCGTTGCGTCTCCCGCCGCGCCGGAAGAAACCGCGGACGAAGGGAATGATAATTCATCATTGATAAATAATTCGGGCAATCAATCAACAAGCACCGGCACCGGCGGCGGAGGGGATAATAATTCAGCCCCGACTGCTAATTCCAACAATCAACCGTCAGACACCGGCGGCTCTTCCAATAACCAGCCGTCATCCGGCAACGGCACCACCACCGAAGAGGCGATTACTCCAGAACCCGAACCGGCGGAATCTTCTGAAACCCCTGAAACCCCTGAAATCCCTGAATCTCCTGCAACTGAACCCTCTGAATCTGAACCTGAACCCGCCGCCCCCGAACCCGAGCCCGACTCTGCGCCCGAACCGGAAATTGAACCGTCTTCCGCACCATAATTTTCAAAAGGGTCCGACCCTTTTGAAAAGGGTCGGACCCTTCCAAAAATATTCAAAAAAATATGAGTGTAAGAGTTGAACCTTTTGGTGTGGGAGATTTTATCCATGCCTACAATCGCGGTAACAATAAACAGCCGATATTTTTGAGTAAAACCGATTATTGGTATTTTATGCGCGGCTTGCGTTTTTTCAATGATGAGCGCGATATAAAGGAATTAGCTCCATGTTTGGGCGATTTAATTGAAATGAAAAAAATGATTTTGGCTGATTTGGGGCCGCAAAATTTCCCTGGCGGACGCAACACTTTTGAATGGCAAGAAGAATGGGGAGATCCCCGCCCGCTCGCGGAGATTGTTTCTTTTCATTTGTCTCCGAATCATTTTCATTTGCTGTTAAAAGAAATTATCAAAGGAGGAGTAAGTAAGCTCATGAAAAAATTAGGTGCTGGTTATGCGGTTTATCGAAATTTTAAAGATAAAAGAGTGGGCACGATTTTTCAAGGAGGATATAAAGGCAAGAAAGTGACGGACGAAAATTACCTGCGATATTTGGATGTTTATATTCAAGTAATCAATGTTTTTGAATTGTTTCCCGGAGGTATTGAAGCGGCGGCAAAAAATTTTGACGAAGCGTTCCAATTTGCGCTGGATTATCCGTTTTGCAGTTTGGGAGAATCTTTCGGACTGCGCAATCTGAATATAATCAAGCGCGATTATTTGAATAATGTTTTCTCCAGCATGGAAATTTATAAGGAATTTTGTAAGGACGCGATAATAAACCACGCAGCTAGAAAAACTTTGGGAAAGTTAACCATGGAATAAAACGATATTAAAAGGGTCCGACCCTTTTAAGGAATATATGTCTCAATTAGCTAATATTTTTAAAAAAATGTTTCAGAGATTTCAGAAGGGTCCGACCCTTTTGAAAAATTTGAAAAGGGTCCGACCCTTTTTCAGAAGGGTCCGACCCTTTCAAGA
>JBARNX010000026.1:0-2142 GCA_049641805.1 Minisyncoccales bacterium
ATTTTTCATCAGACAAATTGGTTTTTTGCGATCTTTTTCGATACCAACCCAAAAGGAACAGCGCGCCAATCAAAAATGCCGGGGCCGAGATGGTTAAGAACCACGAGGCCATATACCATTCAAAACCGTTCTTTAACGCTCCCGCCATCACCATCATGATATAAAATATTCCGGCCAGAATAAATGTAATCCCGCCCACAATCTCGCGCTTCCACGAGATCGCCACGACCGCGGCTAATATCGCCGAATACTTTGCCCATTCTCACAATGATTTGGGCCAATGTTAGTTTATCGCCCGCCCAAATTTCCCGGCCGGTATTTAATAATTCTTTTATTTCCATATTCTAATTTATTAGTTTAGTTTAGTTTATTTTATCCCATCCATACATGACCCGCAAGAAAAAAGTAACAAAAAAACAATCCTTTATAGATATCCCAGACCATTGTGTTTGCCGGACGCTAGTCAAAGAATGATATCCTGTACTGGTCGATTTCGCGCTGGTCGAGATCGTAAAAGTTCTTGCTTTCGTCGTGCAATTTTTGCGCCAGCGCCCGTCCCACGAACCGCCAGTGCCACGGTTCAAACTGATAATAATCGTTGTCTTCGGGATAGGAAAGCGCGAAACCATACTGGTGAGCGTTTTGCCGCAACCATTCGTAGGCATCGCTTTTCTCAAAACCGGAAAAACTCGCGCCGATTTCCGGCGTGGTGAAATCGACCGTGGTACCCAACTGGTGCTCGGAATATCCCTGGTCGGCCGAAAACTTATTCGCCCCGGCGCCATAAGTTATTTTGTATGACGATTTCAAGCTGCTCTGCTCGCCGAACGAACGATAGGCCGAAACTATTTTCATGTCGATGTTATCGGCATGCGCCGTGGACAGCAAAACTTTCAAGAACGGCCAGATCTTGGAATAAACCAGATAATTTGTGTCCGGATTGTAACCGTATTCCGGATCGACCGCCGAAAACGATTCGGGAATATAATTTTCATTCAAAAAATAAACTTTGGAATATTTTTTGAGCAGTTCCTCGTCGGTGGCTTTTAGCTTTTCCAAAGTGTCCACCGATCCCTGGATTTCGCCGACTTGCGAATCGAGGGTGTCCACCCGGATTTTTTCCTGATTATACTTGTCCACGGCATCATTGTATTGCATGCCGATATTATCGCGCTGCGCAACCGTGATTGCCAAATTCTGTTTTGTCAACGCCAGTTCCGCTTCCGAACTGTTGATTTCGGAATTTAAATTTTTTATTGCCGCGGTAAAATCGCGCGAAGTTTGCGAAATTTCGTTTTCAAGCAATTCTCGGCTTTCCCGCAGAAAATAATTCTGCGACGCCAAAAACACGATCGCTCCGCCGACAACCATAACAAACATCACAGAAATCAAAAAAGTTTGCCTGATCTTTTTCATGGAATCACTATATCATTTTGCCGCGATAAAAAAAGTACCGCATTGCATCCGTTGCAAAAGCCGCCGGCCCATAATGCCCGGGCCTGTTCCATTATTAGCCGGTTTGTGGTATATATCTATAAAGGTAAATAATTTTAATAATAAAAAAAATTATGGCAAAAAAAGTGAATTCGGCTTTTATGAAGCCAATGACCATCAGTGAAGAGTTAGCGGTAATCGTCGGCAAAGGCCCAATGCCCAGATCCGAAGTCGTCAAAAATCTCTGGATATACATTAAGAAAAACAATCTTCAGGACCCGAACAACAAACGCAACATCAACGCCGACACCAGTCTGCAAGCGGTGTTCGGCGGTAAAAAAGTGGTCAATATGTTTGAAATGACCAAACTGGTTTCCGCCCACCTTTCGTAATTATAGGATAATAAAAACCGCCCTACTGAATGAAGGGCGGTTTTTATTTTGGCAAACCTTGCTATTTTTCATCAGACAAATTGGTTTTTTGCGATCTTTTTCGATACCAGCCCAAAAGAAACAGCGCGCCAATCAAAAATGCCGGGGCCGAGATGGTTAAGAACCACGAGGCCATATACCATTCAAAAACATTCTTTAACGCTCCCGCCATCACCATCATGATATAAAATATTCCGGCCAGAATAAATGTAATCCCGCCCACAATCTCGCGCTTCCACGAGATCGCCACGACCGCGGCTAATAACAACACCGGAAC
>JBARNX010000048.1:0-31540 GCA_049641805.1 Minisyncoccales bacterium
TTGCAACGAAGCCACCTTATCGGAGAGCCGTGTGCGGGAAATCCGCACGCACGGTTCGATGAGGGGACGGAGGGCGAGAGCCCTCCTCCTACTCTATTTGGGACGATTAGCGTGGTGAAGCTCTACAACGAAGCTCGAACCTATTTTACCAAAAATGTTTAGCCAAAACTAAGCTAATCTGCCCCCGACTAAGCTCACTTCGCCCTTCCAAACTGCTGTTTTCCAGGACTTCGCTCGCAAAGGGGCAGCTGGCTTGGGAATCGGGCGTGGCACAACGCATTTTAGCCGAAAAGATGGGGGGGTAAGGTGTGCGTTGTGCAGTTAAAAACTTGTCATTTGGTTGGCATTGAGTTGGCATTCTATAAATGACAAGTTTTTAAGCCCGATTCCCAAGCGGTAAGGCCAAGGCTTGAGCCCTATTTAACGGCGTTGTTTTGGCGGTAATACACGGTTTTGTGGTCATACCTTGGCAAAACAACGCCTTGCTGTTGGTAAGTTATAGCTCGTGCCTTTGGGCAGGTCTGCCGGCTGCCAATCCAAACGGCCGGTTTGTACTAAAAACAGGGGCAAAAAGTCTGTATTTACTCTGCATTAAGTCTGCATTCTAGAATGCAGACTTTTTGGAGGCAAAAATTGGGCAAAATTCAGGTTCAAAAGTCGTTGTTAACTCGTCGTTGGGTCGTCGTTCTGGAACGACGAATTTTTGGGCAAATAAAAAAGGCTTTAGGGGCCAAATTTAGAAGTCGCAGGCAACGGGGAAAAATAATTCTACTAAGTTTTCAAATGCTTTTCTTAGTGTTTCTTTTTTAATATCCCCAGTTCCATATATTTTATTGTTTTCAACATGGACTATATCCGGGACAGCTTCCCATAGTTTTGTTGTATCTCTAAAGACTGTTGCGCAGGTAAACAATGCTTGATCGCCCATGAATTCCTTGGTCATCTTATAAAGATCTATATCTGTTTTCACTTCAAGGTGGATGTTGTTCTTGTTGGCTATCTCGATTAATATTTCTATCGCTCCTATTAAATGGCCCCTAATATATTCCTTTGCTTTCTCCTCTTTTTCCTGCTCTTCCCTGCTGATGTCACCACAACACATATTTAATCACCTTAGCCCATTAAATATCATTTTTTTTGTTTTGTCAATGTTGAATTAGGAGATAATTTACAATGTTAGTCGCTCGGCTCGTGGATTATCTTTTAATAGTAAATCGGGGTAAATCGTAAAAGGAATTAGTTTTTGTTTTTTGTTATCGCACAAGCAGTATAGCTTTTTGCCGATGATACTAATTTCAGACATTATTTCTACTGGTGCAATAATATTAGTTCGCATACGCTTAGTTCCTCCCAATAAAATCCCCGAAAAATTCTCGCTAAGCGCTAAGGTAGTAATGCAACCGCCAATTGTTCTTACCCCATTTTCTTCCGCTGTAGTTTTTGCAAATATATCCAACCAGCCCCTATCGTGCTGAAAATCTTTTTCCGGTGCCTTTGCAGCGATCTCAAGCTGGCCGATGATCCTATCTGGCAAATGCTTCTTGTTCAAACCTCCTCCATAGGCTATAAAATCACCCCATTCGACATCTTCCACAATAAAATTATTAGGTGATATTTGGTAACAAAAAACTTTTGAATCAGCTATGGGTATTTCTATATCAGAAATATTTTTTCCAGACTTCATGCCTCGAACTATAATATCTTTCATTCCCATGGGTGAGCCAGTTTCTTTTTGGAAATTTTTTAGAATATCAAAATATTTTTTAAAGTTAATTATTTTCTTTTTAGTTTTATCGATCCCAGCGAAAATAAAACAAGCACTTTTCGAACCATTGCCTCGCCTAAAAAAATCATCCGCTATTTTTTTAATCAATGTTTCGCTCTCGCTCCGAAAAATATTTATGTTATCTTTTTTTACTTTCGATAATATCAACTCTTTTACTATGAATGCGGCCATCTCAATATCGCCAGCTACGGCAACTGCTATTTCATTGGATAAGGGTTGAATTTTAAGAACGTAATCATAATAATTTTCCTTTCCCTCGTTTTTAAAAGTAAGCCGGGTGTCCGCGGTTAAATAAACTCTGTCGCTTAAATTTGTTCCTATGATTAAAGACATAATGATTTTTTAAAACCGATTTTCCCCCCCATCTTTTCGGCTAAAATGCGTTGTGTTAAGCCCAATTCCGGCCCGGCTGCCCCTTTGCGAGCGAAGCCCAGACAAACAGCAGGTTGGAGGGGCGAAGTGAGCTTAGTCGGGGGCAGATTGGCCTAGTTCTGGTTAGACAGTTTTGCTAAAATAAGAGCCTTGTTTCGTAAGAACCTTGATTTTCGCTGCGCTCAATTATGGTTTGAGCTTCGTTGTACGATTTTACCAAGTTATAACTACTGACGATTCACAATTAACTTGCACTATTTTAAGGCTAAAAACACAGCAAGTTAATTACGGAACATCAGTAAAAGACGAATCGTCTAGATTATCATGGACGGCGGATAATGCTGCTGATTGTGTTTACTTGATTATTATCGGTTATTTTTTCCAGTCGCGGAAGGCGATGCCGCCGGGAATTCTTTTTGCCACGATCTTTTGTTTTTCTTTCCAGCCCAATTCCCGCACCATTTCCGCGGGCAGAGTCACGGCCAGGCTGGTTTTTCCCACGCGCGTGATTTTGCGGATGTTTTTATCTTTTAATTTCATATGTATCGCGATACTTACCTAAGTAAGTATTAAATCCTTGATTTAAGATTAATCCCGACAACCGCAAAAATCAACAAAAAAATCGGATGTGAGCCCGAAAACTTGCATCTAAGGCGAGAGTTGAATTTAGGCAATGGTTAATTTTTTTTCGGACATACGATTTCTAAAAAGGCAGGAACATTTTTTGATAATCTGACATAGGATGCCGTTTGTTGGCCGGCAGACTTTCTTTTTATTTTGTATATTTTTGGACTAAATCCCAATGATTTCATTATTGTTAAAACATCGAGCGCCAACCCGGGAATTACTGTGCAGAATTGAATTGTTTTATAACCCCGATCAAGGTATATCGAACCATCGGTTTCTATTAAACCTTTCAAGCAATTTATTTTGTATTCACTATTTTGTTTTATCCATTCCGGTATCGCGACTTTTTGCGTAAATTTTGAACCTTGGCCGGATTGCCAACCCAATAATTGCTCAAGATGATTGGAATATACGCTAATGTCGAGGCAGTTTTCTTTTCTTTCCACGATACTTACTTTATTTTGCGGAAACAACAATTTAAGCGCATTGACAATGCGCTTAATTAATAGCGGATATTGTTTGTCGCAGGTAATTCTTAATCGCGTCGCGCGGCTGTTTGGATTGGATAAATTTCCGTCGCCAAGCGCCAAACCTATTACATAAGCTTGCAAAGATTTATCTTCGCTAATGGCGGTTTTTCGGAAATAACCTTTCATTTTGCGAATAATTGTGCCGAGAGAGGGAGTTGAACCCTCAAGAGGTTGCCCTCACAGCATTTTGAGTGCTGCATGTTTGCCAATTTCATCACCTCGGCAAAGAATCATCAATTTTACTGTTAATAAATTAGCCCAAAATTGGGGAAAAAGCAATAGATAAATTGAAAATGTAAAAATCAAAAATCAAAATGACAATGTAAAATTAAAAATTAAAAATGCCGGGGCATTTTACATTTTTAACCGTCATTTTTCATTTTGATTTTTCAATTTTAAATTTGATGAGCATTCCTTGTTGGAGCACTTTACCAGTTTGCGTTTGGTTTCAATCATCAGGCTGCCGCATTTTTCGCATTTGGCGCCGGTGGGTTTGTCCCAGAGGGCGAAATCGCAGGCGGGATAGGCCGAACAGCCGTAGAAAATCTTGCGTTTTTTGGTTTTTTTCTCCACGATATGGCCGGTGCCGCACTTGGGGCAAGGGATATCGTGCTCAAACGCCGGTTTGGCCGGTTCCATATTTTCGGTGTGCTTGCATTCGGGAAATTTGGGGCAGGCGTAGAATTTTCCGAAGCGGCCCATTTTAATCACTAGGTTCGCGCCGCACTTGGGACAAATTTTATCAGTGGCGACTACTTGGGTTTTTTTGCTTTCCACTTCTTTATATTTGGCGTCCAGATTTTCCTTGAACGGGGCGTAGAAATCGCGCATCATCTTCACCCAATCCATTGACCCTTGGGCGATTTCATCGAATTCTTCTTCCATTTTGGCGGTGAAGCCGATGTCCACGATCTGCGGAAAGTGCGCTACCAGAATGTCATTAACCATCAGGCCCATTTCCGTGGGTTTGAAAGATTTTTTATCGTCTTTTTCAATATAGTTGCGGGTTTGGATCGTAGTGATGATCGGCGCGTAGGTTGACGGCCGGCCGATGCCGAATTCTTCCAAGGCTTTGATCAGGCTGGCTTCATTGAAACGCGCCGGCGGCTTGGTGAAATGCTGGGCCGGATCAAGTTTGATGAATTCCAAGTCTTCCGCGGTTTCCATTGCCGGCAAATCAATTTGTTCGAATTTTGACGGATAGATTTTCAAGTAGCCGGCGAATTTTAATGTTTGTCCATTGGATCTGAAGCCGTAATTTGTATTTGAATTCCCCGTTGCGTTAATATCAACGCTTATGCTGTCAAAAATCGCGGGCGTCATTTGGCAAGCGATGAATCTCTGCCAGATCAGCTCGTATAATTTATATTGCGGCCGGGTGAGATTTTTGTCGGCCTGGGCCATTTCCGGGGTTTGGTCGGGGTAGGCGGGCCGGATGGCCTCATGGGCTTCTTGAGCGCCTTTGGATTTGGTTTTGTAGGTATTATAACTTCCGGGATGGTATTGTTCTCCGTAAGTTTGAACGATGAACTCTTTTGCCGCGGCCAGGGATTGTTCTGACAAATTGAGCGAGTCGGTGCGGTGGTAGGTGATCAATCCCATTTCATAAAGTTGCTGGGCGGTCATCATTGCGGCTTTGGCGGTCATTTTGAATTTTTGCCACGCGGCCTGTTGCATCGTTGAAGTGGTGAACGGCGCGTTTGGATTTTTGCGGGTTTCTTTTTTCTCAATCGCGGCAATGGAGTAGCGCGCGTTTTCAAGATTGTTTTGGATTTCGATGGCCTTGGTTTCGTCAGTGATTCCCAGTTTGTCCAAAGCTTTGCCGCCCTCGGGGCAAGCTTCGCTTGATAGCGGGTCGTTGATTTTTACCAGCTTGGCAATGAATTCTTTGAGTGGCGGGTTCTTGGTGTTTTTGAGAGTCGCCAAAACTTCCCAGTATTCTTCGGGCTTGAAAGCTTCGATCTCGCGCTCGCGTTCGGCGATCAGCCGTACGGCCACGGACTGGACGCGGCCGGCCGACAGGCCCTTGGCGATTTTTTTCCAAAGAAAGGGGGAAAGTTGATAGCCGACGATGCGATCCAAAACCCGCCGTGCTTGCTGGGCGTTGACCAAGTTGAAATCAAGTTCCCGGGGGTTTTGCAGAGCTTCATCGATGGCGCGTTTGGTAATCTCGTGGAATTCAATGCGTTGGTAGGCCGGGCCTTCAACTTTTTTCGTGGCCGGTTTGTCCAATTTCAAAGCTTCAATCAAATGCCAGGCGATGGCTTCGCCTTCGCGATCCGGATCAGTGCTCAAAAATATCTTGTCGGCTTTTTTCACTTCGGCCTTGAGCTCCTTGACGGTGGTTTTGCCTTTGGCGGTGAGGGTGTATTTCGGCGTGAAATTATTTTCAAGATCAACGCCAAAAGAGCCCTTGGGCAGATCGCGCACATGGCCGTATGATGACAGAATTTTATAGTCCGAACCCAAAAATTTTTGCAAAGTTCGGGCTTTGGTGGGCGATTCGACAATAACCAATTTCATAAAAAATCAAAATTGAAAAATCAAAAATCAAAATTAAGGAATATTATATATCGTTGAAATTTTTTTCAAAAAATTTCAACTCCAAAATTTTTAACTTTGATTTTTCATTTTAAATTTAATTGAGGCAGTATTCCCCATTTCCCAAGTCGCGGATAAGGTTGTTGATTTCCATTACCGGGATCAAGCCCATTACGGCGGGTGCGGGGAGTTTGGTGGCCAGAATTATCTGGTCAATGTTTAGTGCGCCGTCTTTTAACGCGTCCCAAATTTTTTGTTCTTCGGGGCTGTTTGTTTTTGCCGCGGCTTTTGACGATACCGGCGCGATACCCAAAGCATTTAAGATATCGGTGGCGGAATCGCAGGCCAGCCCGCCTTTTTTTAACAGCCAATTGCAGCCTTTGGAATTGGCCGAGTAGATTGATCCGGGTACCGCGAATACCGGTTTATGTTGTTTGCGGCCCCATTCGGCAGTGATCAGCGATCCTGATTTTTCCTTGGCTTCGATGACCAGAACTGCCAGCGATAACCCCGCAATGATGCGGTTGCGCTGGGGAAACGAATAATTCGTGGCTTTAAAGCCCGCCGGATATTCGCTAGCCAAACAACCGCCAGTATTAACTACTTTTTGGGCCAAGTCAAGGTTTTGCCGGGGAAAGAAGACATTTTCGTCCAGTCCGGTGCCGATCACGCCGATGGTCTGACCATTACATTCCAGCGCGGTCTGGTGGGCGAGGGTATCGATGCCCGGCGCCATTCCCGAAACAATGCAAACCCCGGCACGGGACAATCCGCTCACAATATCGTGGACGGCTTGCTTGCCATAGGTGGACGGGATACGCGAACCAACCACGGCCACGCACGGTTTAGCCGAATCCAAAATACCGCGCAAATATAATTCTTTGGGCCGCGAGGGGATTGCGCGCAAGCAATTGGGAAACTCCGCGTCCGTTTCGTTGATTTTTTTAATTTCGTATTCCACTTTACCACTATATCATTATTCTTTTATTCCCTGCAAAAAAATCAAAGATATGGCATTTCTATTGCCATTTTACAGTATTTTGCATTTTTTAATTTTTGTATGATTTTTTGCGGGGTTGCTTGCGATGACTTATAACGCGATTTATCGGTTGAATTCGGTCATTGATTTTTCCAGGCTTTCGGACAGCGCGAGTTCAATGGCGGCGACGGTTAAATCGATGGCGGAATCAAATTTGGTTTGTTCGGCGGGAGAGAGTTTTTTCAGAACCAGTTTGTCGCCGGGGATTTTTTTCAGAGTTGCGGTATGGGGCGCGATGCCGACGCGGAAGCGGACAAAGTTTTTGGTTTTCATTTGGTCAATGATCGATTGCACGCCTTTGTGTCCGGCGGCGTTGCGGTTTTGGGAAATTTTTATTTTTCCTTGCGGAATGTCCAAATCGTCGTTGATGATCCAGAGATTGTCAAACTTTTTGTTTTTAAACAGGGAATAGTTTTTGGCCAATCGCTTGGCCGCGATCCCTGATTTATTCATAAATGTTTGCGGTTTGGCTAAAATCACAGTCTTGCCGCCGAATTCACCCACCGAAACCATCGCGTTATCCTTGACCATCGCGAAACCGCCCGGATTATGTTTTTTGGCAAAAGCGTCCGCGGCCATAAAGCCCATATTGTGCCGGGTGCGGCAATAATCTTGCCCGGGATTGCCCAGCCCGATGATTAAGATGGTTTTTTGCTCCATAATTGAGTAATTATAGCAGAATCGGACGACTTGCGGAAGTTGTTTTCTTTTGTTATGATAAAAGCATATTTTAATCAAAATTTTTGCTATGTCATCGGTAATCAAGAACGCGGGCGAATTCATTTGGGAAGTGGTCAAGATCGTGGTTTTGGCGTTTGCCATCGTGATCCCGGTGCGTTATTTTCTGTTTCAGCCGTTCGTGATCCAAGGATCATCGATGGAGCCGAATTTCCACGAGGCGGATTATTTGATCGTTGACGAGTTGTCCTATCGGTTCCGGGCGCCGGAGCGGGGAGAAGTGGTGGTTTTTAAATATCCTTTAGACACCTCCAAACGCTTTATCAAGCGGGTGATCGGCCTTCCGGGCGAAACCGTGGAGATCAAAAGCGGCAATGTTGTTGTTACCGCGGTTGACGGTACAACCGTGGCATTAAACGAACCGTATATTCCGTCGAACCTTAAAGCACCGGATATGAGTTCGTACAAGCTGGGCGACGGCCAGTATTTTGTTTTGGGCGACAACCGGCCGTACTCTTCCGACTCTCAAGATTGGGGAAAGTTGCCGCGAAAAGATATCATCGGCCGGGTGGAAGTGCGCTTGTGGCCGCTGGATCAAATATCCCTGTTTGAAACGCCGAAGTATTAAAAATTAAAAAGATAAAAATCAAAATGAAAAATGACAGTTCAAAATTTAAAATAAAATAATTTTTAATTTTACATTGTCATTTTTCATTTTGATTTTTTATCTTTTAACTTTTTTTGATGAAACCAAAATTCCAGTCGGTTACCGGCATGCACGATATTCTTCCGGATGATCAGAAATATTACGAGAAAGTCTATGAAACCGCCAAGGAGATTGCGGAGTTTTACAATTTTAACCGCGTTGAAACGCCGATTTTGGAAGACAGCGATCTTTTTGTGAAAAGTACGGGCGCCACGACCGATATCGTGCAAAAGCAAATGTATTCGCTCAAGACCCGGGGCGGAGATAATTTGACTCTGCGGCCCGAGGGGACGCCGTCAATCGTGCGTTCTTACTTGGAAAACGGAATGGCCAACTGGCCCCAGCCGGTCAGGCTTTGGTATTACGGGCCGTTTTTCCGCAGTGAAAAGCCGCAAGCGGGTCGTTACCGGCAATTTTGGCAGTTGGGGTTTGAAGTTTTTGGCCAAACGGGCGCGATTATCGACGCGCAAATCATTCAAATTTATTATAATATTCTAAAGGAACTTGGGTTGGGAAACATCGCCATTGAAATCAACAGTATCGGCGACGCGCTGTGCCGGCCGTATTACCGCAAAACTTTGGCCGGCTATTTGCGCAGTCGCGAATCGGCTTTGTGCGCGGATTGCAAGCGCCGGGTTAAAGAAAATCCTTTGCGGGTGCTGGATTGCAAAGAGAACAAATGCCAAGCTGTCCGCGCGCAAGCGCCGCAGATCGTGGATCATCTTTGCGAAGGATGCAAAAGCCATTTTAAAGAAGTTTTGGAATACTTGGAAGAAATTGGTTTGCCTTACCGGCTCAATCCCTATCTGGTACGCGGTTTGGATTATTACACTCGCACGGTTTTCGAGATTTACCAAGGCGGGCAGGATAGCCGCGGGCAGATGGCCATGGGCGGCGGCGGTCGTTATGACGGATTGGTGAAAGTTCTGGGAGGCAAGGAAACGCCGGCCATGGGCGGCGCTTTGGGGGTTGATCGGATTGTTCTGGCGATGAAGGCCGCCGATATCAAAGTGGGCGAAGAGAAGAAAGTCAAAGTATTTTTGGCGCAATTGGGAGTTTTGGGCAAGAAGAAAAGCTTGAAACTGTTCGAGGAACTGCGCCAGGCCGGCATTTCGGCCGGAGAATCGTTTGATCGCGATTCGCTCAAATCCCAATTGAAAATCGCCGATAAATACGGCGCCAGATTCACCCTGCTCTTGGGGCAGAAAGAAGCGCTCGAAGGGTCGATTATTCTGCGCGATATGGAAACCGGCAAGCAGGAAAGCCTGAAACTGGGCACGGTGGTGGGCGAGATCAAAAAGAGGTTTAAGAAGTAAAAATGGTTGACATTCGGTCAAATTTAAGCAATACTATGGATTGTGTCTTTTGCAAAATCATCAAAGGGGAAATACCGGCCAAAATTGTGTTTGAAAACGATTTTGCGCTGGCATTTGAGAATATCAAGCCGGTGTATCCGGTGCATACTTTGATAATTCCCAAAAAGCATATTGCCAATATTCAAGAGGCAAGCGCGGATGATCAGGAATATCTGGCCGAAATAATGCTTGCGATTCCCGAAATTGCCAAGATCAAGGGGGTGGATAAAAGCGGTTACCGCTTGATTGTCAATTGCGGCAAAGACTCCGGCCAAAGCGTTGACCATTTGCATATACATTTGGTGGGCGGCGAAGAATTGCCGTTTGCCGCAGGTTGAATTTATAACTTATAATTAATTATTAAATTTTATGGCTTTAGAAATCAGAAGAAAACAGCGGGAGAATGTGCAGGCGATGATGAGGCGTTTTCAAAAGGCGGTGCAACAGAGCGGTATTTTATTGGAAACGCGCAAGCGGCAGTTTGTCAAGCGCGCGAAATCCGACAATATGCAGAAAAAATCCGCATTGCGCAAGGTGGAAACCAAGAAAAAATACGACCTGATCAAGAAGATGAAGAAATCCTGAACGGCTAGAGTTAATTTTTGATCGTCAATTTTTAACCGGAATACAAATCAATAATCACAGTAGGGGCGAATAATCATTCGCCCTTGCGATTTAAATACTATGCTCAAGAAAAAAATCGATGACGATTTCAAAGCCGCTTTCAAAGCTAAAGATGAAGCGGTTGTTTCGGTTCTAAAAATGCTCAAGGCCGCGGTTTTGAACAAAACCAAAGATAAGGAATTCTTATTCAATAAGCAAGGCAAGGATATCGCTCAAGCGGTGCTTGGCGACGAAGAGATTGTCGATGTGGTTTCGGCGGAAATCAAAAAATTAAGAGATTCTCTGGCATTATTCGACCGGGGCGGCCGCATCGATCTGGCCGAGGGCGCCAAGGCCGAGATTGCGATTCTGATGCGCTATTTGCCGGAACAATTGAGCGAGGATGAAATCAAAAAATTGGTATCCGAAGCCGTGGCGCAGAGCGGCGCGGCCAGCATTAAGGATATGGGCAAAGCGATGGCCCTTTTGATGCCTAAAGTGAAGGGCAAGGCGGATATCGGGCTGGTGAGCAAGCTGGTTAAGGAAATGTTGGCGTAATCCATAAGGGTGAACAATCTCGCCCCTGCAAATGCAATAATACAAAAACAAAAAAACAGGGAACCCTGTTTTTTTGTTGCAATAAAATTTGATGTTATGTTAAAATCATCGTTATGGAAAAACAATTTTCGAAATTCGGAAAGCCGTGCGGTTGCCGCAAAGGAATCGCGTCAATGATCGTGTTTTTTGTTATTTTGGCCGCGTCCGCGCTTTGGTTGTTGATTGGCCAGTATAATTCATATGCCGGATAAGAAAGGAAATAAAAATATAGGCGAGGCTGTAAAAGAAGTTATGGCTTTGGTATCAAAACACAGGATGATCTTACTGGCGCTGGCGCTGGTGGTTTTTGTGTTGGTTGGAATTCGTTTTTTCAATTTTTTTAATCTATATGAGGCGCGGGCGGATGACCGAGAATGGAAGAATTTTGCCGAAGATATTTACGGATTTTCAATGGACTACCCGGCGGACTGGTCGCTTGATGTTGATTATGACCGTTATGCCAAAGGGTTGATGAGCGCGGAATTGAACAATAAAAAATGCGGTTTTAGCTACAAAAAATGCGATAATAATTGCGCCGACATTCGGATTATCGCGGGGAAAAAACCCGGAGGCGGAGAATCCCGGGGATTGTTTACCCAATTGTACGAAGATTTTATGATGGTGCGCGATTTTTCGACCGCGTCGCTGATAAGCACGCTTGATTTCAATTCCAAAAAGGTTTTCAAAGTAGCCAGCGATCAGCCGACTTTGGCATTAACCGGCGCTTGCGCCGGTCCATTCTATACTTTTGAAACCGATTCCGGCTATTTTGTCTATGTTTTTGCCGGGTATGGCGCCAATGCCGCTTCGGTCGATGATGAAACGCGAAAAATCATTGATTCCATCAAAATCATCGGCGGCGGATAATCGCCTTTAATTTGCAAAAGATTTTAAGACAGGGCCTAGCCCTGTTTTTTAGTGTTTATGTCTGGTAAAATAAAATTGACAAACAAAATCAACTTATGAAACAAAATACAATATTGTCAGCGGGATTGGTTGTTTTAGTGGCCGCATTAACCGGCGCCGGAATTTGGGTTTATCAAACGCAAACCGCGCCCAATCTTGTTGTCGTGCCGCAAAACGACCAAGAAATGCCGGAGCAAGCGCAACCATCCGGGCAAGAACGAGCCGCGGAGGAAGAACAAAACCAATCCGCGGGTAAAATTACCGGCAAGGATGAGATTGCGAACTGGCAAACATACCGAAATGAAAAATACGGATTTGAATTCAAATATCCGGCGGATTTTTTGTGGCAAAATAAAATCGAAAATGTTGTTATTGAAAATTGCGCCACGGCGAATTTTTCCCAAACATCGCCGTGTCCGCAATCGGCAAGATATTCAAGTTTAAAATTATCGTTGGGCGGCAATGAATATTGGCGGTGCCGCGATTTCGAAGGCGCGGCCGGCAGCAGATATGAAAATTATTGGTATGTTGGCTTGGCAAATAATAGATGTTTTTCATTTAAATTCACGGTGAAACATGCCAACTGCGGAGCTTACGGTACGCCCGATGAATCGGCATATCGGCAATGCGAAGAAAGTAGCCGGCAAAAAGATGAAACGGTAAAAACGATTGAATCAACTTTCAAAATTTTTGCGGTTGGATCGGGAGCGATTAAACCAATATTGTTATCCCGGCAATATAATTCCGGCGCAATCTCAAAGATTGTTTGGGACAACGATAATTTGGCGCAAGCCCATGGATGCTATGGCGATCAAGCTTTCGACTGCCAAATCACGGTATTGAGAAAACTTGGCGCCGGCGACAATGCCGTGGAATTTTATCGCGAGTCGGATTGGGGGGTGATGGAAGATTATATCGCCTATGGAAACGCGCAAGACGGCGGATACGGGTTGATTGAGGTTTTTTCTCCTTGGGCGGCGAACAGCAATCGTCAGTTCGCTTTTTTGGCAGGGAATAATCTTTGGTATTTGATGAATACCGATTTTGAAAAAGTTATCGGCAATTATCGACTGAAACAAGAATTCGCGCCGGACCGGCAAGTGTCATTTTCCAACGGAGTTTTCGCGGGAGAAGGCAAAAATAAAAATATTTTCACTTTTGATATCACCACCGGTTGCCGCGCTTGCGGCACGGGTTATCGCGCCGTTATCGGCTATGAAATCGATTTGCAAAATTCTCAAGTTTATGCCGATCTTTTGGGATTTTGCGCCGAAAATACCGCCACCGATAGCGAATATCCGAAATGCTCGGACAAAAACCGAATCTTATCTTTATAATTTTTGTAAAATATGGCGAAATTGCGATAAGATTTGTCAATTATCCAATCTTCCAAAAAACTATGGAAAAAAATCAAAACGGATTTGCGACGATTGCCGTCGCGCTGATAGTCGTGGCCGCGCTTTTTGCTGGCGCCGGCGTTTATTTTTATCAGACGCAAATTGTTGGGCAAAAATCTGCGTCTGTGCCGGCGCCGATAGCCCAAGAGACGGAAACCGAAACTTTATTTAACCAAATTGGAAATCCTGATACTTTCACTTGGGAAATATACCGTTGGAACGGATTTGAATTCCAATATCCGGCAAATTGGATTGTTGAAAAAACATATTACCAATCTGCGGCTTCGCCAACGCAAGGAAACGCTTCCGAGAATATCGGTTTAAAAATATTTCCTGATATTTCAAAAAAGGAGATTGATTTTATTGGGATTGGCGGCCACCAAATAAGTTGCGATTCTTCCGAAAACCATTCAAAATGCCAATTTAATTCTTTGATTTCAGACTTTATTTACACGGACAGCGGGAGCGAGGAAATTTTAAAAATATTTGAGCCGATCATCGCCACGATCAAACTTGAAGAAAATAAATCCGTTAATACTTCGGATTGGAAAACCTACCGCAACGAGGAATATGGGTTTGAATTAAAATATCCTCAATCGTGGACTTTTGATGACGGGTCGTTTGGCGATTATACTCTTTCCCAAAACCGTTCATCTATCCAAATTAATTTTTCAAATGGCGCGAAAGGGCCGGAGGACGAATCGCAAAGCATATGTCAGCCGGGATATGCGGCGGGAATGTTTCAAATCGGCATCAAGCGGGTTGACGGCACGGGACGGCCGCACGATGATTTAGGTTTTCAAGAATTTGTAAATTTCATCATTAAAAACCCGGAAAGAGGCACGGCGCCCGGGACAATGCCCGTTTTGGAGCCGATGATTTTCGGAGGGCGCGCGGCTTTAAAATATGTTGATAGGGTAAAAGATTGCGATAAAACGAATTATTATATTGATCAAGCGCCGAATTTTTATACGGCCGGAATGACGATTAGCGCAAACAACGAGGACAAGCCAATTATGGATAAAATTATTTCCACTTTCAAATTTGCCGAGGTGAATTCAGGGCAGGAGCCGATTGCTTCTTCGCGCAATCTTTTACCTGAATCTTTTGATTTTTGCGGCGGGGGGCAAGGGAAAATATTCAATGAAGACAGCAATTATGATGTTGCCGGCGCAAAAATTTCTTATGGCGGTTGCGTAATTGAAGGAATGCCGGGGTCGGCATTGTCAATATTATCGACGGACGGACGCGGCAATACCTCGGCAATCTGGCGGCTTGACGAGAACAGATGGAAAGGCGTCAGTGTTGCCGAGGCAAAAGATATTGATGGTGACGGCATTAAAGAGTTTGCGTATGGCGGTTATAATTATGGAGGAACTTGCACCGGGCGGATTGACGAACTGTGTTTATATTCCCCGGTGAAAAATGAGCATTTTTGCGTCAGCGAAAGGGAGGGATGGGGAAATTATTCTTCGCCTGACTTGAAGGTGGAGTTTTGCGATAATTTGCAAGTTGTCGCCGATGATATAGGTTGCGGAAAGGCACCTTATCATTTTGTTTGCTTTTCAAGCAATTTGAAAAACGAACAAAATGAAATTTTCAAGGATTATTTGAAAAACAAAATGGATTCGAGCCGCTGATTTAATTCAATTAAATTTCGTTAAAAAGCCTATTCGGTAACAGACTCTTAAAATGTATGGCGAGGAGGAAAAAGAAAAATAATATCAATTGGATAATTGCCGGGCTAGTGGTCGGAGTTTTTGCGTGGATTGCGGTGGATTTCTATCTTAACATTTACCGCCATCCGCAAGAAAAAGTTGAAGTTGAAATCGTCAAAACCGAACCGGAGCGGGAAAAAGAGCAAGAACAAACGCAAGAAAGCGCCGTGCCGGAGCGGGAAAACGGGCTAATCGCGGAAATTTATCGCGATGATCGTTATGGAATTGAATTCCAATATCCATTCGCCGCGAATGACGCGCGCTGTCCCAAATTGGAAAAAACCAAGGATGGGTTTTTAATGGGGGATTTTTATTTTTTCGCGGCCGCGCCCGATGAAACAATGGATAATTTTATGGAGCGGCAGATGCAAGGCATGGAAATTGAAAATCAGGAAAATATCGCCGTTGCCGGCAGAGATGCGGTTAAGGTCGATTACCAAACCCCGAAAGCGGGTTTGTATGGCAGTTCGGTTTTTGTTAGGAACGCGGAGCGGGCTTTTGAGTTCGGGTTACTTGCCGGGGAAACTTTTAGAAATTGCGGCGGCGTCGACGATTACGGTGATCGGCTTTATCTGTCGGTGATTGCCACCCTCAAATTTGGCAATTAGCGTGTCCGATTGCGCCGATTTCTTTTGTTTGTTAAAATAATTGATTAGCATCAAGGGTTTTTAATGAAAACAAACATTGAAATAAATAGCTTGGTTAAGGCGGAGGCAGACGAAAATTTAATTAAAAAAATTGTCCGCGCTGTTATTGAAGGAGAAACGGAAAAGTTGTCCGACGGCCGCGACATTGAAATTTCGATTGCGATCGTCGGTCCGAAAAGAATTCGTGAGATCAACAAAAAATATCGCAAAAGAAACGAGGTGACAGATGTCCTATCGTTCGCGGAAGAAGATACGAGGCAAGATCGCGGGTATCCTCGCGCAATTTGGGAGTTGGTTATTTGTTTAAAGCAAATTAAGGATGATGCCCGTAAAGCCGGGGTTTCGGCGGAATACGAACTGGCATGGGTGGTTGCGCATGGGATATTGCATTTATTGGGCTATGACCACGAAAAAAATAAGGCGGCGGCGATTGAGATGAGGCAAAAGGAACAATTTTATTTGTCGCGATTCAAAGGCGTTTTAAAATTTAAAGTTAAAGAATCAAAATGAAAAATGACAAATTAAAATGTTGAAATGCCGCGATAAAGACATTTTATAATTTTACATTGTCGTTTTGATTTTTGATATTTACATTTTACATTTTTAGTTTCATGGCAAAATTCCCAATACTAATTACCGGTTTGGATATCGGTACCAGTTCTATAAAGATCGTGGTGGCCCAGAAAAAGGCGGCCGGAGAGGGGTTGGACACTATTTACGCGGGACAGCGTCCGTCGCGGGGAGTGAGGCGCGGAGTGGTGGTTGATGTCGAGGCCGCGGCGCGGTGCGTGCAGGAAGTTGTCAAAGACGCCGAGCTGGCGGTGGGCCGCAATCTGTCCGGGGCGTATATCAGTGTGGGCGGCAGTCATATATTTTGCACGCCTTCCCACGGGTTGGTATCGGTTTCTCGGGCCGACGGCAATATCTCCGCCGAAGATGTCGATCGGGTTTTGCAGGCGGCGCGCACGATTTCGTTGTCATCGAACAAGGAAATCGTTGATGTTTATCCGCGCGAATTCGCGGTTGACGGCGAAAGCGGAGTGAAGGACGCGATCGGTATGCGCGGAGTGAGGTTGGAAGCGGAGGTTTTAATCGTGGCGGGGTTCACTCCTTATTTGAGAAATTCCGATCAAACGGTTTTAAAAGGCGGTTTGGAGATATTTAATCGCGCGCCGTCGGTGATCGCGGCCGCGGCCGCGGTACTGTCCGATCAGCAAAAAGAATTGGGCGTGGCGATATTGGATATTGGCGCCGGCACATCAAGTCTTGCGGTTTATGAAGAAGGCGACCTTCTGCATATGGCCGTTCTGCCGGTCGGATCGTCGAATATTAGCAACGATATTGCCATTGGCGCCAAGACCGATGTTGAAACCGCCGAGCATTTAAAAACAGAAAAAGGAACTTGCGTTTTCAAGGGCGGCGACAAAAAGATTTATCTGGGCGCGGGACAAGGAGGAGAAGAGGCAAAGGAATATTCTTCCAATGCCGGGCAGCCGCCGTTTTCGCGAAGCTTGGGCGGGACAAGCCGCGGCCGGGACGGCGGAGCCGCGGTTTTTTCACAAAGGTTGATTTCAAAAATAATTCAAGAAAGAGTGGCCGAGATTTTTGAATTGGCGAATAAGGAATTAAAAAAAATCAACCGCGATAAAAAATTGCCGGCGGGCATTGTGCTCACCGGCGGCGGAGTAAAATTGCCGCGCATTGAGGAGCTGGCAAGGAAAACATTTCAGCTGACCGTGAGCGTGGGCGTGCCGCGCGGGTTTGACAATATCGATCAGGACCCGGCGTTGGCGGCGGCCTGCGGTTTGGCCGCGGCGGGGTGGAAAGAGCAGGAGGATGAAAGCGGAGGCGTTTCGCCGCGTTTTTCGATGAATGGCAATGGCTGGGACAAAATAAAAAAGTTTTTCAAGATATTCATACCGTAGGAGCGGTTGCGGGGTTTTCCGGGAGGGTGGTAACGAAAATTTTAAATGTAAAAATCAAAAATAAAAATGACAGTGCAAAATGTAAAATGTCTGCGCATTTTGAACTTTAAATTTTAAATTGTCATTTTTTATTTTGATTTTTTAACTTTAAATTTCTGCAGGGTATGTTTAATCCAATCAACATAAAAGTGCTGGGGGTGGGGGGATCGGGGTGCAACGCGATCGGAAGGATGGAAAAGGATCGTATCCGCGGCGTGGAATTGGTCGCGCTGAATTCCGATTATCAAGATTTGAAAAAAGTTAAAGCCGATGCCAAAATCCAGATTGGCCGCAAACTGACGCAGGGATTGGGAACAGGCATGAATCCGGAAATGGGCCGTAAGGCCGCCGAAGAACAGCGCGAAGAAATAAAGAAAGCGATTGAAGGCGCGGGAATGGTTTTTGTCGCCTGCGGCTTGGGCGGCGGTACGGGTTCGGGTGCGGCGCCGGTGGTTGCTGAAATCGCTAAAAATTCGGGAGCGTTGACCGTGGCGGTGGTAACCCGGCCGTTTTCGTTTGAAGGTTCGTACCGCCAGCGCATCGCTCAGGAAAGCATCGATTCGATCAAAGGCAAGGTTGATTCGCTGATTTCGATTTCCAACGACAAATTGCTGGCGACTCTTAATCCCAACACGACTTTGACTAATGCGTTTTGGATTTGCGACGAAATTTTGCGCCAGGCGGTGCAAAGCATTTCGGACTTGGTTTTATCGCCGGGTATAATCAATGTTGACTTTGCGGATGTGAGATCAATTCTTAAAGATTCCGGCCGCGCGGTTTTCGGTATTGGCCGGGCCAAAGGCGAAAAGCGGGCCGAAGCGGCGGCCCGGGCGGCAATCGAGTCGCCGCTGTTCGATGTGCCGGCGCGCGGCGCCAAAGGCGTGTTGTTCAATGTTTCCGGCGGCGCCGACATCAGCCTTTCCGAAATTGAGGAATCGGCGAAAATTATAACTTCGGAAATCAATCCGCAGGCGAGGGTGATTTTTGGCGCGGTACATGACCAGACTTTGCCCAAAGGCGAGATCAAGATTACGGTGGTTGCCACGGGTTTTTAAGAAAATATAAATCCGAAACGCGAATTTCGAGATTCGGATTTGGCATTGTACGATACTGCGGTTGACGGGAATTTTGGGTGGGGTAAAATGAATAATTGTTCCTGAGATTTTCTCCGTTATTCCGGTTTGCGCTTGGTGCAGATCGGATTTTAAGTCGTTTCTCAAATTTAATGTAATTAAATTAAAAAGGTTCATTATGGAAAATAAAATCACCAAGGTGCAGAAGCGGGATGGGCGAATCGTGGATTTTGATTTTGACCGGATAATCAATGCGATATTCAAAGCGGTTACGGCTACCGGCCAGGGAGACGAAGCCAAGGCTAAAAAGATTGCCGATGAAGTTTTGAAAATTTTCAACCGCCGGTTCAAGAATGACGGTATTCCTTCGGTTGAACAAATACAGGATATTATCGAGGAGGTTTTGATTATGGACGGCTTGGTGGACACGGCTAAATCTTACATTCTTTACCGCGAACAGCGCCGCCGTATCCGCGACGCGGCCGTGGCCAGCGATGAAGCGATGGAGCGCGTAGACCAATATCTGGAAAAAATGGATTGGGAAGTGCAGGAAAACGCCAATATGGCTTTTTCTTTGCAAGGATTGAACCATTACGCGGTTTCTTACACCGTCAAGAAATACTGGCTGAATAAAATTTATCCCAAAGAAATCCGCGAAGCCAACGAGTCGGGTGATTTCCATTTGCACAATTTGGACACTTTGGCGCCTTATTGTTCCGGGTGGGACTTGTATGATTTCTTGCGCCGCGGGTTTGGCGGTACGCCGGGAAAACTGGAATCTGTCCCGCCCAAGCATTTGCGCACGGTCTTGGGGCAAATCGTCAATTTCATTTATACTTTGGCGGGCGAGGTTGCCGGCGCGGTTTCGTTTTCCAATTTCGATACTTTGGTGGCGCCTTTTATCCGTTATGACAATTTAACTTATTTGCAGGTTAAGCAGGCGATGCAGGAATTTTTGTTCAATATGGCCACGCCGACGCGCGTGGGTTTTCAGTGCCCGTTTTCCAATGTTACTCTTGATCTGACTCCGGCGCCGTCGTTTGCCAAACAGCCGGTGATTATCGGCGGCGTGCCGCAAGATAAAACCTATGGCGAATTTCAGGAAGAGATGAATATGCTCAATCGCGCGTTTTACGAAGTGATGCTGGATGGCGATAAAAACCAGCGCGTTTTCACATTTCCAATCCCAACCGTGAGCATTACCAAGAATTTTGACTGGGACAATCCCGCGCTAGAGCCGATGTGGGAAGCTACGGCCAAATACGGAATAAATTATTTTACCAACTATGTCAATTCCGATATGAGTCCCGAAGATGTGCGCAGTATGTGCTGCCGGTTGCGGCTTGATTTGACCGAACTGCACAATCGCGGCGGCGGCGGATTGTTCGGCTCGGGCGCGCTGACGGGTTCTATCGGCGTGGTGACGATCAATATGCCGCGCATCGGCTATCTTTCCAAAACCAAGAAAGAGTTTTTTGAACGCTTGGGACACCTGATGGATCTGGCCAAGGAAAGCTTGGAACTCAAGCGCAAGGTGATCGAAAATTACATTGAAAAGGGATTATATCCTTATTCGCGCCACTATCTTTCCAATATCAAAAAGTCGCGCGGGACTTATTACGGCAACCATTTTTCAACCATCGGCCTGGTTGGAATGAATGAAATGCTGGTGAATTTTTTGGGCGAAAACATCGCGTCGCACAAAGGCCGGGCGTTTGCCTTGGAAGTGATGGATTTCATGCGCGAGCGCATGGTGGAATATCAAAAGGAAACCAATAACATTTACAATCTGGAAGCCACTCCGGGCGAATCGACGGCTTACCGTTTGTGTTTGAAAGACAAGGCCAAGTATCCCGACATTGCCGCGGCCGGCACCAAGAAAAGCCCGTATTACACCAATTCAAGCCAATTGCCGGTGAATTTTACCGATGATGTATTTGAGGCGTTGAAGTTGCAGGATGACATCCAATGCCGTTATAACGGCGGTACGGTTCAGCATCTGTTTCTGGGCGAACGGTTGAGCGACATTCAGAGCGTCAAATCCTTGGTGAAAAAGATTTTCACGAAATTTCGTTTGCCTTATATTACGCTGACGCCGACATTTTCGATTTGTCCGACTCATGGCTATATCGAAGGCGAACATTTCACTTGTCCCAAATGTACGATTGAACAGCCTTGCGAAGTCTATACCAGAGTAGTGGGCTACCTTCGCCCCGTGGGCCAGTTCAATTTGGGCAAACAGCAGGAATACAAAGACCGCAAAGAATATAAAGTTAAAAAAGAGGCTTTGGCAAATTGATTTTCCGTTGTTAAAAATAAAAATTCGGGCGTTTTACCAATACGGCGAGAAATAACCGATCCGGCCGGCGCAACAATAATAATGAAAATTTGCGGACTGCAAAAAACGACATTGATCGACTATCCGGGACATGTGGGATGTACCATATTTACGGCCGGGTGCAATTTCCGCTGTCCGTGGTGTTACTCCAAAGAATTGGTATTGCCGGAGTTGATTGCCAAGCAACAAGAAATTTCCGAACAAGGGATTTTGGAATTTTTAAAAGAAAAACAAGGACTTTTGGAGGGCGCGGTTCTGTGCGGCGGGGAACCCACTTTGCATCCGGATCTGCCCGAATTCTGTAAAAAAATTAAAGATTTGGGATTTTTGATTAAGCTGGATACCAACGGTTCCAATCCCAAAATGCTCAAAGATTTGATTGATCAAAAATTGATTGATTATGTTGCCATGGATATCAAGCTTCCCAAGCAAAGATACGCGGCTTTATTTGCCAATGGCGGTATAACGGCGGATGATATTGAAGGGAGCATTAAGATATTGAAAAACAGCCCGGTTGATTTTGAATTTCGCACCACTTGCGCGCCGGGAGTGCATACTGCCGATGATCTGGCGCAAATGGCCGAGTGGATCGGCGAAAAAGTTCCGGGCCGGAAGCCCAAATATTTTTTGCAGAATTTCCGGCCCGAGCGCACGATCGATCCGAAATTCGAGAGTTTGCGGCCATTGCCGCCGGAATTTTTCAGCGAGGCGCTGGAATTGATAAAACCATTCGTGCCGGACTGCCGCGCGCGGTAGGGGGCGGAGGGTCGCCAAAACCCGACTTTGTTTAAGTTGATTGCATATGGTTGTCGCGCAAATTTTTCTTTATGGGTGCTTGGCGATACTGGCCGGGGCGGGGACGGCGTCGTTGGTTGGAGTTTCTTATTTTTTGCTTTGGTTGGCCGCGGCGATCGCCGCGGTTTTATTTTTCGCGGGCATTGCAATCCGTAATCGTAAAGTTGTTGTTGCCGGGATAATGCTGGCGGGTTTTATTTTGGGATTTTGGCGGTTTGAAAGCGTTTGGCGATATGCGCAGGACAGCCAGCTGGCAAAACTTAACGGCAAAACCGCGGAAATTAACGGCATTATCGTCGGCGATCCGGTTTTGGGCCAGGCGAACCAGCAGATAATTTTAGAACCCGGCGGCATAGACGGAAAAATTCTGG
Organism: Minisyncoccales bacterium; assembly: GCA_049641805.1. GTDB lineage: Bacteria > Patescibacteriota > Minisyncoccia > Minisyncoccales > UBA5738 > UBA5738. Next base: position 22,044 of record JBARNX010000048.1, read on the forward strand.
TTATTGCCAACCGTTATCCGGAGTATCGCTACGGCGACCGGATTAAATTTGCCGCCGGGCTGGAAGCGCCGCGAAATTCTGACGGTTTTGATTATCAAAATTATCTGGCCAAGGACGGCATCTATTCAATGGCGCGTTATCCGAAAATAGAATTGATTTCCCAAAATAATGGGAACCCGGTTTATTCGGGTTTGTTATCGATAAAGCGCAAATTGAAAGAGGGGATCGGCCGGGCGTTGCCCGCGCCGCATAATTCGCTGTTGATCGCGATTTTGCTGGGAGATCAAAGCGGTTTGGCCGGTTGCTCGGCCAAGGAATTGGAAGCTGATCCGGACTGCGTCAAATTAAAAGAGAAATTGAATATTTCCGGATTGCGCCATTTGGCCGCGGTTTCCGGTACGCATATCGCGATTATGGCCGGGATTATCGCGCCGTTTTTGATCTGGCTGGGATGGTGGCGGCAAAAAGCGCTCTGGGCGACACTGGTTTTTGTTTGGGTGTTTGTTGCGATGATCGGTTTTCCGGCTTCGGCGGTTCGGGCCGGAATTATGGGAAGCCTGATGATTTTGGCGCAAATCATCGGCCGGCCCGGCGATATTTTGCGGCTGATCGCGATTGCCGCGGCATTTATGGTTTGGCAAAATCCGCTGGTCTTGCGTTTTGACATTGGTTTCCAATTATCGTTTTTGGCGGTGTTGGGAATGGCGTATTTCGCCAAACCGATAGAACGGCGCGTCGGTTTTATTTCCAAGTGGGCGCGCCAGCCGCTGGCAACAACCTTGGCGGCCGAAATTTTCACTTTGCCGCTTTTGATTTACAATTTCGGCTATGTGCCGTTCTACGCTCCGATAACCAATTTATTGGTTGAGCCGATAGTTTTCTTTATTACTGTTTATGGGTTTATTATGGCAATCGCGGCCGCGATCAATTCCGTGCTGGGGTGGCTGCTGTTTTTCCCGATGTGGCTGGCGCTGTCGTATTTGTTGGGTGCCGCCGAATTTTTCAGCGCCTTGCCGTACGCGGCGATAAATTTTCAAATTGATTTTATTTGGCTGGCCGTTTCCTATGTTTTTTTGGCGGTTGCCGCCTGGCGCGCCAAAGAAAACGAAAAACAGGATTTTTTAAAATAATTGTCCGCGCCCGTTGTTGATCGGGCCGTTTCGGTTTTTTGGCGCACCGAAGATTTTTTTGATATGATTAAAGAATGGAGAAAATTGAAAATAAAATTGCAAACAAAGCATGGGTGGTTTGCGTGAATATGGGATACGGGCATCAGCGGACGGCGCATCCGTTGCGCGGTTTGGCATATAAAGGGCAGGCGATCAATGCCAATGATTATCCCGGAATTCCGTTAAAAGACAAAAAAATTTGGGAAGACAGCCGGCGTTTTTATGAAGCGATTTCGCGCTTCAAACGCATTCCGTTAATCGGCGGTCCGGCGTTTTCTTTATACGACGGTTTGTTCCAGAAGATAATCGAATTTTATCCCAATAAGGATTTGTCGCGCCCGTCGATTTTGGCCAAAAGTACCTACGGTTTGATAAAAAAAGGATGGGGAAGGCATTTTATCGCCAAACTGGCAAAAAATCCCATGCCTTTGGTAACCACATTTTTTATCGCGGCGTTTATGGCCGAAGAATTCGATTATCCGGGAGATATTTATCTGATCGTTTGCGATGCGGATGTCAGCCGCCAGTGGGCCGCGTTGGATCCGATGTCCAGCCGCATTAATTATTGCGCGCCGAATGCCCGCGTTGCGGCCCGGCTCAAACTTTACGGCGTGCCCAAGCGCCGGATATTTTTGACCGGTTATCCGTTGCCCGAAGGCAATATCTTTTCGGGCAAGGATGTTATCGGGGGAATGGATGTTGCCAAGGTTGATCTTGGCCGCCGGTTGGCAAATCTGGATCCGGCCGGAATTTATCTTTCAAAATACGGCGATTTGGCGAAGAAAACTTTGGGAGATTTGCCTCGAAGCGCGGGTCGTTTGCCGGCGATTATGTTTTCCGCCGGCGGCGCGGGCGCGCAAAGCGAAATCGGTTTGGAAATCGCGCGCCAGCTGGCGCCGCGGATAAGGGAAGGAAAAATGAAACTGGTTCTTTCTGCGGGAACAAACAAAAAATTGGAAAAATTATTCCAAAACGCGGCCCATGGCTTGAAGCTGGAAAAGAACCCGAATTTGGAAATTTTATTTGAAGAAAAAATCGGAAATTATTTCAACCGCTTTAACAAAACATTGCGCAAAGTCGATATTTTATGGACTAAGCCCAGCGAACTTTCTTTTTATTCGGCCTTGGGGGTGCCGATCATCGTTGCGCCGCCCATCGGTTCGCAGGAGGATTTTAACAAGAGCTGGTTGCTGCGGTCCGGTTTTGGCATTGAACAGGGGGATATGAACTGTATTGGCCAGTGGCTGGATGACTGGCTTTTCCAGGGCTATCTGGCTGAAGCGGCAATGGAGGGATTTATTGAAGGTGAAAAGCTGGGGACTCATCATATTGAAAGGCTGGTGGCCAACAAGGGCAAGCTCAATTAATTTAAAATGTAAAAATCAAAGATCAAAATGACAATTTGCGCCGTAGGCGCATCCGTCCTTTTTGCATTGTCATTTTTCATTTTGATTTTTCAATTTTCAATTTAGGATGTTGTGGTTATACATTGCCATCGGGAGTTACATATTGCTTGCGGCGACGGCGCTGATCGACAAAATCTTATTGGGCGGATCGATTTCCAATCCCAAGCTTTACGCGTTCTATATCGGTATTTTGAGCGCGGTCGCGTTTTTGCTTTTGCCGTTCGGGGCGTGGGCCAGTCCCGCGCCGGCGCTTTTTTTGATTGGCGTTGCCGCGGGCGCGGCGCAGATATACGGTTCTTATTTCTATCTTTCCGCGCTGGGGCGGTTTGAAGCGTCGCGCGTGGTGCCGATCATCGGCAGTTTGGTGCCGATTTTCGGATTTTTTTTGACCGCGCTGGTTTCGGGAGGAAAGGCGGTGCTGGAACTGAAAGAAATGGCGGGATTTTTTCTGCTGATCGCCGGCAGCTGGCTGATTATGGCCAAAGGAATTTCTTTCAAAAGGAGCGGTTTTCTATGGATCAGTATGGCGTCATTGCTTTTCGCGTCATCGGTGGTGTTGTCAAAATTGGTTTATCTGCGGTTGGCTTTTTTGGGCGGGTTTTTGCTGGTGGCTTTTGGATCCGTGGCCGCGGCGCTGTCGTTTCTTTTGTCCGGCGATGTGCGCAAAACCGTGTTTGGCCACCACAGCGTCAAAAAAGCCGCCCGGCCCAATTTTCTGTTTTTTATCGGGCAGATCGCGGGAGGCGCCGCGTTTTTGCTTCAAAGCCTGGCGGTGTCGCTTGCTCCTCAAGCCAATGTGCCGGTGATCAACGCCATGGCCGGGATACAATATATTTCGCTGTTCGTCCTTTCAATAATAATCTCGATTTTTCTTCCCGGCATTCTCAAGGAAAAAGTGAATTCCGGCGCCGTTGTCCAAAAAGCCGCCGCCATCGCTCTGATAATGCTGGGCCTGGCCATTTTCGCGTTGAATTGATTATTCGGCTGCCATATGAACCAAGATCCGGGCAAACAAAATTCGCGTGATATCGGCGCGGCCGATGAGTCAAAAAGAGAAACATATTTACCAAAAACAATATGGACAAAAATAAAAATTTGAAACAAATTCCGCGATTCAAGTCGCAAGACGAGGAGCGCGAGTTTTGGGCGAAAAACGACAGCGCCGATTATGTCGATTGGGGCAAAGCGCGGGTCAATCCCGATTTTTCCGCCTTGAAGCCGTCATTGCGCAGCATTTCCATCCGACTGCCGGAAAATATGATTTCCCGGTTAAAGGAGCTTGCCAACAAACAGGACATCCCTTACCAATCTTTCGTGAAAATGATTCTTTCCGAAAGAATCGAAAAAGAATCCTGCCGTTAAAATTTTGATACGATAAAAAATTGCGGCCAAATTAAGCCGCGGTTTTGTATTCGGCGTTTTTTTAAAAAATATTCCATTTGGAATATATGGCGCTTGTAATAAAAATAATATTTCTAAAGGTATCATTTTGCCTCCTTTTATGTTGAGATCAGGGTAAATTGAGTTGGGCTGATTGTCAAATTTTTTTATGCGAGAAATTTGGTATAATGGAGAATGCGAAAGAAAATTGTTTTGTGGGCGGTAATAATCGTATTGGCTTTGGCGATCGGATTTTTGTATATGTATAAAGCACCAATGGCAAAAAATATCACTTGGGGGGCGGCATTTTCGCAAAAACATGCCAAGGATATGGGTCTGGACTGGAAGGAAACCTATTTGGCGCTGCTGGATGATTTGAAAGTTAAGAATTTAAAGATCGCGGCGCACTGGGATTTGATCGAGCCGCAGGACGGAGTTTATGATTTTAACGATCTTGATTGGCAGATGGAACAGGCAAAACTTCATAACGCCAAGGTGATGCTGGCCATCGGCATGAAAACTCCGCGCTGGCCCGAATGCCATGTGCCGGAGTGGGCCAAGGACATCGGCAAGGAGGCGCAGCAGGAAAAGATATTGGCGATGCTGGAAGCGCTGGCGCTGCGCTATCGCGGCAATTCCGCGGTTGATTCCTGGCAGGTTGAAAACGAGCCGCTGTTTCAATTCGGCGATTGTCCGTGGATTGACAAAGACTTTTTGAAAAAAGAAGCGGCATTGGTGCGGTCTCTTGACGAAAATAAGCGTCGAGTTGTAATATCGGATAGCGGGGAGGGTTCGTGGTGGTTCAATGCCGCCAGGATCGGCGATAGCGTCGCGGTGACAATGTACCGCCGGGTTTATTTCCACGAGCTAAAAACATATATCACCTATCCGATTCCGCCGGCATTCTATTGGATAAAATCAAAGATTGTAGATCTGGTTTTCAAGAAACCCGTGATCTGCGGCGAATTGCAGGCCGAACCGTGGGCGGCCAACCAGCTTTACGATGGCGGCGGCAGCGATGCCAAGACCATGGACATCAAACAATTCAAAAACAATATCGAATTCGCCAAAAACACCGGTTTTGACACATTCTATTTATGGGGGTCGGAGTGGTGGTATTGGATGAAAGCCAAACATGATGATTCTGCTTATTGGGAAGAAGCGAAGAAACTCTTTAATTGAAAATGTAAAGACCAAAGATCAAAATGACAAATTAAAATGTTAGAATGTCGCGATAAAAACATTTTACAATTTTACATTGTCATTTTTAATTTTGATTTTTCAACTTTACATTAAATACTATGTCAATGTACGATCTTAATCCAATCGAAAACAAGACAGATGAAATATCGCCGGCGGCGGGAACAAAGCCGGAGGAAAAGAAAAGAAGCCCGATTGCCGCGATCATCGCGATTCTCGCGCTGGTTGTCGGTTTTGGCTTGGGAGCATCCTATTACGGGCAATTCGGCGATTTGATCAAAGGACTTTCTCTGCCGGAATCGGCGGCTCAAAAAGCCGCTTCAACCGTTGATGGCCAAAACAGGATCGTGTATGAGCCGCAGACGACTCAGGAGGACGCGGTGATTAAAGTGGTTAAAGACTATTCGCCGGCGGTGGTATCGATTATAATCACCAAGGATGTGCCGGTTTACGAGCAATACTATTCGGCACCGTCAAATGATTTTGATCCGTTCGGATTTTGGGGCAATTTCCAAGTGCCGCAGGTGCGCCAGAAAGGTACCCAGAGCCGGGAAGTGGGCGCGGGTTCGGGATTTATCGTGAGCGAAGACGGGATGGTCATAACCAATAAACATGTGGTGAACGATTCGAGCGCCGAATATACCGTAATTACTGTCGACGGTAAAAAATATCCGGCCAAGGTTTTGGCGTTTGATCCGACCCAGGATGTGGCGGTGGTTAAAATAACCGGCGCCGAAGGCCAAAAATTTCCCGCAGTGAAACTGGGAGATTCATCCAATTTGCAGATCGGGCAAAGCGTGATTGCCATCGGCAACGCGCTGGGAGAATTCAATAATACGGTTTCGGTGGGAGTGATTTCGGGGTTGCAACGATCCATTACCGCGGGCGGCGGCGGAACTAGCGAAACTTTGGATAACTTGATCCAGACCGACGCGGCGATAAACGAAGGTAATTCCGGCGGCCCGTTATTGAATTTGAAAGGTGAAGTTATCGGCGTTAACACGGCCACGGCCAGCGGCGCCCAGAACATCGGGTTTGTTCTTCCCGTGAATGTGGCCAAACGCGATATCGACCAGGTAAAAAATACGGGCAAGATCACATATCCGTATCTTGGAATTTACTACACAACCGTCGATAGCCGGATTCAGCAGGAGAATAAGTTGCCGGTGGATTACGGCGCTTGGATTACGACCGGCGATTCCGGCGGCAAAAGCAAAATCGCTTCGGTGGTCGCCGGATCGCCCGCGCAGAAGGCCGGTTTGAAAGACCAGGATATAATTCTTGAAATAAACGACGAAAAGATCGCTCAAACCAATCCGCTTGCTCAAATCATTGCAAAATATAATCCGGGTGATAAAGTGATTTTGAAGGTTCAACGGGGCGTCGATCAGATAAACGCGGATGTTGTATTGGGCGACCGGAGCGAGAACCAATAATAAAAATTGAAAATGTAAATATCAAAAATCAAAATGACAGTTGAAAATGTTAAAATGTCGGAATTCAAACATTTTGCAATTTTACATTGTCATTTTCCATTTTGATTTTTCAATTTTAAATTTCCTATGAATTCAGCGGCTAATTTTACCCACAAGGCTCAAGAGGCGATCCTATACGCGCAGGATTTGGCGCGCGAAAAAAACCAACAGCAGATCGATGCTTTGCATTTGCTGGTGTCTTTGCTGTCGCAGGACAAAAGCTTGATTCTCAATTTATTGGAGCGTTTGGCTGTCGACGCTGAAAATATGAAGCGCCGGGCGGTTTCGGGTTTGGTCAAATTGCCCGTGATCGCCAGTCCGCAGGCGTTCGGCCAGTTTTATCTGACGCAGGATATGGCCAAAGTTTTGGACAAAGCCCGCGAGGAGGCCAACAAAATGGGCGATGAATTTATTTCGGTGGAGCATCTTTTTTTGGCGCTTTTGAGTACGCAAACCAAAGCCAAGGAAATTCTGGACAAAGCCGAGTTCATCCATTCCGACGGGGGCTTCGCGACGCCGGAAACCGGCGAATTGGATTATGAAGCTGTTCTTAAAGAATTGATGAAGGTTCGCGGCGGCCAGCGTATTACCGATCCGGAACCGGAATCGAAATATCAGGTTATTGAAAAATACACGCGCAATTTAACCACATTGGCGCGGCAGGGCAAGCTGGACCCGGTGATCGGCCGCGAAAACGAGATTCGGCGCTTGATGCAAGTATTGAGCCGCCGCACCAAAAACAACCCGGTGCTCATCGGCGAAGCGGGCGTCGGCAAAACGGCTATTGTTGAGGGTTTGGTCCAGCGCATCGTTTCGGGCGCAGCGCCCGAAAGTTTGCGCGACAAAGAGATTATCTCGCTTGATTTGGGCGCGCTGATCGCGGGCACGAAATACCGCGGGGAGTTTGAAGACCGCATCAAGGCACTGTTGCGCGAAATGGATCGCGCCGCGGGCCGCTATATTTTCTTTATTGACGAATTGCACACGCTGGTGGGCGCGGGCGCGGCCGATGGCACGATTGACGCGTCGAATCTATTGAAGCCGGCGCTGGCGCGCGGGGAATTGAAAGCCATTGGCGCCACGACTTTGAAAGAATTTCAAAAATATATCGAAAAAGATCCGGCTTTGGAACGCCGGTTCCAGCCGGTGTTCGTGGCCGAGCCGTCAGTCGAGGATGCCAAGTTGATCCTGCTTGGTTTGAAGGAAAAATACGAATTGCACCACGGCGTGAAGATTGACGAAAAAGGCCTGGAAGCGTGCGTCGATTTGGCCGCGCGTTACATTTCCGACCGGTTTTTGCCGGATAAGGCGGTTGATTTGATGGACGAAGCGATGAGTTCTCTGCGCTTGGATATCGAATCCGAACCCACGGAAGTGGAAAAAATGCGCAAAGAACTTCAGCATTTGCGGGTGGAATACGAAGCGATTAAAAATGATCGCGATGAAAATACTTTGCGTCGATTGAAAGCGATTAACCGCGAATTGGCCGATCTTGACGAGAAATCAAAATCATTGGAAGCCAAATGGCATTCGGAAAAAGAAACCATCAGCAAAATTAAAGTTTTGAAAAAGCAATTGGAAGATTACCGGTTTGAAATCGAGCGGGAGGAGGCCCGCGCCAATTTGCAGCGCGTGGCGGAGTTGAAATACGGTCAGATTCCCCAGTTGATAAAGGAATTGAAAAGCGCCGAAAAAAAATTGGCGCGGTTTCAGAAGGATCGGCCGATTCTCAAAGAAAAGGTAACCGAGGAGGATGTGGCTAAGGTGGTTTCCCGCTGGACCGGGATTCCGGTGATGCGCTTGATGGAGGAAGAAGCGCGCAAATTGCAAAATTTGGAGGATATTTTGAAACGCCGGGTGATCGGCCAGGAGGCCGCGATTACGGCGATTTCCAATGCCATCCGCCGGGCGCGCGCCGGAATTTCGGAAGAAAACCGGCCGTTGGGTTCATTTATGTTTTTGGGGCCGACAGGCGTGGGCAAGACCGAAACCGCCAAGGCTTTGGCCGAATTTTTGTTTAACGACGAGAATGCTTTGATTCGGATGGATATGTCCGAATATATGGAAAAGCACACGGTTTCCCGGATTGTCGGTTCGCCGCCGGGCTATGTTGGTTACGAAGAAGGCGGACAGTTGACCGAAAAGATCCGGCGCCGGCCTTATTCGGTGGTTCTTTTGGATGAAATCGAAAAAGCCCATCCGGAAGTGTTCAATATCTTATTGCAGATATTGGAAGACGGCCGTTTGACCGATGCCAAGGGCCGCACGGCGTCATTCAAAAACGCGATTCTGATTATGACCTCCAATATCGGGTCGGATATCATCGCCCGGGAAGCGTCGCTGGGATTTTCGATGCAATCCGCCGAAGATACCACCAAGGAAAAAACTCACGATAAGGTGATGGCGGTTTTGAAGGAGGCTTTCCGCCCGGAATTTTTAAATCGTGTCGATGAGATCGTGATTTTCAATTATCTTGGCAAAGAGGAAATAACCAAAATCGTTGATTTGGAATTGCAAAAAGTCGACAAGCGCTTGCATTCAAAGAACATCCGTATGACAATAACCGCCGCGGCCAAAGAAATGCTGGCCCAGCGCGGGTTTGATTCCAATTTGGGCGCCCGGCCGTTGCGCCGCGTGATTCAGAAGCTGGTTTTGGACGCGCTGGCGTTGAAAATCGTTTCTGGCATGGTTAAAGACGGCGACAATGTTTTGGTGGACGCGGAAAATAACGAGATCGTCGTAAACTCGCCGGTCAGGAATGTCAAAGCGCGCAAGGCGGCGAAAGTGGAAGCATAGCCGCGGGTTGCGCCGCCACTATCTTTTTTGATACATGTTTTATTTCGAGTGAATTCGCAAAATGGGAGAAC
>JBARNX010000050.1:0-12311 GCA_049641805.1 Minisyncoccales bacterium
TTGCAACGAAGCCACCTTATCGGAGAGCCGTGTGCGGGAAATCCGCACGCACGGTTCGATGAGGGGACGGAGGGCGAGAGCCCTCCTCCTACTCTATTATTGAACAATTGTGTTTCAAAATATTTCCATTTTATTTCAACTGTGTTTCTTTATTCCGGCATTTACCAGTTCCCTGAACAGTGGGTGGGGTTTTTGGGGGCGGGATTTGAATTCGGGGTGGAATTGAGCCGCCATAAAGAACGGATGGTCATTTAGTTCGATAATTTCGGCCAGATCTTTTTCCGGGTTGATTCCGGCGATCACCAATCCTTTTTCTTCTAAAACATCGCGGTAATCATTGTTCAATTCGTAGCGATGCCGGTGCCGCTCGGAAATCATTTCGTTTTTGCCATAAACATTGAAAGCTTTGGTGCCTTTTTTGAGCCGGCAGTCATAAGCTCCCAAACGCATCGAAGCGCCCATTTTTCTGGATTTTATCAGATTCTTTTGTTCAGGCATCAGGTCGATTACGGGTTGATCGGTTTTGGGATCGAATTCGGTTGAAGTGGCGCGTTTCAGCCCGCAAACATTACGCGCGAATTCGATAGTGGCCAACTGCATGCCCAGACACAATCCCAGAAAAGGAATTTTATTGACGCGGCAATATTCAATGGCTTTTATTTTGCCCTCAATCCCCCGATTGCCGAATCCTCCCGGGATAATGATCCCGTCGTATTGTTCAAGCTCTTTTAGATTTTTTAAGTCTTTTTCGTAATTTTCCGAGGATAACCATATGATTTCAGGTTTGCGGTTATGAAACCAAGCGGCATGTTTTATTGATTCGATTACGGAAATGTAGGAATCCATCAGGGTGAATTTTCCCGATTCGAAATATTTGCCCACGATGCCGATTCTTACCGGCTTTATGGCGTTGTGTACGGTATTCAGGAAATTTTTCCAATCGGCCATATTTTTGGCTTTGGATTTCAAGCGGAATTTCGATAAAATCCGGTCGCCCAGATGTTCGTTGGCAAAGGTGAGCGGCACTTCGTAGATCGTTGACGCGTCCGGTGCGGAAATTACATCGCGGACATCAACATTGCAAAATATGGAAATTTTTTGTTTGCGCGGTTCGTCCAAGGGCTGGGTACCGCGGCCGATAATAAAATCTGGCTGAATGCCGGCGGAATTGGCTTGTTTGACCGCGCTTTGGATCGGTTTGGTTTTCATCTCGCCCACCATTTCCGGAATGGGCAGATAACCCACCAACAAGAAAAGCACATTCCCGGGGTTCTTGAGTTTGAGCATCCGTGCGGCTTCCAGAAAAAGCATATTTTGGTATTCACCCACGGTGCCGCCGATTTCAATCATCACAAAATCCGCTTTTGAAGCTCTGGCGGCATTGTTGATGCGCCGAATAACTTCGTTGGGAATATCGGGCACCACTTCCACGCATTTGCCGTTATATTCCAAGTTGCGTTCGCGCTGAATTACCGATTGGTAAACTTTGCCGGTGGTGGCATAGTTGGCCGCGCTTAAATTCTCATCCAAAAATCGTTCATAATTGCCCACATCCTGGTCGCACTCGGTGCCGTCGTCGGTAACAAAAACCTCGCCGTGTTCAATCGGATTCATCGTGCCGGCATCAACATTGATGTACGGATCGAATTTTATCGCGGTAACCTTAAAGCCGTTGCTTTTGAGTATTTTGCCGATTGATGCGGTGGTGATTCCCTTGCCGATGGATGACATTACGCCTCCGGCGACAAATATGTATTTGACCATATTTTGAAAATGTTCAATTTCCAATATCAAATGTCAAATAAATGTCCAATTTCAAAATTAATAACGCCGTATTTTTGGACATTGTTAAATTTTGGCATTTATTGGAAATTTGAAATTTGAAATTGGTGATTATAATTGTAACCGCCCCGCTTTGGAGAGCGGGGCGTTAAGATTGCCGTTATTCGGCGGCGATGGTTACTTTTATTTCAGCTTCAAGGTTATGCGGGAAACTTATTTTCACCGGATATTCTCCGAGTTCTTTGAACGGTTCTTTTAAGATGATTTGTTTTTTGTCGATTTCCAATCCATCCTCTTTCATTTTTTCGGCAATTTTTTGTGCCGTAACCGATTCGAAAAGTTGGTTTTTCTCGCCCACATTTACCGTGATTACCACCTCTTGTCCGTCCATTGCCGATGCTTTGGTCTGAATCTCTTGCAATTCCTTTTCGGTGATTTTGGCGGCAATTTCCCTTTGCGTTTCGGCGAAGATCAACGCGTTTTTTGTGGCGGGTTGAGCCAGCTTTTTGGGGAATAGATGGTTTTTTGCGAAACCGTCCGCAACTTCCTTTACTTCAAATTTTTTTCCCACTTTTTCAATATCTTGTAATAATATAACTTTCATATTGGTTTTCTTTAATCCGTTTTTCTAATGATATTCATTTTACCTTAAAGTTTTGACGATTTCAATAGCTTTGTCCAATTGCGGATCTTTTGCTTTTGCTTCGTTCTCGGCGGTGATTTTAATTTCTATATCCGGAGTTAGCCCGATTTCCGATATTTGGTCGTTGTTGGGCGTATACCATTTGGCCACGGTGACTTTCAGCGAGGAACCTTTATCCATATTGATAACTTGCTGTACCGATCCCTTGCCGAATGATTTTTCGCCGATCAGCTGGATTTTTCTGTTGTCGCGCAGGGCGCCGGCCAGAATTTCCGACGCTGAAGCCGATCCCTCGTTGATAAGCACAACTACCGGGTATTTTAACAATAACGACGGCCCCTCCGATCTGTATTCATTGTCATCGTTTGGATTGCTTGATCTTTCATAGGTGATAATTTGGCCTTTTTCCAAAAACCATCCGGCAATATCCTGCGATACGCCCAGCAATCCTCCCGGATTGTTGCGCAGATCAAGCACGATTCGTTTCGCCGGACTGTTAATGATGTCCACGGCCGCGGCTTTAAAATCATTGCTAGCCTTGTCGGTGAATTGGTAGAGCTGAATATAGGCCACATCGTTGTTTTTAATTTCCCATTTTAGAGAAGGCAGTTGGATCATTTCGCGGATAAGTTTGAAATCCCGCGTTTCTTTCCAATCTTCGCGGTAAAGCGTCAAGGTCACTTCAGTGCCTTTTGCGCCGCGAATGAGATCGACCGCTTCGTCGGTGGTCATATTGACGGTTGATTTGCCGTCAATTTTGATAATCGCGTCGCCGGCGCGTACGCCCGCTTTTTGGGCGGGAGATTTTTCCAGAGGAGTTATAACTTGCAGCTGTTTTTGTCTGATACCGATTTCCATTCCCACGCCTTCAAACGCTCCGGCGGTGTCTTCCGCGAACTTTTTTGTGTCGGTTGGATTGAAAAACGCGGTGTAGGGATCGCCCAGAGAACCGACCATGCCCGAAATCGCGCCATAAATCATTTTCTGATGGTCGATTTTTTCTTTATCCACGAAATTGGCTTCCAAGGTATTCCATGTCTTCCAAAACAGCGACATATCCACATCTGCGGGCGGCGCTTGAACTCTGGCTGATTTGCCCAGCAAATATCCGCCATAGAAAATTCCAAAGATTGCCAATGCGGCCAAAAAGATGAGAAACGGTTTTCGATTCGGGCTTTCTTTGCTTTTCAAAAAATCAAAAAATTTCATAATGAGTCTTTTTTTACAACAAATCCAATTTACACCAATAATAGCAAATAGTCCAATCGGCGCCGGTCGGGCATACTTTCGGTTTTATTTTTTATGTTCTCGTGATATTATCTTTCCATTATAACAAAATATTATGAAGCCAATCATTGAATTCGGCGATTTTGAAAAATTGGATCTTCGCGTGGGTAAAATTTTGGAAGCCGGCGAACCGGAATGGAGCAATAAATTGATCGAAATGAAAATCGATTTCGGTATGGAAATCGGCCAAAGAACGATTTTTGCCGGCATTCGCAAATTTGTGAACTTTTCCGATTTGATCGGCAAAAAATATGTTTTTATCGTAAATCTGGCCGAGCGTAAACTGGGCGAAGGCACAAGCCAAGGCATGATGCTGGTCGCCGGCGACGAAACCAATCACTTTCCGCTGCGCGCAGATGATGCGATTAGTGAAGGTGCTGGGATAAAATAAAAAGGGATTCCAAAAAAGATGGAATCACATGATTGAAATTAATCCTAATATTATGAAAATGGCGACGACTACACAGGGTAGCACAAATCCATTTCCCAAAATCCGCGGAGCGGTTTTTGTCAGCCAATCAACAGCCGCAATTGCTATTCCCATGTATTTAAATTTTTTCATTTTTAATCCTCCAATTTAATCCTCCAAATTTTTTATGTACAAAAATACGACGCTGATTGAGTGTCGTATTCATTTTTAGTTTTCAATATAGTTTCAGCTTAGTCTGATGGCTTAATGTTTGTCAAATTTTATCAAAAAAGCCGCAAGGCTTTTAATTTTGGAGAAGTTTGCAGTGAAGGATGGCGCAAATGTGGAGATCAAATCTCAGCGTACACGCGGAGATTTGATCTCCACATTTGCTTTTGGATTTTCACAATACCTCGCCTGAATCAGACGATCCGGAAAATTCTTTTTCGATTTCTTTGAATTCGTTTTCGAGCTTGTTTAATTTTTCTTTGCTGGATTTGATCAGGTCGGCCGCGATTTTAACTTTTTCAATGCCGGTTTCCACATCCAGATCCTTTTGGCTGCCAAACCACTCGGAAATTTCAGCCAATTGCTTTAGATTATCGTTTAGACTGGCGGGTTTCTTTTTTGTTTCCATACAATTTGATGTTAGTTGCTTTTGAATTGATCATACCATCGGCCAAAATTATGTCCAAGTTGTCGCCAATTTCGACATTTTGGGCGGTTTTCAGGATTTTACCGTTGATTTTGGTGATTGAATATCCGAGTTTTAACTGCCGCTCGGGATTGTGCGATTCGATGATATTTTGCAAGTATGAAATTTGTTGGTTGATCGACGATAGCCGGTTTTTTATCGAAAAAACCGAATTTTCCATTACCGCGTCAATTTTGCGGGTAATATTTTGCAATATATATCTGAAGTTGGATAAAATTCCCGCGTATTGCCGCAATTGCGATTGTGTTTGAATAAGTTTGTTTCTGTATCCGCCAATAATCGTATTTTCATAATGGTCCAGCGCCCGGAAAATTTCCTGCCAGGATTGCGTGAGCAGATTTGCCGCGGCCGTGGGCGTGGAGCACATCGCATCCGCGGCCATTGCGGCCAAGGGTACATCTTTGTCATGGCCGATACCGGCAATCACGGGCACCGGAAAAGCGGCAATTTCCCGCACGATGGTTTCGTTGTTGAACGCCATCATTGCTTCCAGCGAGCCGCCGCCGCGCATTATCACCAAAGCATCGATTTTGCGCTTTTTGAAAGTCCGGATCGAGGCGAGCAAATCGCCCACGGCCAACTGGCCTTCAACACGGGAATCAATAAACTCGATCTGGAATCCGAATTTACCGATGTTGTTCAAAAAATCATGGATCACGGCGCCCTGTTTTGATGTGATAATGCCGATCCGGCGCGCGAATTTTGGCACCGGCCGTTTTTTCTCGGTTGCGAATATACCTTCGCCGGTCAATTTTGCCAGTAAACGGTCGTATTCTTTTTTTAATGCGCCTTCGCCTGACAGTTCGATCGAATCGCAAATAAACGACAAGCGGCCGCTGGGCGCGTAAATTTCCGCGTGGCCCGAAGCAATGATTTTCATTCCGATTTTTAGTTGGATGCCAAACATCTCATAACGCGAGCGCCAGATGGCACAGCTCATCACCGCCGGATTCTTTTCGTCCTTCATCGAAAAATACATATGCCCGGTGGGTCCAATCTTGGCCTCGCTCACCTCGCCGATAATTTTGACATTAACCGGTTTAACCAGCCGGTTAAGCTGGTCAATAAACTGCGCCACTGTCACCGGCCCATTATCAAAAATATTTTTTTGGTTAATATTATCAAATTCCATAAAATCATTATAGCATTTAGTGGGTTTGTATAAAAAAAGAGAATGAGAATTTATTGATGTTCTGCTTTTTTTGATGTTATTGCTATGTATCCGATTGCGGACACTACGACAACAAACACCAAAAAAATTATTCCAATAACATTACCATCCTCCAACTCATAAAGATTCTTAAAACTATTTGGTGCGAATGCATATATTCCTAAAAAAATCATTGCTGCTCCGCAACCATTTAAAAGTACGTTTTTGGTACTTTTCAAATTTTGAATCGCATCTGTAGCTTCGTTTAATAATTTTTTTAGAAGACTTAGTGCACACATAAAACCTATTACAGAGCAAATGATTACGGATAGATACTGTGTGCTTTTGAAAGCCATATCAATACCGTACATTTGTTGTATTAGAAAAATTGATGCAAATGCAGGAGTTAATACACAAATTAATCGCAGGATTTCATATATAGCATTCCTAATTTTTTTAGGTATTTCCGATATGTTCATTGATCCTCCCCCTATATTTTTTTGTTAATTACCTATGGTGATTTAAACATTAAAAGTTAGATTTGTCAAATTTGAATTTGCGTTTCGTAGGGGCGAAACCATGTCTTCGCCCATTCCCGAATTTTACCATTGTGACTCAATGCGGGCGACTACATGGAATCGCCCTACAGCTCAATACAAAAAATCGTGTTAGGTAAAAGGATGTGCGAGACTTAGTCTCGCACATCCAGATTCTATGGTTGCGCGCCGGTGCAGCGCCAGTTGACTTCGGCTTTTTTGGTGATCACATTTATGACGCAGGCCGGGTCGCAGCCTTTGCGAAAGGTCAAGATGTCGATCCACCACGTGCCGGTGTTCGGGTTGCAATACGGGTCGCTGTCGGCGCTGCCTTCGATCGCGCACTGGCTGGCGTCAAAGATGCGCTGGGCCGTGTAATAATCCATTGATTCGCCTGTGGGCGCTTTGCAGGTTTCAATTTCGATGAAGGCCAGATTGTCGGCCACAACGCAACGGCGATGCGGTTTTTGCCCATCCACCGGTTTGCCCGCGGCCACGCAATCTTCAAAAGTTTTTATTTTTTTGTCGGCTTCGCTTAGGGTGCTGGACGCGGTACCGGTCGAGTTTTCCGCGTTCCCGCCCGCGGGCCGGGTCGCGGTTGAATTTTGTTCTTCGCTCGCGGGCAAAGTGTTTGATGGTTTGTTCCCGGGCTGGAATTCGGTTGTTCTCGTCCGATAATAAAGATAGCCCAGCTCGCCCGCGATCATAATTGCCAAAACAATTAAAATTGCTTTTTTCATATGTTTAGATATTAATCTCGATTAGGTTTTTCGGCGTTTTACTCAATATAACGCATTTGCCGTTTTGCATCGCGCAAAGATCTTCGATGCGGATGCCGCCCCAGCCAATATGGTAAAGGCCGGGTTCTACGGTGAACACCATTCCGTTTTCAAATTCACCGACTCCCGCGGGGCTTAAATTGGGCAGTTCATGAATGTCGATGCCCACTCCATGGCCAAGCCCGTGCGTGAAATATCGGTCTTCGCCGTATTTTTTGAAATTTTCAACGCAATTGTCAAAAATCCGGGCGGGCGATGCGCCAAGTTTGCATTCCGCCAAGGCAAGCTGTTGGGTTTCCAGAACGATCTGGTACATTTTTTTGTATTTTTCCGTAGCCTTGCCCACAAAAACCATCCGGGTCATATCTGCGTCGTAATTTTTATACCGCGCCCCGATATCGATCACCACCATCTCCCCCGCCTTTATTTTTTTATTTGACCCTTCATAGTGCGGATCGGCCGAATTCTTCCCGCTGGCCACGATCGGATCGAACGCGGTTCCCGTGGCTCCGAATCCGTTCATTATTTCAATTGTTTTTTGCTTTAAACAAATTTCGGAAACTCCCGGTTTTATCAATTTCAGCAATTCGGCAAATGTTTTGTCGGTAATCGCCGCGGCTTTTTTTATTAAAGCGATTTCCCCTGCGCTTTTTATGCCGCGTGTTTGCTCTACTATATCCGCGAAAGGCATAAATTTTTTCCCCGCGAGTAATTTTTTAAAGTTTTCATATTTGGCATAACTGAATTGGTGGCTTTCAAAGCCGATTTTTTCTGAATTTTTTAAAATATCAACAATTATTTTTCCAAAACCGGCGCTTTTATCCGCCAGGCGAATATTTCTTTGCGGTATTTTTTTCCGAATTTGTTTTAAATGGAAATTTGTTCCGATAAAATAGAAATTATTTTTTAGGATTACCAGATAAAAAGTATTTTTTATTAAGTTATCAACCACGCCGGTCAGGTAATAATTGTTCGCGTTACCATTTACGATAAAAGCATCCAATTCTTCGTTTTTGATGGCTTTTTGTATTATTTTTATTCTTTCGAGCGATGCCATAAATTTACTTTTTGCTTAAAATGAGCTAATTTTAAGAATAACACGATTAAATACTACCACAACTATGGATAAAAATGAACAAAACGAGCCGAATTTGATGTTTGAAAAGAAATTCGCGTTTGATATTTGGGATGACACCACCACCAAAAAATGTTTTGATTTTTGCGAAGGCTACAAAGAATTTTTAAGCAAAGCAAAAACCGAACGCTTGACGGTAAAATTGGTTGAGGCCGCGGCAATCAAAAAAGGCTTTAAAAAATTAGAGCATATCGGCGAAATTGACCAAAAAGGATTTAAAACTCCGGTTTACTCAATCAACCGCGGCAAATCAATTATTTTAGCCAAGCCGGGCAAAAAGCCGGTTAGCGAAGGCGTGCGGATGATTTTGGCGCATATTGATTCGCCGCGCTTGGATTTGAAAGTCAGGCCATTGTTCGAGGGCGAACATATGGCGTTTTTGAAAACCCATTATTACGGCGGCATCAAGAAATACCAGTGGACGGCTCTGCCTCTGGCAATGTATGGCGTCATTATTAAACAAGATGGTTCAAAAATTGAAATTGCGATTGGCGACGATCCTAAAGATCAAATTTTTATGATTACCGATCTTTTACCTCATCTTGCCAAATCGCAATACGAAAAAAAACTCGACGAAGCAATTCCCGCCGAAACTCTAAATGTTATTGCGGGCAGTTTGGGTTCGAAAAACAAGGACGACAAGGAGCCCGCGAAAGTCCGCTTGCTAAAACTTTTAAATGATAAATATGATATTGCCGAAGAGGATTTTGTTTCTGCAGATTTGGAAATGGTCCCGCAGGGAGCGGCGCGCGACCTTGGCCTTGATCGCAGTTTGATCGCCGCTTATGGGCATGATGATCGGGTTTGCGCCTATACTGCATTGGAATCATTGTTTGAATCCGAAAAGAATGAATTTTCGACGATAGTGGTCCTTACCGACAAAGAAGAAATAGGCAGCGAAGGGGCTACAGGCGCTAATTCGAACTATATTTCTGATTTCGTGAGCGAATTGATTTATTTGGAAACCGGCAAACACGATGAAAATACTTTAAGAGATGTATTTTTCAAATCCAAGGCGGTTTCCGCCGATGTTACTGTTGGCTTTGATCCTGATTATGCCGATGTTTTTGACGCGGCCAATACGGCAAAGATTGGCGCCGGGATTGCGATCGAAAAACATAGCGGTTATCGGGGAAAATACGATACCAGCGAAGCGACCGCCGAATTTGTCGGCTTCATTAGAAAAATTTTCAACGAGAATAATATTAATTGGCAAATCGGCGGAATGGGCAAAGTAGATATCGGCGGCGGCGGTACCGTGGCGATGTATCTGGCACGGCTGAATATGGATATCATCGATATCGGCGTTCCTTTGCTTTCTATGCATGCGCCGTTTGAGATCGCCAGTAAGGCCGATATTTATTCGGCTTATCTTGCCTACAAAGCGTTTTTTGAAGCCGAGCGGTAATCCGCGAGACACTAAGCTTGCCGAAGTATGAAATAAATCATTTAATCATATAACCATGGACGCTAAGAAAATAATTGGTTGGATAGTTGTAATCGTTGGTTTGGTCATCATCGGCCAGGCTGTCAATTCATCGTACCAATTTTTTACCGCAAAAGCTGATTTTCCCGCGATTTTCAAAATCGCACCGAGCCAGACGCCGGCGCCGCAGGTTTCGCAAAGCGGAGCGTTGTCGCAAGTTGATATCCAAGTCCAGATGCAACAGGCAACCAACCAGGCCATTGGCAATATGGTGCCGGCCGATGCCATCAATAAGCTATTAAACGCCATCGCATGGTCGATGTTTGCCACTTTTCTGGTCTATTCCGGCGCCAAGATTGCAGAAATTGGCGTGAAGCTAACCGCCTAAGGCCGATACCCGCCGTCGGACATTTTTTAAATCAGATCAACTTGACGGGAGGCGCGTTTTTCGGCAAGTCGCCGGGCGGTGTTTTTTTGACTTAATTCCGGTTTCATTTTTTGGAAAAAATTTTTTAACTTTTAATTCTGTTATTTTTCCCGTTTCCTTGGACGAGCGGTACAAACGCAAAACCTTCGTGTCGTTCTTCGGTAGTTATTGTTTGGCTGTTTTTGGTGATTTTGACAATGGCGTTTTCCTGCGGCGCCACGATTATTCCGCCGATTTTTAATTGTTTTATCCATGTTTTGGGAATTGAGGTTGCCGCCGCCGAAGCCAGAATGCGGTCATAGGGCGCTTGCGGCCAATAACCGCGCGATCCGTCGCCGACGACATAGCGCACGATTTTGCGGTTGATGAAATTATATTTTGAGATATTGTTTCTTCCAAACAGAGCCAGCTCCGGGATTCTTTCAATGGCAACCACTTTGCCCGCCGCGCCGCCGCCGCTGGCAATATACGCCAGCAGGGCGGTTGTCCAGCCTGATCCATAACCAATGTCCAGTATTTTTTGTCCCGGTTGCGGCGAAAGCAATTCCAGCATAAACGCCACAACCGCGGGCTGGGAAATTGTTTGCGCGAAACCGATGGATATCGCTTCATCCAGCTCGGCAAGCATATCGCGGTTGGGCAAGTTGATTGGCAGGAAATCCCGCCGCCTGATGGCGCGGAACGCGTCAATCAGCCTTACAGTTTTTAAATATCCCTTATTGATTAAATTCTCGATTAAAGCCATATTTTTTGCGGACAAAAAAACCGCTTTAAAAGCGGTTTTTAATTGTGGCGTCAGTAAAAACAGATGATAAATGCCGTTGAATGATTCTCATAGTTCGCGTTTAATTTTTTCATTTTACCACATTCTTTTTTTCAGCGAAAGGCGGGTCGCGGCACCAACCTGTCGTGATTTACCAGCCTCCGCCTCCTCCGCCTCCTCCGCCGCTTCCGGCAGCTCCCGCGCCGCCGGCGCCTGAAGTTGTGCCGATATTGGCCGCAATTCCGGCCGAGATTGAATTTATTTGCGAGGTGAAACTGTCGGCGTCAAAATTTCCGCTAAACGCGCCCGCGTACCACGCCGGGTGATAATTGGCAAAATATTCCTTGCCATAAATTTGCTCCATTTTTTTGATCCAAAGATTGGCCATGCCGAACATAATCGCATAGGGTAAAAATTTCTCGAAAATATTTTCCTTCTCGTTGAATTGTGCCTGGTATTTTTCCGCGGTTTCCATATAAAGTTTGAATCCCTTGACGCGCCAATTCAATTCCGCGCCTTTGAGCGTGCGCTTGGGCATCAGCAATCCGAAAACCAACAGAACAATTCCCGCAAGCGCCAGCGACAAAATGAGCCAAAGATTGCCGATTATGAGCGCAAAAATCATTCCAAACAGAACAATCGATCCGGCGGAAATAAAAACCGTTTTCATGGTTAAGCCGCTTTGGTAGATCAACCCCTTGTTTTTCAATGCTTCAATGCCGGATTTTTTAATCGCAGGCAAGTCTTTGTAAAAATTATCTTTGAGTTTGGAAAGCAAAATTTCCTGATCGGCGCCAAAAATTTTATCAATCAAAACGGTTTCCGGCCCGCCCGGAGGCGTTGCGTTCGCGCCGGTCTTTTTCAATCGGAAATCCTGTTTTCCGAAAATCCCGGATTTGGGAATTTCTTCAATGATGATATGTTTCTTGACCGCCAGATCGATAATTGTCGCCGAGATCAGCGAATCATTGAAGCTTCCGTTGTTCGCCAGCAATCCCATTTCCATCGGCGACAGATTTTCCGGTATCTCGAATTCGGGAATGACGGTTTTGTTGACCACCGGATCTTTGCCGTATTTGAGCCACATTTGCCAGCTTAAAATAAAAACCAATAGCGGCAAAATAAACCACAGATAATCGCCGTAGAGCTCAAAAAATCCCGGTTGGTAAGGCTTTACGATATTTTTCGGAAATGTTATCGACGCCGTGATCCCCTGCCCGGGCAATAATGTCTTTTTTGAGGCAATCTTCAAAATGTTG
>JBARNX010000029.1:0-3189 GCA_049641805.1 Minisyncoccales bacterium
TTGACTTCGGAAGACCGGGAGCAAGTATTAACAGCTTTGTTCGGTTATAATCATTCGGACATATAACCAAGAAAAGCCCACGAAAGTGGGTTTTTCTTTGGCCCCTCTTTTAAATACAATTACCTAAAAATCAATACAAATGTTCTCGTTTTGTTAAGCATATCTGATTAAAAATGCGAGATACACTACTTGATATTATACCAATAATTCTATAAAAGAATAGGACCGCGGCATGACCAGTAATTTAGGAACTGTAATGCTTAAGCTTTTCGCAAGGAAATCTTAAAGAAATCGCAATTACGCCCATAGCTGCCGGACCTGGATTCGAACCAAGATAGACGCCTTCAAAGGGCGTTGTCCTACCATTAGACGATCCGGCAATTTTTATTTCAATGGATTAATTTTAACACAATTATTATAGCTTAAAATCCGCGGATATCAAGGTGCGCCGGAGCCCTATCCAAATCGCGCGGCGAATCATTATTGCCGGTTGTTTGCCGAATTGAATTCCAAAAGACCGCCCCGGAAGCGGTCTTTTGTGGACGCGCGGGTTCGGTTGCGGCGCGCTAAAGATTTCCGCCAAAGGTGCCGGTGGGATTGGCAATGCTTAAACCATCGTTCATCGCATTGCCATCTTCATCGGTAACGGTTCCGCCTATTTGGATCGCGTTATCGAGTGTTTCATGGGTTATTTCGTTTGAATTTCCGCCGGTCAATACGATTGTCAAAACATCGCCGCTGGAATTCAATGCCAGATCAACAGTATAATTTTGAGAACTATGTACCGATCCCATATCAAAAACGGCGATATTTCTGACAGTTACGGTACCCGAAGAGGATACCGCCATTCCTCCGGATTGCGAATAACCGATATTGCTAACCGTATCGTTCCGGCTAAGATTTCCATTGACCGATGACGGATCGATCGCTTTGGTGAAAGTTATGTTGATATAATCTCCTTCATCGATATAACCGCTGTCGCCGCCGTTATACACCGAGATTGAAGCGATGCTCGGGCCGCCGTTGTTGCCGCCGAAAGTGCCGTACGGATCGTCCATATTTTGGTCGCCCTGCATCACATTGCCGTAAGTATCTTCGATGGCACCGGCGATTTGCGCGGCGGAATTAAAATCTTCGCTGGTGATTTCGACATCGTTGCCGCCGGTCAAAGTGACTGTCAGCATCCGGCCGGTTGAATTGAGGAAAACTTTCGAGGTGAAATTTCCCGCGGTTTTAACCGTTCCCGAGTCAAATAACGCGATTGCGCCAATATTTACTCTTCCGTCCGAGGAAACGCTCACGCCGCCGATATCGGACGAATACAAGTTGACTACGGTACCGCCGTTTACTAAATCCGCGTTTATCGACTTGGGATCGATTGCCTTGTTGAATGTGATTTCAATGTAATCGCTCTTGTCGATATAGCCGCTGTCGCCGCCGTTAAAAACCGCAATCGAGGTTATGTAGGGGCTGCTGCCGCTACCGCTGCTATTTTTGCCGCCAAAAGTTCCTGTTGCCGCCCCTGCGTCGGTATCGGCAATCATTTTATTTCCGTGTTTGTCATAAATCGTGCCGCCGAATTGCACAATTCGGCCGAAATTTTCATCGGCGATATCCAGATCGCCGCCGCCGGAAAGAGTGACGGTCAAAATTTTACCGTCGGAATCAAGAGCCAGTTTAACCGCAAATGTACCCGCGTTTCTCACCAACCCCATATCGAATTCGGCAATATTTTTTATGGCCACCTTTCCGTCCGAGGAAACGCTCACGCCGCCGGTTTCATAATAAGCCACTCCGGTTACCCTATCCCCCGCGTCAAGGCCGCTGTTAATTGATCTGGGATTTATCGCTTCGTTGAAAATTATTGTAATGTAATCTCCGGTATCAATATAGCCGCTGTCGCCGCCATTGTTGATTTTTAATGTAGCGATATGCGGTCCGGCAGTATCGCCAACTGCGTTGGAATTGTTGTTTTGGTTTTTATCGGCTAGCATAGCCGCCAGTTGTTGCTGAAGAAAGGATATTTGATTTCTCAAATTCAGAACGGCAAGCAATATGCGCGTGCGGTTATCGAACGCTCCGGTCGCGGCAATGCCGTTGGCGGACTGAAATCTTGCCAAAGCCGCGCGCGTGGCGCCGCCAAAAGTCGCGGTTTCATTTCCCGGCGATCCGGGTCCGCCAAGCGAAACCGTAAAACCCGCGGCATTTAAAAATCTTTGCAGGTTCCTCACATCTTCCCCCACCGATCCAGCGGCCAGATTGGCCGGGATTATCGGCGCGTCTAACGCGGCGCTGGCGTTCGCGGCAAACAAAATGTTGCCCGCCGCCAAAGCGCAAAAAAAACAAAACGGCAATATTTTTGTATTCATAATTTAATTTTATAACCATTTCATTAACAAACGCAAGCGCAAGCCGTTTAGACCGCGCAAGCTTCCACGATCGCGAGTTCGAGCGGTAATTGAGGTATCGGCGAATATCTTATTTTTTCTTGCGCGGAGAGGAAGGTTTCGATGGTTTTCTTGATCTTCGTTTCGCCCATCGCAATTGTTTGCTCGCGCAGTAATTCAAATTCTTCGTCGGTCAGGCCCGTGATCATAAAGTTATCGTTTTTGGCGTTTTTGGCGTCCTTGGCGCCGATGATGGACAAGATCAGGGCTTGGCGCAGGTAACCTAAAACGCTTTTTGCGTATTCATGGACATCATATCCATTTTCAACAATATCGTTTAAATAGTTGACCGCGGCCGCGGTTTTGTTTTGCGACAATAAACCCGCGAATTCACCCACAGATTTAATTTCGGTCATTCCCAATATCTGGCGGATATCTTCGGCTTTTATCGCGGTTTTCCCCCCGCCGTTGCCCGAAACCAATACTTGGCCCAGCAGGCTTTCCGAATCGCGTACCGATCCGCCGGAGCTCAACGCCACCAATTCCAAGGCGGCTTTTTCCACTTTTACTCCTTCGGCATCAGCCAGTTTTTGCAGACGCGCCGCAAGTTCGGGCAAAGCCAGTTTGCGGAAATCGAATCTCTGGCAGCGCGATAAAATCGTGGGCAGGATTTTGTGGAGTTCGGTGGTGGCCAGAATAAAGATGGCGTGTGCCGGCGGCTCCTCCAAGGTTTTGAGCAAAGCGTTGGAGGCATCTTTGGACAACTGATGGCATTCGTCAATGATGAACACTTTGTATTTCA
>JBARNX010000067.1:0-13088 GCA_049641805.1 Minisyncoccales bacterium
GTACAAATCCGTGTATTTTTTCACTTGCGGCCGCGGCCCGACAATGCTCATCTGGCCTTTCAGCACATTAAAAAGCTGGGGCATTTCATCCAACTTGTATTTGCGCAATGTCTTGCCGATTTTAATGTTGCGCGGATCGTTATCCGCGGTCGACGGCCCGCCCAATTTCTCGGCATCAACCACCATGGTGCGAAATTTGAAAATCTTGAATTGCCGACCGCCCTTTCCCGTGCGCAAACCGCGGTAAAATACCGGTCCGGGCGAATCAAGTTCGATCGCCAGCGCCACGGCGACCATTATCGGCGCGAATATCGCCAGGCAAACCGCGGAAACAAAAATATCAAACAACCGTTTTACCATATTTTTTATTTTTTGGGATCCGACAGAACAAAGATCATTTGCCATGCCAACCACTTTATGCCGGGAATTCTTAATAAAACCGCATCTACGGCTTCAAAAAATCCGAGTATCGGTTTAAAAACCGGCGTGTGCCGGAAAGGCACCGCAACCAGCGTCGCCAAGTGATAGAATTTGATATCAACTTTCGAGAAATATTTCCGTGCCAGATTAATGGATCCCTTATTCAAAATATGTTTCGCTTCCCATTCGGTCCTCAACCGCGGCGTCAATTTGCGATAAATTTGGAACACCGGATTGTACGCCAGTGGTTCGTTGCAAATGATCCGGCCGCCTGGCTTCAAGACCCGTGATAATTCCGGATATACCTTGTTCAGGTCCAAATGGTGCAAGACGCCGCTGCAGACAATCGCGTCGAAAATATTGTCGGAAAATTGCAGGTTTTCGCCATCCATTACCTTGAATTTCGGCAAATTGCCTTTGCATTCTTTGGCGGCATGATCTTGGGCAATCGCGATCGAAATGTCGGAGATGTCTATTCCGGTGACATTCGCGTTGTTCTTGGCAAGGAAAATGCTCACCTCGCCGGTGCCGCAACAGTAATCAAGCAATTGCGACCCGGGAAAAATCGAACCGACGAGCAGCTTTTCCATCTGGGCACGGCTGGCGCGCGTAACCGAATAAAACTTTTTGTTTGAAAAAACCTTTTCCTCGTCACCCGCCCCTTCAAGCGACAATTTCAATTTATTCGCGTGCTCCCTTTCCTTGATTTTGCGCAGATCTTCCATAATTTTTTGAATTTATTTGGTTATTAGCTTGGCAACACCCGCGACCGATCCGATGCCGTACGCAAACTGCCGCGCCGCAAAAACAACCGGCGCGAGGAAAAACAACCTCCAATCTTTTTCCCTTGCCGCAAGCCGCGTGGAAAAATAAAGGCTCATCGCCAAATATAGAACCGCAACCAGCCCCAGAAATAGAAAAGCGGGAGGAAAGAAAAAACCGACGGCCACGATTACAATACCAACCGAAACGGCGACAAACGGAAGATAGTGCCGGAGTTTTAAAGGCCTCTTCGTTAATTTGTACGAATAAATAATCCACTCGCCGCTCCGGAAATTATGGATAAAAAAATCTCGCAGATTCGCTTTCGGATAATAAATGACCTCGATATTCGGGAATAAAAGTATCTTGCCACCCGCTTTTTTCAACCGTATGTTGAATTCGATATCCTGCGTCCGGGCAAGGTCTTCGTTGAAATAACCGACTCTCGCAAAAACATCTTTCCGATAAAATCCCCCAAAAACCGTATCGACTTCTTTCGGTTTATTATCCGAATAAGTTTTATAATGCGCGTTTCCTGTGCCAAAAGCGGACGAAAGCGACGCGGCGATGGCCTTATTCATCACACCTTTGGCTTGGGGCGTGACGCGCCACATCCCCCCAACATTATCGGCATTGTGCTCCCGGATATAGCGGCAGCATTTTGAAAAATAACGGTTCTCGTAAGTGCTGTGGGCACCCATGATCGCGATAAAGTCGCCTTGGGCGCGGCGTATGCCGATATTGAAGGCAAAGGGCGTGAATTTTTTGGGATTGTCCAAAAGGACGATATACGGATATTTTTGAGTATATTCCCGGACGATTTGCCGGGTCTTATCTTCGCTCATCCCATCAACCACAAAAACTTCCAGTTTATTTTTCGGATAATCGTTGGCAATTATCGAATCCAAGCATTTCGCGATAAAGCACTCCTCGTTCCGGCAGACAACGATCGCGGTGATAAAGCATTGGTTTTCTGGCATATTGAAATTGGTTTACGATTCTTTTTCGTAAAGCTTGACTAGGTCGGGAGCGATATTTTTGTTGCCAAACAGCAACCGGCGGTTGATCTTGTCGGCCTGTTTCAAAAGACTCAAGTCAACGCCATTGTCTTCGCCAAATTTTATCAACGCCTTGGTGTCCTTGGGCAAACAAGCGCCGCTATACCCCCGATATCCTTCGGTCCAAACATCAAAATGGCTGAAGGCAAATCTCGGGTTCACCGACGCCATATTTTTTATGGATTCGTAATCAACCCCGATCTTTTCGCAAAGATCGTAGATCTGATTGGCAAAAACAACTTTTAACGCCAAAAATGTATTGGAAAAATATTTCGCCATTTCAGCGTCCTTGGCGGGCACGATGAAATCATGAGGGGCTTTTGGCAGTATGTCGATGACCTCTTGGGCGCAGGATTTGCTTTTTTCCGTATAACCGACGATTTGTTCATCGGGATTTTTCATGTCTTCGACGGCGCAAGCTTGGCGCAAAAATTCGGGGTTGAATAAGATCGAATGCTGGGGATATTTTTCCTGAAGATTATCAACGGTTCCCGGAACCACTGTGGATTTTACGACAACTATCTTGCTTCCGGCAATGGAAGAAACCGCGTCGTCCACGGCGGTAATGTCGCATCCCTTTCCTTCGACATACGGAGTGTTAACGCAAACAAATATGATGTCAGCCCGGTTCACCTCATCCAGCGAACCGATATTTTTGAATTTATCGTACAATAAAGCGCCCGGAATTACGCTAGACACCGCGTTTCCGACAACACCAACCCCCATGATACCGATTTTTTTTGCCATACGCATTAGACCCTATTGCCTAAATATTTCCTACTACAATTTCCATATTTCGGCTACGCCGAATTCATCGTTCGTTCGCCTCGCCGAAGCCTTCGGCGAAGCGCGGGTCGACAGACTTGCTTCAAGTATGCCTTCTCTCTTCATTTGGCTCGCATATTCCGCTACACGGGATCGCTTCTGTCCCGAAATCTGAAAATTCGCTACGAAAGTATTTAGGCAGTAGGTCTATTTTATAATTTAAGATTTCCGGCAATCGACGGAACCATCCCAATCTCATATAGATAATAAACAAAAAATACGACAAAATCAATGTCGCCTCTTTCGACCACAAGCCATTATCGTTGTAAATAATATACTTTTAATCCCGCGACTCTACCTTGGGACAAATCGTTTTTTCCTTCCAGAAATTCCGGCAAATCGCCATTGCCCCAGAAAAGGTAATATTGTATCCCCAATTCTTTCAGTTGTTTTTGCAGTTCGCCCGTATCAATCCCGGGTTTTGGCGTGCCATAATACTGGCCGCGGGCGTAAAAAGCCAACAACAGCGAATCCGGCCATTTGCCATTGGAAGCGATCTTGCCGCTGATCCCGGAATCATTTAATTGCGAATATGTTTGCCAACCTCCATGCCCTGTATCCGCGCGGGACATGAGCTTATATATTGGTATCAGCGTAAACGAAAATATCGCGAAAAACAAGATGATGTTTTTCAATTTCGGATTTTGCTTCAACCAGCCGAAACCATCGATAATTTTTGCCGCCAGCAACAACAATAATATCTGCGCGACCCAAATATAACGCTCTTCGATATGGATCGGCAGATAGCCGGCCGTTAATATCAAAATTGTCGCAGATGGATAAGCATAATCCCGGGCAAAAATTTTGCGCACCCCGCATTTGATAATCATCGCAGTCGAAACAATAAACGCCGCCAGCGCCAACAGCGAAAACCGACCGTAGATGCCGATGAACGCTTTTCCAGCGTTAGCAATCGCGTTAAGCGCATAATGTCGGATATTTTCGCCAAACGCCGCTTCTTGGACCGGCGGAATCGCGATCAATCCCGGATCGTCCCACGCGCTCAACGAATACTTATCCGCCGGCGACAGAAAACCAAGATAATCCAGCGGATCGCCCGCGGCTCCCGGACCATAAGCCGCCAGATTATATGTTCCGGTGCGACCGATGGTGAATTCGCCGTATTTGGCGGAAATCAACGCGGCCCAAACGCCGCCGATAATCGCGAACGCCATTGTTCCGGCAATAAAATTGCGGACAATATCCTTTTTCTCTTGGGTCGATTTCGCCTGCCAAAAGAAGATCGCGGAAAACACGGCAAAGTGGACGGCGAAAAATAAGAACGCGTAGGTTTTGGCCAAATAGGCCAATCCTCCCAAAACACCGCACAAAATTCCCAAATTTTTGGCAGTGTAATTGCTCTGGAAAACAAGGCTCAAATAATAAATTATGATCGCGGCAACCAGCAGATCCGGCGTGGTCAGCGACACAGAAAAATAAACCGCAATCGGGACCAGCGCGGCAATAATCATTTTTTTGGCGCGCCCAGCCAAATCAAAACACTCCAAAAGTTTATTTGACGCGATCAGCAACCCCAAGCCGGCCAAAATACCGACTATCTTCGCCGCGGCCATCGCCGGAATCCCAAGCGCGATAAAAATCGCGATCAACCAAGAATATAACGGACTCCAAAAACCGTTTACCGCCGGCCAAAAATTTCCGGACGCGTATTTTTGCGCAATCGAAAGATAAGCCAATCCGTCGGTATTCCACTGGTAACGGTAAAAATAAGCAAACAGCAACGCCAGCGACAAATACGCCGTGGCCGATAAAAATTCAAACTTACCAAATTTTATAAAATTCAACCGCATCTTATTTGTTTGTACATAATTTTATTCCGTAACATTAATTACAAGCTTGGCCATCAATACTCACGAAGCCGCACAAGCCGAACACGCAACTATTTCTTTTGCCGCAAAGATTCATACAAATTTTCCATCGCGCGCATTTGGGTTTTGTAATCGTTTCTTTCCAAAATCGTGCGGCGGGCGTTTTCTTCGATTTCAATCGCTATCTTGTGATCGGTTAAAATTTTAATGATATTTTCCGCCAGCGCGGCATGATCTTTCACCGGCGACAAAAAACCGTTCCTGCCGTTTTCAATCCACTTGTCGTTTTCCCCGGAATCGGTAACCGCCGGAGGCAAGCCGCAGGCCATGGCCTCGGCCGTACTGCCGGCGATGCCCGAATCGGAAAGCGAAGTGGAAACATAGGCGTTAAAACTGCGAAACCAGCGCGGCAAATCATCGTGCGGAATGAATCCGGCGAAAATCACATTGCTTTCAATCCCAAAATCTTTTGCCTGGCGTTTCAATTCCGCTTCAAGCGACCCCCGGCCGCCGATAACAAATCTGGCATCGGGAATTTTTTCGATCACGATCGCGGCGGCCTTCAGCAAAGTCGGGATGTCATAGATTGGTTCAAGGCTGCGTACGCTGATAACCGACGGGTGATTTTCGACGCCCAATTTTTTTTGCAATTCTGCGTACGCCGGACCCGGACAAAAAATATCGGCTTCGACTCCAAAATTAACGATCTTGATTTTTTGTTCGAAAACTCCAAGCCTGATTATTGCATCCTTTAAATGAAAAGCATCGCAAGTAACCAAATCAGCGCCTTTCAACGCCGGCGCGATTAAAATCCGCATGACCGGTTTTTGAGCCGCAACCGAAATATCCGAGCCCCACGCCGTGATCACCAGAGGATGAAATCCCGCGATCCAAGCCAGTACTCCGTTAACGCCCGCGTAGTGGGCGTGTAAAATATCCGGCTTTATTTTTTTGACCAATTGCCGCACCGCCCAAGCGTTGGCAATGATTTTAAGGCTCTTGAATTTGCTGTTTTTGATTAAATGAAATCCAATGTTCGGCGGCAAAATGCCCTCCGGTTCGGAAGTCGATATCCAATCTATTTGATGGCCCTTTGCGGCAAAATAACTTATCCAGCGCAAGGAATGCGGCGACGCGGCGTCAGCGATATAGCAAATTTTCATGGTTTCATTTTTTTTAATATGTCGGCCGCGGAATCACGGTACAAGCCGATGTCGGATTTCTTGGGCAGGATAATTTCAAAAAAATTGTTTTTCGAAATAATTTTATACGCAGCCAAGGCGCAAAAAAACATCAGGCAATAAGTGGCGTCGGCGGCCCAAGCCGCACCGATTATTCCCCATCGAGATATAAAGAATACATTGAAAATAATACCGGCAAAAAATGCCGCCGCACTGATATGGCTGATAATCGCCTGCCGGCCGCGACCGCAAATGTCGTTGGAGAGTATTTCCCAGCCACAATAAGCGATAACTCCGATCAACAATATCCGAAGCGGTTCCACGGCGTCGGCAAACGAGACTGAATACGCCAACAAGATCAACGGCCGGGCAACCAGCGCCAAAATCAATACCGCCGGAAGGATCACGAATATTACCGAACGGTACACCAGCGGCGTAAATTCCTTGAGTTTTTTGGGATCGGTTTCGGAAACCACGCGCGAGATTAAAACCGTACTCACCGATTTGGCAAAAATCAACAGGCCTTCGGAAAGCGCGACCGCGATTGAATACAAACCCACGGCCGCCGGATTCAGAAACGCGTTGATCAGAAAAAAGTTGACCCGCGTGCTCAAAAACGAAAAAATATGGGAAGGATAAATCTTTAATCCGTAGCTGAAAACATCTTTGATATAATCCCGGTTGAGGCGCCAGTCGATACCGCCCGCCTCCTTGGCCGTGGCGCGAACAAACAGGATATCGGCAATAAAAAATGACACCGCATAGGCTAAAATCGCGGCGCTGATCCCCAAATTTAAAAATTGCGGCAAGGCCAGCACCAGTACCAGAAGAACAAGGCTTTGCGATAATGAAATACGATTGTACGCCCGGATATTTCCCAATCCGATCAGTATATGGGAAAGAAGGTTGAATCCCAGCGCCAACGGTACCGCCGCAATCGCCAAAACGATATTTAAAAACGCCATTCCGCCGAAAATACCGTCAAAAAAAATCCCGGCCAGCAAAATTCCGGACACTCCCAGCGCTCCCGCGGCAAGAGAAAGAAAAACATTGCCGGCAATCACCTGTCCCAAGGGATATTTGTTCTTGCCAACGCAAAAAACTGTTGCCGTAGTCAATCCGAACAAAACGCAGGTTGTCGCCACGGAAGATAAAACCACCGCCAACGAATAAGCTCCGTTGCCTTCCGGACCGAAAAATCGCGCGATTGATATCGATACCGCGATCGAACAAATTGCCGACAATATCCGCGTAACCAGAGTCGTCAAGGTGTTGGTTGAAAATGAGTATTTCATGGTATTGCCGAACCGGCAGGCGATGAATCATTGTCTTCCGGCCGCGCCAGCGCGAGCGCGAGCCCCGACGGCATGATCATAAACCAGATCAACAGGATATCTTCAACCTTGGAAAAAAGCATCCAAAATAAAACCAGGAGCAAAGACACGATGACCGCGAAACGCCCCGCCGCGTTTTTCATCGCCATCAATCGCAACGCCAAAATGAAAAATACCGCCATCAACAAGAGCGCGCCAATAAAGCCGATATCGGTCAGCAGGCTCCCGAAACCGGTGACACGCACATAATCGGGCAAGCCGCCGATCGAATTGTACACAAAGTCATCGCCCGGCAAAAGCGAAACCGAATAATCCGGACTCTGCCCGATCGTCGGATGTCCGGCAGCTTTCATAAACGGCGGCAAAACATAATGGTGCGAGTTAATACCATAGCCGAAAAGAAAAGTGTCGGCCCGCTGGCAAATCGCGTCGATTGAAGCCCGGATGATCGCGTACCGGCCGGCATCGCCAGAGTAACCGAAAGTCACGCTTTTAAGCATCTGCAAAATGAAAAAGAATAATTTTCCCCAATAAAACAGTACGATAGAAGCCACGCCGACCAATACCACCGGAATAATTTTGCGCCATCCCAATATCGTCGGCGAGATGATAACATAAGCGGCAATCGCGGCAAAAACCGCGCGCGAGTCATAAACATACCCGGCCACTAAAGTAAGGATGATCACCGCCCATCCCAGCCATTGTTTGGCGCCAAACCCTTGGCGCAGATATAGCAGCACTGCGGGAATCGCCGCAACCAACGGAAACAGCGCGTAATTGGGGCCCTCCCACTGCACGCCCTGCACAGTTAAACTGAAATACGATATCCCATAGACACATTGGATGAATAATCCATGCAATAAATACGCGACCAGATAAACCATCCAGCCCCATAATATCGCGCGGATCAGCGCCGGTTTTTTGGGTGCCGGCAAATCCGTGTTCGAAGTCAAAAAAGCCGCGGTAATAATCAAAATATAAAAACATACCCACCTCAAAAGCAATATATTTTGCCACAAAATCAATCCCCGGATGCTTTGAAAAAGCAAATAACCGGCCAAAACATAAAATAATATCCAGTGGATCCTCTCCAATCCCGCGCGGGGCTTTTTAACCATCTTGACTTTCCCCAATATCAAGGCCCAAAGCGCCCCGCCGGCCGCGGCCGCGGCCAAAACTTCGTCAACCAGCGCCACGCTATATGGCGGTTTGGGTATCATTATCAGCCCCGCGGTGCCAACGGCAATACAAACAAAAAACATCCAGAAAAACTTCGGTTTGCGCGCGATAAAAACAAACACGCCAATGGCGATCAACGCGTATATCGCCGGTATGATTTGCCAAATTTCCATTTGCTTGAAGTATATATATTAAGATAATCAATTGATTGTCGCGATTCGTTTGCCAAGTTTCACCACCCATCTCAATGCGTCGTAGATACGGTAATCATTAGGAAAATCATTGTAATCCCGGGGCGGATCGCGCATGATCATTTCGAATTCTTGAGGGGTAATGCCGAATTTTTTAATCACATATTCCTTGTCTCGCAGGCACATTTCTTTGCTGGGGTAAGGGATTGATTTGAGAAGCTCCAAAGCCTCGGGTCGCGTCATTTGGCCGGCGCAAATGAGCGCGGAAAAATGCGCCCGGCGTTTGTCGATGCCGAATTTATCGGGCAAAATGTAACCTTGATAAAAACGCGTATAAACCGATTCGTAATGTTTTCCGCCGTAGTCCTTCCACCCGAACCGGTCGATGAGCATTTGCTTGGCGCTTGCTTTGTCATATTCGACATAATTCAGAAGCGGAAAAATTTTTATGCCCTCGACCAGCGTTGCGTACGCCAAGCCGGCCAAATCGATATGGGGAAATGTTTTTAATTTTTTTGAGCCAAACCGTTTTTGGACATTTCTGACCAGCCGCCAATCGATTTTAAAACGCGCCCAGCTGATCGGCATCACCGCTTCCGTGACGAGATTGCTGCCGGTGATAATATATTTTATTTTTCGCCGGCGCGCCTCGCGGTAAAGCGTCGCCATAATCGCATGATCAGTGGGAATCTCGCAATCGATCAAGGATGATTTAAAAAACGAAAGCTGCAAGTCCTTGAATTCATCCCAGTCAAGCACTTTCGTGCAAAGATCGATATCCATCTGTTTGAGAATTCTCTCAATATTGCCCACCGCCAATTCGGAATTCCAGCCGTTGTCCAAATGAATCGCCAAAGGTTTCAAGCCAAGCTTCTTGAGATGATAAGCCACAAACGAGCTGTCCACTCCGCCGCTAACCCCGACAATGCAATCATATTCCCTGCCCTTTCCGGCCGCCGCGATCTTTTGCGCCACCTCGCGCAATTTCCGCTTTCCTTTTTCGTCATAATGGAGTTCCCGGGCCGTGCGCTCAAAATAGCCTTTGCAATTGTTGCAAACGCCTTTTTCGTCAAAAACAATACCCGGATCGCTGGTATCCATAACGCACCGGGAACAAATTTGGTATTTTCTTTCCTGTACCATATTACTTATCGGCATTAACGCCGTTCATTTCAAATCCGGAACGGGCCGGATAGTTAATTAAAACCGCCCGATTCTTTCCATAAAAAACGAATAAACTGCCCGCGGCCAACGCGCTGGCGCCCGCGGCCAACGCCGCCGCGAAATCGGAGTATTTTCCCGCGCCGCCACAAGCAATCACCGGAATCGAAACCGAACCGCTCACCTTGTTGATGAGCTCAATATCATATCCTACCATAGTACCATCGCGATCAATAGAGTTCAGCAATATTTCTCCCGCGCCCAGCCGCGCGCATTCCCTGGCCCATTCAACGGCTTCCTTTCCGGTTCTTTCCAATCCGCCGCGCGCCATAACTTCATATTTTCCCAAAAAATTTTTTTTGGCATCAATCGAAACAACCACGCTCTGGCTGCCAAAAACCAACGCCGCGTCTTTGATCAAGCCCGGATTTTTAAAGGTAAATGAATTTATCGCCGCCTTTTCCGCGCCCAAAGAAAAAATTTTCTTCATTTGATCCACCGAATTGAGGCCGCCGCCGTAACAAAGCGGCATAAAACATTCGTTGGTGATTTCAGAAATTTTTTTGTAGTCCACCGGTTTTGCCGACTTCGCCGCTTCAATATCCAAAAAAATAAGCTCGTCAACTTCCTTCTCGTTGAAAATTTTCACCGCGTTGATCGGATCGCCGATATAAACCGGATTTTTGAATTTTATTGTTTTGACCAGCCCGCCGCCTTTGAGAAGCAGCACCGGAATAATTCTTGTCGACAACATGTTTTTTAGTATAATTCGGCAAAATTTCTCAACAAGCGCATCCCGAATTTATGGCTCTTTTCCGGATGGAATTGGACTCCCAAAATATTATCATGTTCGACCGCGGAAACAAAATCATAGCCATGGTTTGTCATTGCCGCAACATCGCGCCTATCATCGCAAACCAGATGGTAAGAATGGACAAAATAAAACCGCGCGCCTTCTTCAAGCCCCGAAAACAGCCGGCTTTCTTTTTGCAGATCAATCGTGTTCCAGCCCATATGGGGAATTTTCAATTTTTTATTCTCCGACGCGTTAAAATCAAATTTCTTGGTTTTCGCGCCCAACCAACAAAAACCCTTTCTTTTCCCCTCTTCGCTTTCCCGCGTGAATAATTGCATACCCAGGCAAATACCAAGGATCGGAGTTTTTTCCTCGAGAATTTTTTTGTTCAAGACCTCAACCAATCCCAACCGGCCAAGCTGGTCCATCCCGGCATCAAACGCGCCCACCCCGGGAAGAATCAATTTCCCCGCCGCCGTGATTTCGCCCGCGTCGGAAGTAACTTTTGATTCAAAGCCGATGTACTTAAGCATACTGGCCATCGACTGCGGATTCCCCATTCCATAATTGATTATCGTTATCATAGGGCCTGTTTTTTGTTCTTCAATTTTTTTAGTATCTCTTCAACGATAACATTTTCCGGATGCCCGGTCGGAGCAAAGAAATGTTCAGTGATTTTCTTTCCTTTTTTTATTATTTCTTCCTTATATTTTTTATCGTTTCTTATTTTATGGATTTCTTCAACAAATTCTTCTGCGGTCTTCACCGGCGATATGCCGCAATAGTTCACCAAATCCAAAATGCTGCCCAAATTGGGACTGTTGACAATAATATTGGGAATATCAATCGCCAAGCATTCCAAAAAAACCGTTGAAATGGTTGTCGCGTGGAGATCGGAAGCCGTCAGAAGATCGTAAAGATCGATATCGCCGTCGGTGACAAATCTCGCCCGCGAATGCGATAGAATTCTGCCGTAAGCTTGCTTCCAATCGTCTTCTGCGGGATGGGGTTTTATGCAAATGAACAAGTCTTCTTCCGAAGTGAGCAAAACCTCTTCCACGATTTGCGCGAATTCTTCTTTTGGCAGATTTTGGCTTGAAATCGTCGCCAAAAAATCGTTTTCTCCAATTCCCAACGCCTGGCGCACCCTTTTTCTTATTGTTTCTTTTCCGGGTAAATTTTCCCTTAAAAATTTTTCGATTCTCATGTTCCCGGCCACGATGATATCCTCGGGCAAAAACGCATTGCCCGAATTCAGGATGATATCTTTATATATTTGTCCGTGCGCCATGAATTTTTGAGGACGAGGTTTGGAAGATAAATATTTTTGCGGAGTGAAATAAATATATCCCGCGTGTGCATTGGTGATTATTCCGTGCTGGATTTCAATCACCGGAATACCCATTTTCTTTGCTGCAAAATTTATGGCCGTTACTCCTGCCTCATAGCTTGATGTTTCAACGATGATTTCCGGCATGTATTTTTCCAAAGAAAATCTCGCCGCCTCAACCTGAAACAGAACTTTCGCGTACGATTGGTTTATCAATCCGAGAACCTTATCGGAAATCCAATCCGAAGGCGGACAATCCTGGCCAAAATCAGTCCTTCGGCAAAGTTCGCTAAATTCTTTCCATCGACCGATCGCCGGTTTTTTCCTTGATTTTGCGAAATTGACGATTATTGATATCGCGACGGCAGCATCAAAGAAAAAGGCTTCTTTACGAAACAATAATGAGTTAAAGTCGTTTGGCGTAAGCGACGGCATCTCGATGACTGTGGCGCGTTCCCTTAATTTCTGATAAACTAGACCAATATTGATATCCTCGGCCGCGCCGTTCTTTGTTTTTTTTAAATCGCTGGAATAAGCGAGCAACCAAACCGGCTTTTTTTTATGGCCGATAATCATTGCCAGACTTTTTAAAGAACGCAATCCGAACGAAACCGTATTGATAAAATTATGAACCGGAATGACGCGGTATCTGGAAATTTCCTTTTCTGCGCCCGCGGAATTCAGCTTTTCCAAATACGACAGAAAAAATTTGTACCTGATAAACCACCAGACGGGAATACCATCAACCTCAAGATCGTATACTCCACACTTCGTCTCCAACAAATTCAATGTTTTCAGCGCTTGCGCGTATTTTCGCTCCATTATATTATTAAATTTATGTCTTATAGAAAATTCACGAAAGACATGGCAATCATTGCCCTGGTCCAGTTATTTTATGCGCTGGAAGGAATAATCATCTTGCCCATTATAACAAAATTAATGGGTGCTGAAAATTACGGTGCTTGGACCCAGCTTCAAGTGACCATAACATTGGCTATCCCTCTTATTACGCTGGGATTGCC